>DATHII010000171.1:0-8824 GCA_035316885.1 Jiangellaceae bacterium | reverse complement strand
CCGGTCTGGTCTTCACCCGCGAGGACGGCCGGTCGCTGCGACCCGAGTACGTCACACGGCATTTCCAGAAGCTCGCCGACGACGCCGGCCTGCCGGTGATCCGGCTGCACGACCTCCGTCACACCAACGCGAGCATCGCACTCGCCGCCGGCGTCGACATCAAGGTCGTGTCGGATCGGCTGGGGCACTCGACGACCGCCATCACGGCCGACCTCTACACCCACGTCAACCGCAACGTCGGCAGGGCGGCCGCCGACCGCATCGCGGAGGTTCTGACGGCCGCCGACGAAACACTTCCTAGCGAGTTCCTATCGAGAGAGGTCTCTGACGGGCCGGAGGGGAGGGGCGATGATGCATCGCCGCAGGTAGACGGGGTGCGCCATCAGGGACTCGAACCCCGAACCCGCTGATTAAGAGTCAGCTGCTCTGCCAATTGAGCTAATGGCGCAACGACGCACCACGGTACCAACTACCGTCGTCACCGACGAAATCGGCGACACCCCATGCTGGCGGCCGTTCTCGTGGCGCGGTTAGAAGGTCCAGACGCGGCGCTGGGGGCGTGGGTCGAGCGGCCGGGTCGACTCCCAGACCCTGCGCCACTCGGCCGGACCCGGTCGTTCCGCCGAGCGACGGGGGAGCTCCAACGACTCGTCGGCCTCGGCACGCAGGGCGCCGTACCAGCCCAGCTCCTCCTCGGCCGACAGCCGGACGACGGCGCGCATCATCCTGGTGCGCAGCTCCCGGAACCCTTCGCCTTCCAAAGGATGCAGGGGCCGCCCGTACCGGACGCTGATGCGCGGGCGACCCGGCACCGGCCAGTTGCGACCCCGCGGCATCGCGGCGTACGCACCTCGGAGGGCGACGGGCACCACCGGCACACCCTTGGACACGCACAACTGGGCGGTTCCAGGCTTGAAGGCGCTCATCCAGCCGTCCTCCGAGCGCGTGCCCTCGGGGAACAGCAGCAGGCTCCAGCCGTCGTCCAGCAGGTCGACGGCGAGCGAGCGCAGCCGCCGCGACCCGTGCCGCTCGACGGGGAACGCGTTGAAGAACAGCACGGTTGCCGCGGCGCGGACGCGGGCATCGAAGAAGTAGTCCGCCGCAGCACCCACGGCTAGCCGGTCGGCGAACCGCCGCGGGAGCGAGCTGACGATCAGCGGGGCGTCGAGGTGCGACGAGTGGTTCGCGACGAACACCGCGGGGCCGCGCAGGTTCTCGAGGTACTCGACGCCTTCGACCACGGGCCGCGTCTGCGACCAGGTCACCGGCCTGAGCAACCCTCGGCGCAGCACGCTGCGCACCACGACGGCGACGCGGGAGCGCGCCCAGCCCGTCGGGAACTCCCGCTCCTCCTCCGACTGGATCCACGGGTCGGCGGACCGGGGCACGGTGGACCGCCCCCGCCAGTCGCGGCCGTGGCGGAGCAGCCGGATCTCGTCGCGGACAGCCATCAGCGCACGTCTGCCATCACCAGCGGGGGAGCATGCAGGTAGGAGATCGTCGGGCTGGTGCCGACGGTGTGCGACGCGATCTCCAGCGCGTCCGCCAGAGTGGACGCCGCCTTGAAGCCCATCCGGGCTGTGGTGCGCCGGTTGCCGCCGACGAAGATCACCTCACCCAGGTGCTCCAGCGCATGCGCGCCCCAGTACCACATGTAGAACGGGTGGACCCCGTGGTAGGCGTAGCTCTTGCGGTAGAGCTGGATGTACCACGGATCGGTGGCGAACTGCTGCTCGTACTTGGTCTCGAGGACGGCCGGATCGGTGCTCTGGGTCAGCACCTCGTCGAAGAAGTCGATGTAGCTCGGGTGGTGCACGGGGTGGAAGTCGCCCGGCACCGGGTGATAGAAGATCGCGGTCCCGCCCGGCCGGACGAGCGGCCGGTTGCGGTAGAGGTTGAAGAAGTAGCCGAGCCCGAGCGACATCACCAGGATCGGGTTCATGATCGAGTTGACGTTGTACGGGCAGATGTAGGGCAGCCCGAAGATCGCGACGTCGGACTGGCCCTGCACCTCGGTCAGCTGCTGGCGGTGCACGTTGGCGATCGTCTGCGGGTGTACGTCGCTCGGTGTACCCGCGTTCACTGCGGTGACGCCGTACGGCGCGGCAGTGGCCTGCCAGAGCCGGCGGCGCGACTTCGTCGGCAACAGCTCGTTGGCGCGCTTCACCGCGAGGTAGCGACCCTGGTCTGCGAGGTTCCACTCCCACTCACGCTTGTTCAGGAAGCCGGTCGACGCCGGGAACGTGTCGTTGTTGAGTGTGGCCTCGATCTGGAACACGGTGACGTGACCGCCGATCAGGTCCTTCATCCGCTCGTAGGAGTGGTGCATGGCCGAGTTCGGCGGGTCGTTGAACGAGCGCGAGTGCCGCAGGGTTTGCACGTTGTGGTGGTGGCGCAGGCTGCGGTAGCTGGCTAATCCCACCGATACCGACTTGGGGCCGCCGCTCATCGCCGTCAGTGTGATGTTGACGTAGACGACGAGGTCGCTCTCCATCGCGCGGCGGTTGAGCTCGACGACCTCGCCCTGGTCGGTCGTGCCCAGGTCGAGCAGGTTCGCCGAGTCCTCGGCGTCGTGGTTGCGCAGGTGGTCGGGAAAGAAGGAACGGAAGACGCGCTCGCCGACGATCCGCTTGAGCTCGGCCGGCGTCATCCGCCGGTGCAGGGAGTTGCCGGCGATCAGCTCGACGTCGTCGACCCCCTTGGCAGCGGCAAGCTCGAGGACGTGCTCGATCACCCGCTGACGGACGTCAGGAGTCTGCATGGGCGGCAGCGGCAACGAGATGTCGTCGAAGACGATGGTCAGTCGCATGCCGGGCTTGAGTAGCTCCGGCAGCGGCTCGATGCCCATCGGGTTGAGCAGTGCGTACTCGATCGCGGCGTCGACGTTGCGGACGCCGGGCAGCGAGTCCGGCGGGTAGACGACCTTGCTGCCGAGCGGGAGGCGCTCGAGGCGGAAGCCCTCGCCCTGGTGGACGAGGAGCGGCGGTGTCCGCTCGTCGACCTCGAGGACGAATCCTGGTCTGCTCACTGGTCCACCTCCAGCACCACGCTCACTCGCGGTTCGGGTCGAAGGCGATCTTGATGCTGCCCAGCCGGCCGGCGTCGACGGCGTGGCCGATCGCTTCGCGCCAGCGCCGCAGCGGGTACGCGGGCTCGACCCAGTCCTCGAGCGGAGCGGTCGCCGCCAGCTCGATCGCCCTGGCGAAGTCGGGCCGCTCTCCGTCCGGACCTCCGGCGTCGGACGCGTACGCCCCGACGAGGCTGAGCTCGCGGTACCAGACCGGCGTCAGGTCGACGTGTCCCGACGGCATGCCGGACATGACGACCGTGCCCCCGGCCCGGACCAGGCGCAGCGCGGTGTCGAGCCCGCTGGCCCCGCCCGTGCACTCGAAGGCGATGTCGACGCCGCCGAGCAGGAACTCCGACCCGCGTTCCGGGACGTGCATTCGCGCGAGGGTGGACCGGCGCAGCGCCCTGGTGGCCCGACCCGGTGGGTGCACGGCGGTGGCGCCAAGGGCGAGGGCGCGCTCCTGTTGGTGCCAGTGCTTGGCCACGACGTGGATGGGAACCGCCGGGCTCAGCTCTCGCAGCGCCAGCAGTGTGAGCATCCCCACGGTGCCCGCGCCGACGACCACCACGGACGCGCCCGAGGGCATGTCGACGCGCCGCACCGTGTGGACCGCACAGGCCAGCGGCTCGACCAGGACGGCGCGCTCGTCCGACATGGTGTCGGGGACCCCGTGTAGTTGGCTGTGATGCGCGACGAACTGGCGACTCCATCCGCCTCCGGTGTCGGAGCAGAAGCCGGTCTGCAGGCCGGCGGACACGCGACCGATCGTGACGTGATCGCAGCGGCTGGCCCGGCCGGTCTCGCACCATCGGCATTGCTTGGCGCCACGCGGCTCGCAGGCCAGCACTGGGTCGAGTACGACTCGGGAGCCGCGCGGCAGCCCCGGCAGCTCGTCGAGGGTCTCGCCCACCACCTCGTGGCCGGGCACGAAGGGCATCGACGTCACCGGCGAGAGGTAGGGCGACGACTGCCCGGCCAACAGGCTCAGGTCCGAGCCACAGATTCCGGACAGCCGCGGCGCCACCCGCGTCCAGCCGGTACCGGGCGGGTCCGGCGCGGGGTGGTTCACCAGCCGCAGCGGAGCCACGTTGCCGGCGACCATGCCCGTCAGCCGGCTGCCGAGCGCGGTGGAGGTGACGCCCCGCGCGGCGAGGTACCGAGCCGGCGAACGCTGGTACTCCAGGGCGAGGATCACAGCCTCACCTCCGTGCCCACGCTGTCGAGCAGCGCTTCCAGGCGTCCTTGAGTGTGCTCGCCCCAACGGTGGATGCGCCAGTGCCTGCGCTTGGCGTGACGGAACAGGTGGGCATCGGGGTTGACCACCTGCGGGTTGCCGACCATCTCCAGCCATGGCCGGTCGGAGTGGCTGTCGCCGTACGCGTACGACCGGGACAGGTCGATGCCGTGGCTCTCTGCGTACCGCCCGAGCCAGGCCGCCCGGGCCTCGTCGACCAGGGGCGGTGTGGCCAGGTAGCCGGTCCACACGCCGTCTCGGCTGTGCATGTGCCCGGCGACGATCTCGTCGAACAACGACGCGAACGGCTCGACCAGGACGTCGATCGTCCCCGTGATGAGGACGGTGTGGTGCCCGGCGTCGCGGTGAAGGCGGATCCGACGGACCGCCTCGGGCATCGTTCGCTGGAGGAGGGCCTCGGAGAGGACGTCGTCGACCAGGCGGCGCAGCTCGGCCTCGTCGACGCCCTCGTAGCGGCGCATGAAGGTCCTGATGAAGTCGCCGCGGTCGCGCCGTTCCGCGCGCAGGTAGCGGGGGAGGGAGCGAATGAGATCGACGATCTCGGCGGACCACTGCGACCTGGGCAGGCTGGCGAGCTTCGCCCAGAGGTAGTGCTCGACGGCGTTGGAGGCGACGACGGTGCCTTCGAGGTCGAACACGGCGGCGACGTCGTCGCGCTCGGGAAGCGCCACCGTGCCCTCGTCCGCCGCCGACCGTCGGCGGCCGGAGAACGATCGCATGACGGACGTGACGCCGGGGAAGTGGACTCCTTGCAGGTAGTGCTCCCAGTCGATCTCACCGGCGTCGAAGCCGTGCGCCTCACGCCGCTCTGCGGGCAGCGTCCGGTGCAGGGCGAGCGTCCTGCTGTCGTCGTAGATGACCTCGGCCTGGGTGTAGGAAAGGTAGAGGTCGGCGTACGTGCGCAGCACCTCGAGCTCCTGCTGGCGACGGTGGACCGAGCCCATCCAGTCGCGGGTGCGGTCGGAGGCCGGCATCCGCAGCAGTGCACTCTCGGCGAGGTCGACGGCACGTTCACCGGTGCGCAGCATCCGAAGCACCTGACTGGTGCCGGGGAAGCGCCAGGACGGCACCTGGATGTGCCCGCGCTCCTGGTCGGGCATCGGGTGACGGTGGAAGTACGCGTGCACGTGCTCGTACATGCCGCGGAACGGCAGCGGATTGCGGGCTCCGGAGCTGACGTGGAAGTAGGCCGGGCTGGCCGGGTCTGGGGGAGCGGCGGCGACCGCCAGCATGGCGTTGACGACCAGGTCGACCGGGATGAGGTCGAGCACGCTGTCGGGCAGCCCAGGGAACTCCGGCAGAATGCCGCGCCCGTAGGCGATGATCAGCGGGTCAGCCATCTTGAACCCGTCGATCCAGCCCGGGTAGGGGTGCAGCAGGGAACTCTCGACGATGGCCGGCCGCACGATCGACAACCGGTGCCCGGTGTTGGCCCACTGCTGCTCGGCGACACGTTCGCCCAGCGCTTTCGTCAGCGTGTAGACGTCGGGCCAGCCCAGGCTCTGGGCGCGGGAGCGCCCGTAGTCGACCAGCCGTTTGGTCACCCACTCCCGGCGGGCTTCCTCGGCGGCCTGGGCGACGCGCTGCGGGCCGGCCTTGCCGTGCTCGCCGCGCGCTGTGGCCATTGCCTTCTTCAGGACCTCCGGCCGGCGCGACGCCGCCTCGACCTCGGCACGGGCGGCGGCGGCAGCAGCGGACTCGGCGTGCCAGTCGACGTCGTGGGAGAGTGGCGCCTCGGTGACCACGCCCTTGCGCACGCCCGCAACGTAGGCGGTGGAGATGTGGACGACGTGGGGGTCCGAACCGCTGCGGGCCACGGCGGCGTAGAGGCTGGCGACGCCGGAGACGTTGGTGCGGAACGCCTCGTCGATCGGGGGGTCGAACGACACCGTCGAGGCGCCGTGGACCACGACGTCGAGGTCACCGGGCAGGACGACGTCGTTGGACGACGTCGCCTCGAGGTCGCCGTCGATGACCGTGACGCGCTCGGCGACGGTGCGCTCGGCCTCGGCGTCGCCGACCAGTTCCCGCCACCGCTCGAACACCGGCTTGCGCAGCAGGCCGGGCAGCCGGGCGGTGCCGCTCATGCTGCCCTTCGGCCGGACCAGCAGGGTCACCCGGGTCGTCGGGTAGGACGACAGCAACTTCTCCAGGACCGCCTGACCGACGAAGCCGGTGGCGCCGGTCAGCAGGACGTGACTGCGGTCGAGGTGGCCGCTGACCTGCTGGTCTGCGTCCGGCACTAACGGACCGCCGTCTTCACGGTGGCCACCGCGCGCCGCACGTGGGGCATAACCCGGGTGGTCAGTCCGGGCCGGGGCGGTCGGGGCAGCCCGGCCTTGGGCCCGACGCCGAACTCGGCAACGGCCGAGGACACCAGGTCGAGCCCGTCCTGTCCGGGCAGCGTGTCGACCTTCCGGTCCAGGCGGCTGATGTGCTTCTCGCCCTCGGGGCCGCCCATCAGGTAGTCGAGGACGAAGGCCGTCTCCGCCTTTGGCTGGATGGTCGAGCCGACCGGTGCCCAGAACTTGCGCAGTGCGAACCGGGTGAGCTTCTGGGCCCGCTCGGAGCGCTCGAGCCGGTCGCGCGCCTGGGAGTTGTAGAACGCCAGGTGACGCGACTCCTGATGCTGGATCCGGCGCAGCAGTTTGGTGAGCTCGGGGTGGTCCTCACGCTCGATCATGCGCCCGTACGCGGAATGCGCGGACCATTCGTTGATCGCGCCCCACGTCATGTGCACGGCCACGAAGTCGTCGCCGATGATGTTGGCGGCAAGCGACTGCTCTATCGGCGCGATGCGGTCGCGGAACCCCTGGGCGAGGCGGACCTTGCGGATGTGGCCGTAGTCGGCCGGGACGTCGTGGGCGCGCAGCACCTCGTCGAGCGCCTCGCCGTGCCAGAACTCCTCGTAGGCCCACATGGTGAGGAATGCGGTGACGTCGGGGTCCTTGTGCGAAGGCGTGACGAGCAGGTCGCGCAGATAGCAGATGGTGTGGCTCTCGACGTCGGACATGTACCGCAGGCAGCGCAGCGCGGAGCCCGACAGGGGCCGGTCGACGAACGAGTCGTAGTCGACGTCGTCGTTGCGGACCCGGTGTGCAGTCGCCGTGTACTCGCCGATGTCGAAACCCACTGACAGCCTCCGCTCACCCTCGGTGCCGACGTGCTCAGGCTACGGGTCGAGCCACCCCAAGACGAGGCGGCCCCGCCGCTGAGCCGGAGCTCGACGGCGGGACCTCGGACCGTCCCACGGGGGCGGACGGCCCGTAGTAACAAACCTACCGGGCCCGCGCCAAACGGGGCGAGGCCACCAACGGCAAGACCGCCCTGTGGGGGATCATCACATCGGTGATGGCGCTGATTCTGTCCGTGGTCGGGTTTCTGATCATCGTGGATGCCATCGGTGACACCGCCGACGAGCTGGACGAAATCACCGAAGACTTCGAGCGCGAGCAGGATTGCATCAACGCAATCGAACTGGATGACCCCGATTACGCAGCCAAGGTCGACGCCTGTCAGCAGTAGACTCCGCGACCGGTCGGGCTCGCGCCTGTCCCCCGTGGGGCGTGAGTCCGACCCCCTGCTGATTCCTAAATCACGGCCGAAAACGAGCGGAAGGAGCGCCCGGTGAGTACCTACGTGCCACCGTCCGGCTCGGAACCGGCCGGCGGCGGGGTCTGGCTGGGTGGTCGGCTCGGCGCGCCTCCGGACGGGGCCAAGATCGGCGACCGCTGGTGGCCGGAGGGCGACCAGCACTGCTACATCCTCACCGAGGCGGGATGGGTGGTCGACCTGGACGCCGAGCGGATGCTCTGGTCGCTCAGCTCGCCTGACGGCGCCTGACGTCCCCAGCGTGCAGCCAGCAGGCGTTGACCCCGTAGTCGGTGCGGCGCATGTCGACGTAGACCAGGTCGCCGACCCAGCCCATCGCCGTCGTCTCGATCCACTCCTCGAGGCCGGTGTCCGCTCACACGATGCGGGCGAGGATCGGCACGTGCGGCCACAGGCTGTGCTCGGGCCGCCGCGCGCCGGCGCCGTTGAGGATCCCCCGCCCGGCCGACCAGCCCTGGTAGTCGCCCATCCCGCCAGTATCGAACATGTGTTCGAATGATCGGAAGACTTGAGAAACTCTTGACATCGACTCGTGTTCCCTTTCAGCTCTAGCCACCGTTGTCAAGGGCCAGAACCAGGTCTAGCTTGCGAAGCGAGGGGCGACAGGGGGATCACCAGCCGGCATCTAGCCGTCGTCGGGGGTATGAAGGGCAGCGTAGGAGAGCGCGGACCGCCGTGCACCACGTCATAGCAAGGCGCGATTGAACGCACCTTCAGGTAGAGACTCATCACGCCATTCGGCGTTCTCGTAACACGATATATGCAACTTCGTTGCAGGGGGAAGAAATGAAACGACTCGTAATCGCACTGGCGGCTGTTATCGCTCTGTTCGGGCTGACGGCAGCTCCGGCATACGCGCAGAGCGGGCACTTCATCGAGGGCGGCGG
>DATHII010000170.1:0-2975 GCA_035316885.1 Jiangellaceae bacterium | reverse complement strand
CGGGCTCGCGACGCCGGTGTCGACCACGTCGTGCTGGCGACGTCGTACCGGGCCGAGGACTTCACCGAGGCGCTCGGGGACGGCTCCCGGTTGGGGGTGCGGATCGACTACGCGGTGGAGGACGAGCCTCTCGGTACCGGTGGGGCCATCAGGAACGCGGCGCGGGACCTGCGTGCGGGCGCTGACGACCCGGTGCTGGTCTTCAACGGCGACATCGTCGACGGCCACGACGTCCGCGCCCAGGTCAAGGCTCATATCGAGGCGAGGGCCGACGCAACGCTCTACCTGACCAGGGTGGACGATCCCCGCGCGTACGGGTGCGTCCCGACGAACGCGCGCGGAACGGTGACGGCCTTCCTCGAGAAGACGCCCGAGCCGGTCTCCGACCAGATCAACGCGGGGTGCTACGTCTTCCGGCGGGCGGTGGTCGACGCGATACCGGCCGGACGGGCGGTCAGCGTCGAGCGGGAGACCTTTCCCGGACTTCTCGACGCGGGCGGCGCGGTGCTCGGCCTGGTCGACGACGCCTACTGGCGCGACATCGGTACGACCGAGTCCTACGTCCAGGGCAGCGCTGACGTGGTGTTGGGACTCGTGGACGCGCCGGCCCGTCTCGGACCGGCTGGGCCGTCCCTCGTGCTCGGCGGCGCAACGGTAGGGGACGGCACCCACCTCGTCGGCGGTACCTGCGTGGGCGCCGGCTGTCGGGTGGGAGCACGCACCACCGTGGACGGCTCGGTCCTGATGGACGGCGTCACGGTCGGGGACGGGGCGATCGTGCGGGCGAGCGCCATCGGCCGCGGCGCGCGGATCGGCGCTGGCGCCGCGCTCGACCGAGTCGTGGTGGCGACTGGGGTCGAGGTCGGTCCGGGGCAACGGCCGGAGCCAGGTTCCCGGTTGGGGTAGCCGCCGTCGGAAGCCGCTTGCGCCGACGCGCCAGGACACCTTGCGCGCTCGCGCCCTCAGACGCCGAAGGGCTCCGGGGAGTCGCTGGAGGGGTGCGCCGTGACGAAGTCGCGGACGACCTCGCCGGACAGCTCGCCGCAGTACTGGCGGAAGCCCTGCTCCGCGCCCCAATGGGTCAGCGCGTAGGTGGCGCCGTCCGGGAACTCGCCGCGCTCGGTGTCCCATGGCGCGACGATGAACTTGCCGTTCACCGCTTCGGCCAACTCTTCGTCGTCTGTCACCTTCGTTGCCAACTCGCCGAGTGTGGATTCCTGGTCCTCGAGCACCGAGGGGTCGTACCAGAGGACCGTGTAGCCGTGCTCGAGATTGTGGACCAGGCGTTCGATCTCGGGGGAGTCCGACGGCGTGTAGAACTTCCGGTTGAACGAGGCGGGCACCGCGTAGTGCGGGCCGGACGTGGGCGGCGCCGACGTGTACTCGATCTGCTCGCCGTCCGCACGGTGGTCAGCGGTGCCGTTCTGCTCCTCGGCGATGACGTCGTCGCAGGATGCTGATGACGCGGCGACGCCGAAGTCGGACCAGTCACGGCGCGCTGGGTCGTCGAGCCACCGCTGGACCAAGGGCACCGCTGCGGCGGTGACCAGGCCGAGTGCGACGACCACGGCGATGCCGACGAAGAGCATGGTGCGTCGCCGCTCGGCCGCCTTCTGCTCGCGGCGCAGGGCCTCGAGCTTCTCGCGGCGGGCGGCCTCGGGCTTCTTGACAGGCTTGGTGCTCTTCTTCGCCACGGCGGGATCGCTTCGCTTTCGCTGGTCGGTGCAGTCGAGGAATTCTACGGTTGGCGGGCCACAATGGTTCCGTGCGGGCATACGTTCGGGTCTGGCGACCGGGCCGCCCGCTCGACGTAGCGGGCACCCTGGCGGCGCACCGGCGGGGTCACCGCGACCCGGCCCACCGGATCATGCCGGACGGATCGGTCTGGCGCACCTGCCGGACGGGTACGGGTGCGGCGACTGTCCGCGTGACCGTCCGCCCGGTCGACGGTGAGGTCGCCGCGCAGGCGTGGGGCCCCGGCGCCGAGTGGGTACTCGAAGCTCTGCCCCGGTGGCTGGGTGCGGACGACGACCAGGCCGGGTTCCAGCCCGAGCACCCGGTGCTGGCCTGGGCGCATCGCCGCCATGCCGGCCTGCTGATCGGGCGCACCGGTCTGGTGATGGAGGCGCTGGTGCCCGCCGTTCTAGAGCAGAAGGTCACCGGGCAGGAGGCGTGGCGGGGATGGCGGTGCCTGCTCACCCGATTCGGCGACCCGGCGCCGGGCCCGGCACCTGATGGCATGCGGGTGGTCCCCGAGCCGGGCCGGTTGGCGATGCTGCCGTCATGGGAATGGCACCGCGCAGGCGTCGGGCCCGACCGCTCCGGCACCGTCGTGCGGGCCGCCCGGCTGGCGTCGCGCCTCGAGGCGATCGTCGACCTCGCGGCCCACGAGGCCGACCGGCGGCTCCAGGCGGTGCCCGGCATCGGAGTATGGACGGCGGCCGAGGTTCGCCAGCGAGCGCTCGGCGACCCCGACGCGGTATCCGTCGGCGACTTTCACCTACCGCGCATGGTGGCCTATGCGCTGGCGGGGGAGGAGCGGGCCGACGACGCCCGGATGCTCGAGCTCCTCGAGCCGTACGCGGGACACCGGCACCGCGCCTGCATGCTGCTCGCCCGCACCGCGCCGATGCCCCCGCGCCGCGGCCCGCGCATGCCCATCCGCGACTACCGCACCATCTGACCCACCCGCACGCCTCGCCCCTGACCGGTGGCGTGGACACGCGGCCCACGCCCGCTACCGGACAGCGATGAAGGCTGCCGCGTCGCGGGGGGGACGTTCCCGGGGCGCGGCCGCCGCGTGGCCGACCGCCACCGTCCCCATCGGCTGCCAGTCGGCCGGGATGTCGAGGACGGCGCGCACGACATCGGGGCAGAACAGGGCCGAGGACACCCACGCGGAACCCAGGCCCTCGGCCGCCAGGGCGACGAGGAAGTTCTCGATGCCCGCACCCATGGCGAGGTGGAACATCGCC
>DATHII010000169.1:0-2139 GCA_035316885.1 Jiangellaceae bacterium | reverse complement strand
GCGATCCGCGGAGCCGCCCGGCGGGCGTAGCCTGCGCTCGCCGGCTGTGTTTGCCGCGCCACGACCGGCCGGGCACGCACGCTCGGACCACGACCTCCACGTAGACTCAGGCGCTGTCCGCGGGCGCGAACAGGTCCGCGGCACGACGAACTCGAGACCGGCGGCGAGGCATAGTGATCCGATTCGACAGCGTCACCAAGCTCTACCCCACGCAGACCTTCGCTGCCCTGCACGACCTGTCCGTCGAGGTCGAGAAGGGCGAGTTCGTCTTTCTTGTCGGCCCCTCGGGTTCCGGCAAGTCGACCTTCCTCCGCCTCGTGCTCAAGGAGGAGCGGCCCACGTCGGGTCGCATTCGCGTGGCCGGCAAAGATCTCCACCGGCTGTCGAACTGGAAGGTCCCGCACCTGCGGCGCCGGATCGGCACCGTGTTCCAGGACTTCCGGCTGCTGCCGAACAAGACACTGTTCGAGAACGTCGCGTTTGCCCTGCAGGTCATCGGTAAGTCGCGCCGCCAGATCAACCGCGACGTGCCCGCCGTGCTCGAACTGGTGGGTCTGGACGGCAAGGAGGATCGCCTGCCCGACCAGCTCTCCGGCGGCGAACAACAGCGGGTGGCGATCGCCCGCGCGTTCGTCAACCGCCCGCTCATCCTGCTGGCCGACGAGCCCACCGGCAACCTCGATCCGGCCACCAGTGTGGGGATCATGAAGCTCCTCGACCGGATCAACCGGACGGGGACCACTGTCGTCATGGCGACACACGACCAGTCGATCGTCGACCAGATGCGCAAACGGGTCATCGAGCTCGACGACGGGCGCCTCGTCCGCGACCAGTCCCGTGGCGTCTACGGGTACACCCGCTGACGCCCGTCCCCGAACGGATCTGCGAAGAGAGCCATGCGCTTCCACTACGTCTTCTCCGAGATCGTCACCGGTCTGCGGCGCAACCTGACCATGACCTTGGCCGTGGTGATCACGGTCGCGATCTCGATGGGCTTCCTTGGCACCGGACTGCTCCTGCGCGCCCAGGCCGACACCATGAAGGACTTCTGGTACGACAAGATCGAGATCTCGGTCTTCATGTGCAACGAGTTCGACACCGGCAGCGGCTGCGCGGGTGGCCAGGTCACGGAGGAACAGAAGGCTGCCCTCGAGCAGACCCTGACGTCGCACCCCGAGGTTCAGCAGGTCTTCTACGAGTCGCAGGACGAGGCCTACGAGCACTTCCAGGAGCAGTTTCAGAACTCGATCGCCGACACCATCACACCCGACCAGCTTCAGGAGGCCTTCCGGGTCGAGTTGCGCAACCCGGAGCGGTTCGAGGGTGTGGTCTCGGCCGTAGTGGGCCTGCCGGGCGTCCATCAGGTTGTCGACCAGCGTGAGCTGCTCGAGGTGTTCTTCCAGGCGCTGAACCGGATCCAGCTCGGGGCGATCATCGTCGCCGGGGTCATGGTCGTGGCGGCGATCCTTTTGATCGCGAACACCGTGCGCCTGGCGGCCTTCAGCCGCCGGCGCGAGACCGGCATCATGCGGCTGGTCGGAGCGTCGAACTTCTACATCCAACTCCCGTTCATCCTCGAGGCGGCGATCGCCGGTGTCATCGGGGCAATCCTGGCGGGTGTCGGCGTCGTCCTGATCAAGGCGTTGTTCTTTGACGGGATCCTGGCGCCGGCATTCCAGTTCGTCGCCTGGGTCGACTGGGCCGACACGCTCGCGATCCTGCCCATCCTGCTGGTGATGGGCGTCATCCTCGCCGCAATTGCGGCATTCGTCACACTTCGCCGCTACCTGCGCGTGTAGTCGAGATAGGTCCTCTGCGACCTGGGGCTTGATCACACAGCAAGAGCAGGGCGGGAGTCCTCCCCACCGTGGCGATACGGGTGTACGGTCATGTTCCGTGTGGTACGGAGGAGACTGTTGTGGCCAATGTGACTGACGTGTCGCATCGCCAACGGATGATCTCGCTCGTCCTCGCGGCCGGGCTGGTCCTCACCGCCATCGGCCCGGCGTGGGCGGCCGATCCGGAGGACCGCAAGCGGGAGGTCGAGCGGCGGCTCGATCAGGCGCAGGGTGAGCTGAACCAGTCCACCCAAGACCTGAACCAGGCGACCCGGTCGTTCGCCGATGCGCAGGCTCAGCT
>DATHII010000168.1:0-20873 GCA_035316885.1 Jiangellaceae bacterium | reverse complement strand
GAAGTCGGTTGCTGTTCACAGGGTTGGCGACATCGACGAGCACGTCGTCGCCGTCGATCTTGACCGGATACACGGCGATGGGCTCGGTGGCCGGCAAGCTGGTGGGCTGCCCGGAGCGCAGGTCGAAGCGCGAGCCGTGCTGCCAGCACTCGATCTCGCCGTCGTCGACCTCGCCTTCGGACAGCGAGACCTGTTCGTGCGAGCAGGTGTCGCTGACTGCGTGGATCTCGCCGTCCATGCGGATCAGAGCCACGTCGACGCCGACGACGGTGGCGCACAGCGCGCCTCCGTCGGGCACCTCGGCGACGGCACAGGCCAGGGCGTAGCTGCTCATGCAGAGGCCTCGCTCTGCGCCAGCTCTCGCTCGACCGCGGCCAGCAGCCGGTCGGTGAGCTCGGGCACGCCGATCTGGTTGATCAGCGACGTGAAGAACCCGCGCACGACCAGCCGTCTGGCCTGGTCCTCGGGAATCCCGCGCGCCTGCAGGTAGAACAGCTGCTCGTCGTCGAAGCGACCCGTGGCGCTGGCGTGGCCGGCGCCCACGATCTCGCCGGTCTCGATCTCCAGATTGGGCACGGAGTCGGCCCGCGCACCGTCGGTCAGTACGAGGTTGCGGTTGAGCTCGTAGGTGGTGATGCCCTCAGCCTCGGGCCGGATGAGGACGTCGCCGACCCACACCGCGTGGGCGTTCTTGCCCTGCAGGGCGCCTTTGTAGGCGACGTTGCTGTGGGCTTTCGGGGTGTTGTGGTCGACGAACAGGCGGTTCTCGATGTGCTGGCCGGCGTCGACGAAGTACAGCCCGAGCAGCTGGGCATCGCCTCCCGGGCCGGCGTAGTCGAGCGACGTGGCGGTACGGACGAGGTTGCCGCCGAAGGTGACCACGACGTGCTTCACCGTGGCGTCGCGCCCGACCCGGATGTGGTGGTGCGAGAGGTGGACGGCGTCGTCTGCCCACTCCTGCAGCGTGACGAGGGTGAGGTTGGCGCCGTCGTGGACGACCACCTCGACGTTGTCGACGAACGCGGCCGACCCCTCGTGCTCGAGCACGACCACGCCCGAGCTGTTCGCGTCCGCCGTGACGACCACGTGCCCTGCGGCGGCCTTCTCGGCCGACAGGC
The DNA here is from genome assembly GCA_035316885.1 of Jiangellaceae bacterium. Classification (GTDB taxonomy): domain Bacteria; phylum Actinomycetota; class Actinomycetes; order Jiangellales; family Jiangellaceae; genus DASRTE01. The sequence continues at coordinate 19,755 of DATHII010000168.1, read as the reverse complement.
CCCGCAGCCGTACGACGGTGGGCTTCGTTGCGGCGACCTCGCGGGGCACCGTGACGGCCAGCACCTTGTCGGCCTGGGCCCATGCCCGGGCGCTGACTCGGTCGTTCGGTACGTAACCGGACGAGCCGCGCCGGGGGTCGTCGGCCTCGCCGGTCTCGACCCGCATCTGCGGGTCGGCGTCGACGCTGACCTCATAGTCGTGGCCGTCGAGTGCGGTGTCGGCGTGCAGCCCGCGCAGCCGGGCCATCGGGGTGAACCGCCAGGCCTCCTCGCGCCCGTGCGGCACCTCGTGGGCATCGACGTCGAAGGAGGCGAACCGGTGCAGGGAGCTTCCGCCATGGCCGGTGGCGAGACCGTTGCCTGCGCCGTGGGAGTGCTCGCCGAGCCCGTGCTGAGTGATGGTCCGTTCGTCGTTGGCAGTGGTCATCGGGGCTCAGCCCACCGCGCCTTCCATCTGAAGCTCGATCAGCCGGTTCAGCTCGAGCGCGTACTCCATGGGCAGCTCGCGCGCGATCGGCTCGACGAAGCCGCGCACGATCATCGCCATGGCCTCGTCCTCGTTCATCCCCCGGCTCATCAGGTAGAAGAGCTGGTCCTCGCTGACCTTCGAGACCGTCGCCTCGTGCCCCATGGACACGTCGTCCGTGCGGACGTCGACGTAGGGGTACGTGTCCGAGCGGGAGATGGTGTCGATCAGCAGGGCGTCGCACTTGACCGTGCTGGCGCTGTGCTCGGCGCGCGGCATGACCTGGACCAGCCCGCGATAGGACGTCCGGCCGCCTCCGCGCGCCACCGACTTCGAGATGATCGTCGACGAGGTGTGCGGAGCCATGTGCACCATCTTGGCGCCGGCGTCCTGGTGCTGGCCCTCACCGGCGAAGGCCACCGACAGTGTCTCGCCCTTGGCGTGCTCGCCCATCAGCCAGACGGCGGGATACTTCATCGTCACCTTGGAGCCGATGTTGCCGTCGATCCACTCCATCGTGGCGCCCTCGGCCGCCGTGGCCCGCTTGGTCACCAGGTTGTAGACGTTGTTCGACCAGTTCTGGATCGTCGTGTAGCGGCAGCGCGCACCCTTCTTCACGATGATCTCGACGACCGCGCTGTGCAGCGAGTCCGAGGAGTAGATCGGCGCCGTGCACCCCTCGACGTAGTGCACGTAGGCACCCTCGTCGACGATGATCAGGGTCCGCTCGAACTGGCCCATGTTCTCGGTGTTGATGCGGAAGTAGGCCTGCAGCGGGATCTCGACGTGCACGCCCTTCGGCACGTAGATGAACGATCCGCCCGACCACACCGCAGTGTTGAGAGCCGAGAACTTGTTGTCGCCGGCGGGGATGACCGTGGCGAAGTACTCCTGGAACAGCTCCGGGTGCTCGCGCAGCCCGGTGTCGGTGTCGAGGAAGATGACGCCCTGTTCCTCCAGATCCTCCCGGATTTTATGGTAAACAACCTCAGATTCGTATTGAGCCGCTACGCCCGCTACAAGTCTTTGCTTCTCTGCTTCTGGGATGCCCAGTCTGTCGTAGGTGTTCTTGATGTCGTCGGGCAGGTCGTCCCAGCTCGCCGCCTGCTTCTCGGTGGAGCGGACGAAGTACTTGATGTTGTCGAAGTCGATGCCCGAGACGTCGGCACCCCAGGTGGGGATCGGCTTCTTGTCGAACAGCCGCAGTGCCTTGAGGCGGGTCTGCAGCATCCAGTCGGGCTCGTTCTTCAACGCTGAGATCTCGCGGACGACCTCGTCGGAAAGTCCGCGCCGGGCGATCGCGCCGGCGGCGTCGGAGTCGGCCCAGCCATACTCGTAACGGCCCAGACCCTCCAGCTCGGGATGAGCGGTGGTGGTCATCGAGAGATCCCCTCCGGGGTGCGCTTGTCGGTCATGCTGTCAGCGTGGTCCGACATGGTGATCGCGGGGCCACGCGGGATGTGTGTGGTGCAGATGCCGTCGCCGTGGGCGATGGTCGCCAGGCGCTGGACGTGCGTGCCGAGCAACCGGGCGAAGACCTCGGTCTCGGCCTCGCACAGCTGCGGGAACTGCTCGGCGACGTGGGCCACCGGGCAGTGGTGCTGACAGAGCTGTTCGCCCGACGCCGTCGGTGACGCCTGCGCGGACGCTGCGTACCCGTCGGCCGACAGGGCCCGGGCGAGCGCCGTGGCGCGATCCCCGGGAGCAGCGGCGGCAACGAGCGGACGGTAGCGCCCCTCGAGCTCGCCGACACGACGGCGGGCAAACTCTCCCACGAGCTGTTCTCCGCCGGTTTCGGCGAGGAACCGCAACGCACTGACCGCAAGGTCGTCGTAGGCCTGCTCGAATGCGTCGCGACCGGCCTCGGCGACCGCGAAGACCTTGGCCGGACGGCCGCGCCCGCGCTGGCCTTGGACGCGGGGCTCGCGAGCCTCGATCATGCCGTCGCCGAGCAGGGTGTCGAGGTGCCGCCGCACGGCCGCCGAGGTCAGCCCCAACCGCTGGCCCAGCGCCGCAGCAGTCGACGGCCCGTTCTCGAGAATCGACCGGGCAACCCGCTCGCGGGTACCCGCGTGCGGGTCGTCCATCGCCAGCGTTGCCGCCGGGTCGAGGATGACGTCACGCACTGTTTTCACAACACCATCGTGGTCTATTTCCGCTCAGGCTACAACCTCGCCTCGGTGGCGTATGTCACGCAGGGCAACCTTGGCTCATGTGGAGGCGAGTTGCGGCATGAGGGACACGCTGCCTTCCCGCCCCATCAGCCGGTGAAATCTCGCTCATCAGTGTCGGTGGGCTCGACTAGAATCGAACTCATGTTCGAACACAGGCTCGATCAGATCCCGGCCGCCGGCCGGCCGGTGGTGCGGGTGCCGTTCGCCGCGCTGGCCGCCCGGCCGCGCGGGGTCGAGGTGGCGCTGCAGGTCGGGCAGCTGACCACACTGCTCACCGACAAGGCCCCAGCCACCGCCGCCGACGGCCCTGGGACCGACGGGCCGGCGGATGAGGCGGTCGCGGTCGAACGGGATCTGGTCGACGAGATCGGCGCCGCCGAGCGGATGAAGGCGCGCTCCGAGGCGGCCCAGATCACCGCGATCGCCGAACTGGCCCGTCGGCCGATGTTCGCCGGCTGCGCCGAACACGGCCACCATGACCCGACCCACGGTGTGCGGGGTGCGGCGTCGGTCATCTCCGCGGAGCTGCGGCTGTCCCCGTCCGCGGCACTGGCACGAGTGGCGCTGGCGTGTGAGCTGGTGGACGAGCTGCCGGCGACACTCGCCGAACTGAAGTCGGGGCGGATCGACGGCTACCGGGCCCGGGTGATCGCCGAACAGACCCGACCCCTCGCCGGCGTCCCCTGGCCTGCGCCGGTCCGTGGAGGCGACGATCCTGGCCACCGCGCACCGGCAGACCGCGTCGCAGCTGCGCGCCGCGGTGACCAAGGCCGTCATCGCCGCCGACCCGGCCAGCGCTCAGCAGCGGCACCGGAAGGCGCGGGCCGGCCGGTTCGTGTCCGCGCCGTGCCCGGAACCCGACGGCATGGCCAGCCTGCTGATCCGGCTACCCGCGCAGGACGCCGCCGCATTCTGGACCGCCATCGACGCCGCCGCCCGCCGCCAACAGAGCACCACCCCGGCCGACAAGCGGACCCTGGACCAGGCACGCGCGGACGTGCTCGCCGGGCTGGGCTGGTCCGCCCTGACCGCCGGGCACCTGGGCTGCTGCCACCCGGGCTGCGCACACGTCAACTCCCGGCTCGGTGCCCGCCGCGGGAAGGCGGCCTGTGTGAACGTGACGATGGCCTATTCGACGCTGATCGGCGCCGACGACCAGCCCGCCCACCTGCACGGCCACGGCCCCATCACCGCCGAGGCCGCGCGGCGGATCGCCGCGCACGGTGTCTGGCGGCGGATCCTCACCGACCCGGCCTCGGGTGTGGTCCTCGACCTCGGCCGCCAGCGGTACCTGCCGCCGCCGGAGCTGGCCGAGCACGTCATCGCCCGCGACCAAACCTGCCGCTTCCCCACCTGCACCCGGCCCGCCGAGAGCTGCGACCTCGACCACAGCACCCCGTGGCAGCAGGGCGGCGCCACCGCCGCGGGCAACCTCGGGCCGCTGCACCGCGGCCACCACACCGACAAACCCACCACCACTGGCGACTCGACCAACCCGAACCAGGACGGTACACCTGGACCGCACCCACCGGACACACCTACCAGGTCGACCCCGAAATCGTCGGCCTCCTCCCCCAACCCCCACCGACAGAGCCCGACAGTCGGGAGCCCGTCGACCCCGACCCACCACCGTTCTGACGAGCACCCTCGGCGCCGGTCGACGGCAGCCGGGGTGCGAGACTCGCCCGGTGAGCGTCGGGCCGGCCGTCGAGGTGAAATCCCTGACCAAGCGGTACGGCAGCACCACCGCGGTCGAGGGGCTCAACTTCGTCGTCGATGCCGGCACGATCACGGCCCTGTTGGGCCCCAACGGGGCCGGAAAGACGACCACCGTCGAGTGCTGCGAGGGTTACCGACGCGCAGACAGCGGCAGCGTGCGCGTGCTCGGCCTGGATCCGGTGCGCGACGGCACAGCGCTGCGTCCGCGCGTCGGGGTCATGCTTCAGGAGGGCGCCGGCCTGCACCCGGGCGCGCGAGCGCGCGAACTGCTCGCGCACCTGGCGACGCTGCACACCCACCCGCTCGATGTCGACGCCCTGACCGAACGGCTCGATCTGGCAACGTCAGCCACGACACCGGTTCGGCGCCTGTCCGGCGGCCTGCGCCAGCGCCTGGCACTTGCCGCAGCGCTGCTCGGCCGGCCCGAGGTCGTCTTTCTCGACGAGCCGACGGCTGGGCTGGACCCGGCCGCCCGCCGGGAGAGCTGGCGGGTGATGGAGGACCTTCGCGCCGACGGGGTCACCGTCGTGCTCACCACCCACCTGATGGACGAAGTCGAGCACCTGGCCGACCACGTCGTGATCATCGACTCCGGCCACCTGGTGGCGCAGGGATCGCCGTCGACATTGACCGGCGGTTCGGGCCGGTCGCTCGAGGACGTCTTCCTCGAGCTGACCGGGCGGGGCCGGCGGCCATGACGTTCGCGCCCGCTCCCGGTGCGGCACCGCCTTCGCGGATGGTGCTCTCCCAGGCCGTCTTCGAGACCCGGCTGCTGTTTCGCAACGGCGAGCAGGTCCTGCTGACGATGGTCATCCCGCTCGTCCTGCTGGGACTGCTGGTCGCCGTTCCGGTGGTGGACACCGGCCCTGGGCGCGCCGTCGACGTCCTGGTCCCCGGTGTGCTGGCGCTGTCGGTCATGTCCACCGCGTTCACGTCGCTGGCCATCGCCACCGGCTACGAGCGCCGTTACGGGGTGCTCAAGCGGCTCGGCGCTTCGCCGCTGCCGCGCTGGGGGCTGCTCGCGGCGAAGGCGGCGACCGTCCTGACGGTCGAGGCGGTGCAGGTGGTGCTCATCGGTACCCTCGGCCTGCTCCTCGGCTGGCGGCCGCTGGGGTCACCTGTCGCCGTCGTCGTCCTGCTGCTCCTCGGGACACTCGCGTTCGCCGGGCTCGGGCTGCTGATGGCCGGCACCCTGCGGGCCGAGGTGACGCTTGCTGCCGCAAACCTCGTCTACGTCGTGCTGCTGCTCACCGGCGGCGTGGTGGTCCCGCTCGAGCGCTATCCGGCCGCGATCCGCCCGTTCCTCGAGGCAACACCCACCGGTGCCCTCTCCGAGGGCCTGCGATCGGTCCTGCTCGACGGTGCGGCCCTCCCCTGGCCGGCGGTGGCGGTACTGGCCGCCTGGGCGATTCTCGGCTTCGCCGCGGCGGCGCGCTGGTTCCGCTGGGAGTAGCCGGGGCGGGAAACCGTCACAGATCGCCGAAGGGCGGCGCGTACCGGAACTCACCACGGATCGCCGGGGTGTACGACGTCAGCACGCGCACCTGGAAGTTCGGCACCCAGGAGGCCACGGGCGGCCTGACGCCGTACTCATGCGCGGGCCGGAAGCCGAACCTCGGGTCGTAGTCCCGGTGGCCCAGCAGGGCGACGAGGGGCTCGTCGAGCGCATCCGCGGCTCCCAGCACGGCGTGCAGGAGCGCACCCCCGATCCCGCGGCCCTGCCGCTCGGCCCGCACGCCCACCGGACCGAGCCCGAGTACGGCCACCGGCCCGACCCAAGCCCTGGTGCAGACAATGTGCCCGTCGACCGTCCTGTCCGGACCGGTCGTGACCAACGAGAGCTCGGGCAGCCACGCATCGCTCCGCCGAAGCGCGTCGACGAGGCCGACCTCGACGGGGGTCCGCTCCGGCGCCTCGGGATCGGCGAAGGCCGACGTGTGGACGATCCGGATGCCCTCGATGTCGTCGGGAACCTCCCGCCGCACCGGCACGCGGCAACCCTACGATGACGGCGTGACCGTCACCGACGCCCGAGCCGCGCGGCGGCCGGCCGGGACCGGACCGTGGGACCGGCTCCCGGTGCCCTCTGAGCAGGCCCTTCGGAGGTTGGCGGTCGCCTCGCTGGTGTCGCAGCTGGGGATCGTTGTCACCGGCGGTGCAGTGCGGCTGACCGGTTCGGGCATGGGGTGCCCAACCGTTCCGCGCTGTACCGACGATTCCCTGGTGGCGACGCCTGAGCTCGGCGTCCACGGGGCCATCGAGTTCGGCAACCGCCTGCTGACCTTCGTGCTCGCCGCGGTCGCCGCGCTCATGCTGCTTGCCGTACTCCGGACCCTCGGCTCGGAACGGCCGCGGCGCGACCTGGTGGTCCCGGCGGTCGTCCTGGTCGTCGGAATACCGGCGCAAGCGCTCATCGGCATGGTCACGGTGTGGACGCACCTGAACCCGTGGATCGTCATGCTCCACTACATGTGCTCGGCCGTGCTGGTGGCCGTCGCCACCGTGCTGGTCCGCCGGGCGCAAAGGCCGCTCGGTGCACAGCCGGACGAGGTCGGCTCGCCATGGCTGCGCCGGCTCGCAGGCGCCACGGTCGCCGTCGCCGCCGTTGTCGTCTACCTCGGGACCGTCGTCACGGGTACCGGCCCGCACGCCGGCGACGATGCCGCGCGCCGCACCGGCCTCGACCTGGAGTCGGTGGCGCAGCTGCACACCGACGCCGTATTCCTGCTGATCGGCCTGTCCGCAGGCCTCTACTTCGCCGCCCGTGCGCTGGGGTCCCCCGGTCGGTCGGCACGAGCGGCCGGCACTCTCATCGGGGTCGAGCTGGGTCAGGGGCTTGTCGGCGTCACCCAGTACGCCCTCAACCTGCCGGTTGTGCTGGTGGGCCTGCACATGCTCGGTGCGGCACTGCTGGTGGCGGCCGTGGTGGACGCTTGGCTGGCCGCTCGCTGGCTGCCCAGCTGACGCGGTTCACCACGACCGTGCCATCGCCGTCCAGAGGTCGAGATCGACCCGCACCCGCTGTGCCACCGCCGGGTCTGCCGGATCGCTCAGGTCGACCCGCGCCAGTCCGGCGATCTCCGCCACCTCGCCTGCACCCACCATGGCGTCGGCCCAGCGCCCGTCGGGCGCCACGACGAACATCCGCACGCCGGACTCCCCTACTGGCGTGGCATAGCCGCCGACCGGTTCGCCAGGGCCCGCGCCATGAGCGCGGGCGAACGAGCGAAGCCGCCGGGCCGTCCACGCGGTGCGCCCCCGCACCTGTTGCTCCGGCGCACGCTGGACGAAACCCGCCCCGGTAGCGGCGAGCACCAACGCCGCACCGACCGCTGCGAGAGGGGCGCCCACCACGATCGAGGCGCCGAGTCCGAGTGCAGCGGCTACGCCGACGAGCAGTCCCCACGACGGCGGCGGCAGGCGTCGCCCAGCGGGCACCGCCAGATCCGATCCGCCGGACCCGTCGGTGCCTGCGGCCGCGCGCCACACGACAGCGTCGGCAGCCGTGAGCACGACTCCGATGACCACGAGCGTGACGACCGGCGCCGCCGAACCACCGGCCAGCGCCCAGCCGCCCGCGCCGAGCACGACGGCCACACCGGCGATCCCGAGCAGTCGCTGGAGCACGCTCGGAAGCCTAACGGGATGCTCAGGTGAGCAGGAGCACGTCGACCGCCACGGCTGCGAACACCACGGTGAGGTAGGTGATCGAGCCGTGGAACAGGCGCATCGCCTTCACCCCCGCGCTGGTCTGGTCGACGCGGGCCCGCGCGTAGAGCCGGTGCGCCTCGGCCAGGAACCAGACCCCGGCCAGCACGGCGAGGGCACCGTAGAGCCAGCCGAGGTCGGCGACCCACCACAGGGCCAACGTCGTGGCCACCATCGCCCAGGAGTACACGATGATCTGGCCGGCAACCACCCGCGCGGATGCGACCACCGGCAGCATCGGCACACCGGCACGGGCGTAGTCGTCGCGGAAGCGCATGGCCAGCGGCCAATAGTGCGGAGGCGTCCAGAAGAAGACGACAAGGAACAGCAGAACGGGAGGCCAGGCGAGGCTGCCCGTGACCGCGGCCCAGCCGATCATCGTCGGCAGGCAGCCGGCCACGCCGCCCCACACGATGTTCTGCGCAGTGCGCCGCTTGAGCAGCACGGTGTACACGACGACGTAGAACGCGTTGGCCGCCACGGTCAGCGCCGCCGCGAGCGGGTTGACGAAGGCCAGCATCACGGCCACGGCGACGAGCAGCAGAGCGACCGCGAACAGCGCGGCCGCCTGGGCCGAGATCGCCGAGGTGGCGACCGCACGCCGGCGGGTCCTGCGCATCACTGCGTCGAGGTCGCGCTCGAGCACCTGGTTGAACGCGTGGGCACTGCCCGCCGCGAGTGTGCCGCCGAGCAGCGTCGCGACGACCAGGCCCGGCGGCGGCAGCCCCCGCTGTGCGAGCACCATCGCCGGCAGCGTCGTGACGAGCAGCAGCTCGACCACGCGCAGCTTCATCAGTGAGGTGTACGCACCGACCGTGCGGCGCCACGTAGGCGTGGCGTCCACGCGAGGTCGTGGTTGCGTCGCAGGGCGGGGCTCGGCGGCCGGCACGACCTGCCTCTCTCGCGACGCTCGGAGCGGCCGATGGCGCGCCCACGCAGGACGCCGTGAGTCTAGTCGGGGCGTACCGGAACGGGACGCAGCGGAGCGCCGGAGCCCATCCTGGCGGCGGTCCGGCCGGCGGCACGCGCACTGACACAACGGTGGGTAGGCTCGGATCGACCTGTGATCACGTTTCGATCTCGACAACATTGCCGCTCGAGAGGAGCCGACGACGGTGCCCGACAACACCGAACTCGACTGGACCGACCTCGACCGGCGGGCCGTCGACACCATTCGCGTACTCGCCATGGACGCGGTCGAGAAGGTCGGCAACGGCCATCCCGGCACGGCGATGAGCCTGGCGCCCGCGGCCTACCTGATCTTCCAGCACCTGCTCCGGCACGACCCCGCCGAGCCCGCTTGGCTCGGCCGAGACCGGTTCGTGCTCTCCGCCGGCCACTCCAGCCTGACGCTCTACATCCAGCTCTACCTTTCCGGCTACCCGATGACCCTCGACGACCTCGCGTCGTTGCGGACCTGGGGCTCGGTCACGCCCGGCCATCCCGAGGTACACCACACCGTCGGCGTCGAGACCACCACTGGACCGCTCGGCCAGGGCGTCGGCAACGCCGTCGGCATGGCCATGGCAGCGCGCCGCACCCGTGGCCTGCTCGACCCCGACGCCCCCGGCGGCGAGAGCGTCTTCGACCACACCATCTGGTGCATCGCATCCGACGGTGACATGCAGGAGGGGGTGTCCAGCGAGGCGTCCTCGCTGGCCGGGACCCAGCGCCTGGGCAACCTCGTCATGATCTGGGACGACAACCAGATCTCCATCGAGGACGACACCAGGGTCGCCTTCTCCGAGAACGTCCCGGCCCGCTACGAGGCCTACGGGTGGCACGTCCAGACCGTCGACTGGCGGGGCGGCGACGGCCCGTACCGCGAGGACGTCGCGGCCCTGCACGCCGCACTCCTGGCCGCCCGCGCCGAGACCAGCCGGCCGTCGTTCGTCGCGCTCCGCACCATCATCGGCTGGCCCGCTCCCACCAAGCAGAACACCGGCACGGCTCACGGATCGGCGCTCGGCGCCGACGAGGTCGCGGCCACCAAGAGGATCCTCGGCTTCGACCCCGAGCAGGCCTTCGTCGTGGCCGACGACGTCCGGCGGCGCGCGTTACGCGTCGGTGAGCGGGGGTCCGACCTGCACGCCGCGTGGGACGAGCGATTCGCGTCCTGGCGGGCAGAGCACGCCGAACAAGCCGCACTGCTGGACCGGCTGCGTACGTCGACGCTGCCCGACGGATGGGCGCACGCGGTACCGAGCTTCGAACCGGGCAAGGCCGTAGCCACCCGCAGGGCCTCCGGCGAGGTGCTCACGGCGCTCGCGCCCGTCCTTCCTGAGCTGTGGGGCGGTTCGGCCGACCTGGCCGGCAGCAACAACACCACGCCCAAGGACCAGCTGAGCTTCCTCCCTCCGGACCGGTCGAGCAAGGAGTTCGTGGGCGACTGGTACGGCCGGGTCCTGCATTTCGGCATCCGTGAGCACGCGATGGGCTCGATCCTCAACGGCATCGCCCTGCACGGGCTCACCCGCCCCTACGGCGGCACGTTCCTGATCTTCAGCGACTACATGCGTCCGGCCGTCCGGCTCGCGGCCCTGATGGGGCTGCCCGTCACCTACGTGTGGACCCATGACTCGGTCGGTCTCGGCGAGGACGGACCGACCCACCAGCCGGTCGAGCATCTCGCCGCGCTGCGCGCGATCCCCGGCCTCGATGTCGTCCGGCCAGCCGACGCGAACGAGACAGCCGTCGCATGGCGTGCGATTCTCGAGCACCACGCAACGAACCAGTCCCGCCCGGCAGGTCTGTGCCTGACCCGCCAGAACGTACCGACCTTCCCGCGAGGCACAGACGGCTACGCCGACGCCGAGGGCGTCACCCGGGGCGCATACGTCCTCCTCGATACCGACGGTCCACCCGACGTCGTGCTCGTCGGCACCGGTTCCGAGGTCCAGCTCGCTGTCGCGGCTCGGGACATGCTGGCCGCCGACGGCATCCACGCGCGGGTCGTCTCCATGCCGTGCCGCGAGTGGTTCGACCTCGAGGTCCAGGCCTACCGCGACAGCGTGCTGCCGCCCGCCGTGCGGGCCCGGGTGTCCGTGGAGGCGGCCGTGGGGCAGGGGTGGCGCGACGTGGTCGGCGACGCTGGGCGTTCAGTCAGCCTCGAGCACTTCGGGGCGTCGGCTGACTACCAGATCCTCTTCCGCGAGTTCGGGATTACCGCGGAGGCCGTGGTTGCTGCCGCGAAGGAGTCCATCGCGGCGGCACGCTGACCGTCCACCGATACATCTGGAGGACCACCATGAGCAACGATGCCACCACCGACCGGCTCGGCCGGCTCTGCGACCAGGGCGTCGCCATCTGGCTCGACGACCTGTCCCGCGAACGCCTCTCGACCGGCAACCTGCAGGCGCTCGTCGACGAGCGCCACGTAGTCGGTATCACCACCAACCCGTCGATCTTCCAGGCGGCGATCACCAAGAGCAGCGCGTACGACGACCAGCTCCGGGTCCACTCCGAGCAGGGCTCGGACGCCGACACGGCCGTCCGCGACCTGACCACCGACGACGTCCGGGCGGCCTGCGACCTGCTGGCACCCGTGGCCCAGCGAACCGCCGGTCTCGACGGCCGGGTGTCCATCGAGGTCGACCCCCGGCTGGCCCACGACACTCGCGCCACCGTCGACCAGGCCCGCGACCTGTGGGCCGAGGTCGACCGGCCGAACCTGTTCGTCAAGATCCCTGCGACCCGGGCCGGCCTGCCGGCGATCACCGAGGTCATCGCCGCCGGTATCAGTGTCAACGTCACCCTGGTCTTCTCGATCGAGCGCTATCGCGAGGTGATGGAGGCGTACCAGGCGGGCCTCGAGCAGCGGTTGGCGGCTGGCGATTCCCTCGACGGCATCGCGTCGGTCGCGTCCTTCTTCGTCAGCCGGGTCGACTCCGAGGTCGACAAGCGACTCGACACGATCGGTACCGACGAGGCGCTCGGGCTTCGAGGCCAGGCGGCCGTCGCGAACGCCCGGCTCGCCTACCAGGCCTACGAGCAGGTCGTCGCCGCAGACCGCTGGCAGCGTCTGGAAGCCGCCGGCGCCGCCCGCCAACGCCCTCTGTGGGCGTCCACCTCCACGAAGAACCCCGATTACTCCGACACCCTCTACGTCACCGAGCTGGTGGCGCCCGAGACCGTCAACACGATGCCCGAGGCGACTCTGGAGGCCGTTGCCGACCACGGCGAGATCCGCGGCGACACGGTACGCGGCTCCTATCCACAGGCCCGGGCCGTCTTCGACCGGCTGGCCGGCGTCGGGGTCGACATGGACGACGTCGGGCGGGTACTCGAGGACGAGGGCGTGGAGAAGTTCGAGACGAGCTGGGTCGACCTGCTCTCCTCGGTCGAGGCCAAGCTCCAGGCGGGTCGCTGATGACGGTCACGGTCTCGGCACCGTCCGCCGACCCCGCGCTGGTCGCAGACCTGGTCGCCGACCGCGTCGCGTCGCGGATCGCCGCCGGTGACGCCACGCTGTGGGGTCCGGCGGCCGAGGAGGAGGCGGCGGTCCGGCTCGGCTGGGTCCATCTCTACGAGAGCTCGCGACCGCTGCTCGCCGAGATCGAGGCACTCACGGCCGACGTGCGCGCCGACGGCCTCGACCGCGTCGTGCTCTGCGGCATGGGCGGGTCGTCGTTGGCTCCCGAAGTCGTCACCCGGACGGCTGGGGTCGAACTCACGGTTCTCGACACCACCGACCCCGGTGCGGTCCGGCGGGCGCTGGCCGACCGGCCGGAGCGCACCGTCGTCGTGGTGTCGAGCAAATCCGGCTCCACTGTCGAGACCGACAGTCAGCGCCGTGCCTTCGAGGCCGCCTTCCGCTCCCGCGGCATCGAACCGGGCGAGCACATGGTGGTGGTCACCGATACCGGTTCTTCGCTCGCGGAGCTGGCTGCGGCGTCGGGCTACCGGAGGGCCTTCCTCGCCGACTCCTCGGTTGGCGGGCGCTACTCGGCGCTGACCGCCTTCGGGCTGGTCCCGTCCGCCCTCGCCGGTGTGGACGTGTCCGCCCTGCTCGACGAGGCCGCGGCCGTGGCGCCCGCGCTGGTTGCCGACGATCCCGCCAACCCGGCGCTGACCCTCGGCGCCGCTCTCGGCGGCGGCGTGGCCGGCGGCCGCGACAAGGTGTCCATCGCCGACGCCGGCTCCGGCATCGTCGGCTTCGCCGACTGGGCCGAGCAACTGATCGCGGAGTCCACCGGCAAGGACGGCACCGGGCTCCTTCCCATCGTCGTCGAGGGGGTCGACGCGCCGGAGATCCGCTGGCCCGCGCCCGATGTTCTGCCGGCTCTGCTAGGCCCCACTGAGACAGGCAGGTCCGTCCTCACGGTCAGCGGACCACTAGGCGCGCAGATGCTCTTGTGGGAGTACGCCACGGCCGTTGCCGGACGGGTGGTCGGGATCAACCCCTTCGACCAGCCCGACGTCGAAAGCGCCAAGAAGGCCGCCCGCGGCGTGCTCGACGCCCGCCCCGAACCCGAACCCGCGGCCTTCGTCGACGGCGTGGTCGAAGTGCGGGGAACCCCCGGCCTGCTCGACGGTATCGACTCGCTGTCCGGTGCGGTCGACGCCCTGCTGGCCCACCTGCCAGCCAACGGCTACCTCGCCGTCATGGCCTATCTCGACCGGGATGGCGACGACGGCGTCCTCGCCGGGGTACGGCGACCGCTGGCGATGCGTACCGAGCGCCCGGTGACGTTCGGCTGGGGACCTCGCTTCCTGCACTCGACCGGTCAGTTCCACAAGGGTGGACCGCCGGTCGGCATCTACCTCCAGGTGACCGGCGACACGTCCGACGACCTACCGGTGCCGGAGCGACCGTTCACCTTCGGTCAGCTCATCACCGCACAGGCCGCGGGCGACGCACAGGTGCTCGCCGAGCACGGCCGGCCGGTCCTGCGACTCCATCTCACCGCCCGCAAGGCCGGCGTCGAACGCCTGCTCGAGGTGCTGCGATGAGAGATCACCGCAACCCGCTGCGAGACCCCAGGGACAAGCGCCTGCCGCGCATCGCCGGGCCGTGCAGCCTGGTGATCTTCGGCGTCACAGGCGACCTGTCCCGGAAGAAGCTCATGCCCGCCGTCTACGACCTGGCCAACCGGGGGTTGCTCCCACCGGGCTTCTCACTGGTCGGCTTCGCCCGCCGCGACTGGGCCGACCAGGACTTCGGCGATCAGGTCCACGACGCCGTACGGCAGTACGCCCGCACGCCGTTCCGCGAGGCGACCTGGCGGCAGCTTTCCCAGGGCTTCCGGTTCGTGCCGGGCGAGTTCTCCGACGACGACGCGTTCGACCGGCTGGCCGACACCGTCCACGATCTCGACAAGGCTCAGGGCACCAGCGGAAACTACGCGTTCTACCTGTCCATCCCGCCCTCGTACTTCGACATCGTCTGCAAGCAGCTGGCCCGCTCGGGCCTCGCCGAACCGGACGACCAGGACCAATGGCGCCGGGTCGTCATCGAGAAACCGTTCGGCCACGACCTTGCCAGCGCCCGCGACCTGAACAACACCGTCGAGGCGATCTTCCCGCCCGACACCGTCTTCCGGATCGACCACTACCTCGGCAAGGAGACCGTCCAGAACATCCTGGCTCTGCGCTTCGCCAACCAGCTGTTCGAACCGATCTGGAACGCGCACTTCGTCGACCACGTCCAGATCACCATGGCCGAGGACATCGGTATCGGGAGCCGGGCGGGCTACTACGACGGCATCGGCGCAGCGCGCGACGTCATCCAGAACCACCTCCTCCAGCTGCTTGCGCTGGTGGGGATGGAGGAGCCGGTATCGTTCGACGCCCGCGACCTGCGCGCCGAGAAAGAGAAGGTGCTCTCCGCGGTACGCCTGCCGCCCGACCTCGGGCGCCACACGGCGCGCGGCCAGTATGCCGACGGTTGGGCCGGCGGGGTGGAGGCTCCGGGCTACGTCGACGAGGCAGGCATCCCGCCGGACTCGAAGACCGAGACGTATGCTGCGATCCGCCTCGACATCGACACCCGGCGCTGGGCGGGTGTGCCGTTCTACCTGCGCACCGGCAAGCGGCTGGGCCGGCGCGTCACCGAGGTCGCCGTGGTGTTCAAGCGGGCGCCGCACCTGCCGTTCGAGTCCACGGCGACCGAGGAACTGGGGCAGAACGCCCTGGTCGTGCGCGTCCAGCCGGACGAGGGCGTGACGATGCGCTTCGGGTCGAAGGTGCCCGGCACCGCCATGGAGGTCCGCGACGTCACCATGGACTTCGGCTACGGGCACTCGTTCACCGAGGACAGCCCGGAGGCTTACGAGCGGCTTCTGCTCGATGTGCTGCTCGGCGACCCGCCGCTGTTCCCCCGGCACGAGGAGGTCGAGCTGTCGTGGCAGATCCTCGATCCGATCGTGCGCTATTGGGCCCGTTACGGCGCGCCAGAGGCCTATCCGTCCGGAAGCTGGGGTCCGGCTTCGGCCGACGCGATGCTGGCCCGCGACGGCCGGGCCTGGAGAAGGCCGTGACAGCGGGCGGGCCCCGTCGGCCGGGCGGGAGGACGTCGTGATCATCGACATGCCGTCCACCACCGCGAACGGCGTTGCCAAGCGGATGGTCGAACTGCGCGTGAAACACGGAGCGATCGCGCTGGGTCGGGTGCTCACCCTCGTGCTGGTCGTCGACGACGACGTGGAGCCGGCCATCGAGTCGGCCAACCATGCGAGTCATGAACACCCGTGCCGGATCCTGGTCGTGGTGCGCGGAACTGCGCGCGGCGCGGCCCGGCTCGACGCCCAGATCCGGGTGGGTGGCGATGCCGGTGCGGGCGAGGTCATCGTGCTGCGGACGTTCGGTCCGCTGACGGCGCACGGCGAGTCGGTGGTCCTCCCTCTGCTGCTCCCCGACGCCCCGGTTGTCGCCTGGTGGCCGGGCGAGACACCGGCCGTGCCGGCGGAGGATCCGATCGGAGGTCTGGCGCAGCGCCGCATCACCGACACCGCCGCGTGCAAGCGGCCCATCGCCGCCCTGCGAGACCGCGCCGAAACCTACCGACCGGGCGACACCGACCTGGCGTGGTCCAGGATCACCGGTTGGCGGTCGTTGCTGGCGGCGGCGATGGATCTGCCGCCGTTCGAGGACGTGACGGCGGCGCGGGTGGTGGGCGCGCCGGACAGTCCGAGCGCCGACCTGCTCGCCGCGTGGCTCGCTTTCGCGCTCCGGTGCCCGGTCACCCGGACCAAGGCGGCGGGCGTGGACGGGCTGGTCAACGTCGCGCTCGACCGTCGCTCGGGACCGATCGAGCTCGACCGGCCCGGCGACGACGTCGCGATGCTGTCGGTTCCTGGCCACGACGAGCGCCAGGTGGCCCTGCACAAGCGGCTCGATCGTGACTGCCTGGCCGAGGAGCTACGGCGGCTGGACCCGGATGAGACGTACGCACACGTGCTGTCCGACGGGCTCACCCTGCTACGCGAGACCGGACGGACGACGCGGTCGAAGGCGCCCAGCCGGCGCCGGACGTCACGATGAGCCCGCCTGCGGTCGTCATCCACCGCGACGCCGACGAGCTTGCCGCCTCCGTCGCCGGTCGGCTGATCACTCGCATCGCCGATGTCCAGTCCGCTCGCGAGAACGCCTGCATCGTGCTGACGGGGGGCGGCGTGGCAGGTGCGACGATGGCGGCGGTGGCCGCATCGCCCGCACGATCGGCCGTCGACTGGAAGCACCTCGACGTGTGGTGGGGGGACGAGCGGTTCCTGCCTCGGGGACACCCCGAGCGCAACGAGACCCAGGCACGTTCCGCGCTGCTCGACGCGGTACCGGTGGCCTCCCACCGGGTCCATCCGATGCCTGCGACCGAGGACGCCGGCGACGACCCGGACGCGGCGGCCGAGCGCTACGCCGCGGAACTGGCCGCCGCCAGCCGCCCCGAGAACCACGCCCTGGTGCCGGAGTTCGACGTCCTGATGCTCGGTGTCGGACCGGACGGGCACGTGGCGTCGCTGTTCCCAGACCAACCCGCCCTCTACGAGACTCGACAGGTCGTGGCCGTCCGAGGATCTCCCAAGCCGCCGCCGACCCGCATCTCGTTGACGCTGCCGGCGATTCGCACGGCCGCCGAGGTGTGGCTGGTCGTTGCGGGCGACGACAAGGCGGCCGCTGTGCGGATGGCGCTGTCCGGGGCCGGCGAGGTGCAGGTGCCCGCCGCCGGGGCCCGCGGCCGCCAACGCACTCTGTGGCTGCTCGACCGGGCTGCTGCCTCCGCGCTCCCGCCTGGCCTCGAGCGCATCGCCTCGCCCTGATGTAGGGGAGTAGAAAGGATCAGCGGACCCGGCTCCGCCGCGAAGCTGCCGGCGACGTGCGGGCAGCTGCGAACAAAGGGAGGCTTGCCATGTGTCTCGCCGAGACTCACGAAGCGGTGCGCGAGCGGCTCGATGCACCGACCCATCAGCATCAGGGAACGCCGGTGAGCCGCCGCGCGGTGATCGCCGGCGGCCTCGGCGTCTCGATCGGAGCGCTGGCCATCCCCTCGACGGCTGCGGCAGCGCCAAGGAGCCGCCGGATGCGTGACCTCACCTGGACGTTCTCGGCGTCCTTCCCGGTCTTCGTCGACGGCGAGGAGGCCACGCGATCGACACACGTCACCATCGAGGAGAACGGCTACTACCTGCAGCGCTGGACGTTCTACGAACACACCGCGACACACATGGACGCCCCGGGGCACTTTGCCCGAAACGGGCGCCTGTCGCCGGACATCAGCCTGGACGAGCTGCTCGTCCCTGCCGTCGTGATCGACATCAGCGACAAGGTTGCATCCGACTCCGACGCCGAGGTCACGGTCGACGATCTGATCAGGTACGAGCGCCGGCACGGGCGGATCGCGCGCCGCTCGGCGGTCCTCATGTACTCAGGCTGGGAGACCCGGGCCGGATCGACCGAGCTCTACCGCGGCACCGACGGCAGCGGGGTGTACCACTTCCCCGGGTTCGACCTGGAAGCCATCGAGTGGTTGGTCGAACGGCGGAACATCACCGGCATCGGGGTCGACACGCTCAGCCTGGATCACGGACCGTCTGCCACTTTCGACGTTCACGTGGGCCTACTCGGCGCAGACCGGTGGGGCCTGGAGAACCTCCGGAACACGGGCACCATTCCGCCACGCGGCGCAGAGATCTTCGTCGGGCTCGTTCCCTGGGAGCAGGGGTCCGGCGGGCCGTGCCGAGTGATCGCCCGCTGGTAGCCGGCCCGACGGTGGCGCACACAGACCCCTGAGTTCAGGCGCCGCGGACCTTGCGCAGACCCTGCAGCGCCTCCTCGAGGATGGCCGCGCCGTCGGCGTCGCTGCGCCGCTCCTTCACATAGGCCAGGTGGGTCTTGTAGGGCTCGTTGCGCGGCGCCGGTGGCGGGTTCTCGGGATCGCGGCTGGCCGGCAACCCGCAGCGTGGGCAGTCCCAGTACTCGGGGATCACGGCCTCGGCGGCGAAGCTGGGTACGGTCTCGTGTCCCTGGACGCAGTAGAACGCGATTCGCTGGCGGGGTGCGGCCTCGCCGCGTTCGGCCTCGCCCATCGGGCCAGCACCGACACGACTGCCGCGGATGGCATTGCCACTTGCCACGGGTCGAACTCCCTCGTAGGACGTGCTGAACAGGTCAGACGGCGGTCTTTGCGAGCAACCCGAGCCCGACGATGCTGGCCGCCCACAGGATGCCGATCGCGACCGTGATGCGGTCGAGGTTTCGCTCCGCGATCGAGGAACCACCAAGCGACGACGAGACACCTCCGCCGAACATGTCGGACAGGCCGCCGCCCTTGCCCTTGTGCAGGAGGATAAGCACGATCAGCAGCAGGCTGGTAATGACGAGCAGGAGCGAGAAGACGATCTTCACTGTGGTGAGCGTTTCCTTCCGGTCGGCCGCATCAGCCGGCGCGCGTAGGGACAGAGTACGCGGTCGACCGGCATTCGGCGCACGCGACCCGGGGCGAACCGGACGGTCACCATCGCTGGTGGTCAGCCGGTGCGGCTGAAGCGGCAGATCGCGGCGAACTCGTCCGCGTCGATGCTCGCACCGCCGACCAGCGCTCCGTCGATGTCGGGCTGCTCCATGATGGGCCCGATGTTGGCAGCCTTGACCGAGCCCCCGTAGAGGATCCGCACACCCTGGGCGAGCTTGGCCGAGTACAGCTCGCCGAGCCGTCTGCGGATGGCTGCGCACACCTCCTGCGCGTCCTCCGGCGTGGCGACCTCGCCGGTGCCGATCGCCCAGACCGGCTCGTACGCGACGACGACCTGGGCCGCCCGGTCGGCAGGGACGTCGCGCAGCCCGCCCTCGAGCTGGGCCAGCGTGTGCTCGACATGGCGCCCTTCGCGGCGGACGTCAAGCCCCTCGCCGATGCACAGGATCGGGACCAGCCCGTGCCGAAGCGCTGCCTTGACCTTCGCGTTGACGACCACGTCGTTCTCACCGTGGTACTGCCGTCGCTCGGAGTGGCCCACGATCACGTAGGTGCAGCCGAGCTTTGCCAGCATGACCCCGGATATCTCGCCGGTATACGGACCGGCGTCGTGCTCGGAGGTGTCCTGGGCGCCGTAGACAAGCCGCAGCTTGTCGCCGTCGACGAGTGTCTGCACCGAGCGGATGTTCGTGAACGGAGGCAGCACGGCGACCTCGACCGCGTCGAGATCCTCGTCGGTGAGCGAGAAAGCGAGCTTCTGCACCAGCGCGATGGCCTCCAGG
>DATHII010000167.1:0-32081 GCA_035316885.1 Jiangellaceae bacterium | reverse complement strand
CTCTCGTTCTGCTCGGACTCGTCGGGCTGGCCGCGCAACTCGTGGACGGCAGCCTGGGCATGGCGTACGGCGTCACGTCGACGACGCTGCTGCTGGCGATCGGCACCAACCCGGCGGCGGCGTCCGCCACCGTGCACCTCGCGGAGATCGGCACAACCTTGGCATCCGGGCTCTCGCATTGGCGGTTCGGCAACGTCGACTGGAAGGTGGTCCGCCGGATCGCCGTCCCCGGGGCGATCGGGTCGTTCGCCGGAGCGACGTTCCTCTCGAAGCTGTCGACGGAGACGGCGGCGCCGATCATGTCCGGGATCCTGCTCGCGCTCGGCCTCTACATCCTGATCCGGTTCACGATGCGCGGGGTCCCGCGGCGCAACCTGGGCAAGCCTGTGCGCCGGCGGTTCCTGGGCCCGCTCGGTCTGGTGGCAGGCTTCGTGGACGCCACCGGTGGCGGCGGCTGGGGCCCGGTCGGCACACCGGCGCTGCTCGCCAGCGGCCGGATGGAGCCGCGCAAGGTGATCGGTTCGATCGACACCAGCGAGTTCATCGTCGCGGTCGCGGCCAGCATCGGCTTCCTGATCGGGCTGGGCTCGGAGAACATCGACTTCTCGTGGGTCGTCGTGCTGCTGGCCGGTGGCGTGATCGCCGCTCCGGTCGCCGCCTGGCTGGTGCGCCACGTCCCGCCGCGGATACTGGGCTCTGCGGTCGGCGGCGTGATCATCCTGACGAACGCCCGGACCATCATGAACAGCGACTGGGTCGACGCCGCTGGCGGCGTACGCAGCCTGGTCTACGTCGTGACAACGGCGGCATGGGTGGCCGCCCTCGCATACTCCGTCCGGGCCAATCTGAACGAGCGCGAGGTCGAACAACTCGAGCTGAGAGTGTCGGGCGACGAACCGCGCGACCCTGAGCCGGTCGCCTGATCCGCAGTCGCCTCGGCTCCGTCAGCGCACGGCGGCGAGGCGTTGAGCGGGCCGACGCCCGACCAACGGCGGCAGCCGCCGAACGGCAGAGGCGAGTTCGCGCAGGTCGGCGCCGACCAATGCCTGGGCGCCGTCGACAAGCGCCTCCTCGGGAGCCGGGTGGACGTCGACAAGGATGCCGTCGGCTCCGACGGCGATCGCGGCTCGCGCCAGCGGCAGGACCAGGTCGCGCCGGCCGCCCGAGTGCGACGGGTCGACCATGACCGGCAGATGCGACAGTTGCTGGACCACCGGCACGGCTGCGATGTCGAGGGTGTTGCGGGTGGCGGTCTCGAAGGTGCGGATGCCCCGTTCGCACAGCACGATGTCGAGGTTGCCGCGCTGGGCGACGTACTCGGCGGCCATCAGCCACTCCTCGATGGTGGCCTGCATGCCGCGCTTGAGCAGCACCGGCAGCTGGGCCCGACCGACCGCCTGCAGCAGCGCGTAGTTGTGCATGTTGCGGGTACCGACCTGGAGCATGTCCGCGTAGGACGCCACGAGCGGGACGTCGTGTGCGTCGAGGACCTCGGTGACAACGGGAAGGCCGGTCGCTTCACGCACCTCGGCCAGAATGCGCAAGCCCTGCTCGCCCAGGCCCTGG
This sequence comes from Jiangellaceae bacterium, assembly GCA_035316885.1. GTDB lineage: Bacteria > Actinomycetota > Actinomycetes > Jiangellales > Jiangellaceae > DASRTE01. The sequence goes on along the minus strand of DATHII010000167.1, from coordinate 30,515 downwards.
AAGGCGTAGGGCGATGTGCGCGGCTTGAAGGCGCCGCCGCGCAGCAGCGTAGCGCCGGCGGCCTTGGCCATCTCGGCCGCTTCGAAGGTCTGCTGGGCCGACTCGACCGCGCACGGACCCGCGACGAGCGTGAACGTGCCTGGCCCGATGGGAACTCCGCGCTCGGCGCCGCCGACGACGACGGTGCTCCGGCCGGGGTGGTTGTGCAGGCTGACCAGCTTGTACGGCGTGGACACCCGGATCACGTCGGCGACGCCGGCCATGCCCCGCAGGTTGAGGGCACGGAACTCGTCGACGTCGCCGACCAGGCCGATAATGGTGCGGCTGATGCCGCGGCTGACGAACGCGTCGCCGCCGGCCTCGCGGACCCTGGCCACGACGGCGTCGACGTGCTCGCCGCTCGCGGCCGGCTCCATGACCACGACCACCGGGATTCCCCTCCTCGACGTCGGGGAATCGACAGTAGTCTCGGCCGCCCATCGGTCCGATTCATATCCGGGGGGCAAGATGGTTTGTTACGAACACGTCACCGCACCGAATCCGATGCGGCATTCCCTTGGCCACCGTCATCGTCGGCCGTCTCGCGGGCGCGCCGGTCGACGAGCATCCCGATGCCGTCGAGCACCCGGTGCAGGCCGAACTTGGCGTCGTCGTCGGAGTACTCCGACGGTTCGTCCCAGGCTCCCGCAACGACCGAGGCGTGCACGGCGGGGAAGCGCGCCGGGTCGATGAGCCGGCGGAGCAGGTCGCCGTAGGAGGGCGGCGGCGCTGCCTCCACGTCTTCAGGACCCGTCGCCGAGATCAGGTCGACGGCGAGCCGTGCCTCGGTGAGCGCGTACGACGCGAGCAGGCCGACGACTGCCACCTTTTCCGACTCGGTCAGGCTCGTGACCGACATGATCCGCAAGCCCAGCTCGATCCACGCTACTTGTCCCGGTGTCAGCGGCGGACCGGTTAGGGGGATCTGCAAGATCCAGGAGTGCTGACGCAGAACCCTGATCTGTTCCCATGTCCACCACTCGAGCGCCGGGCGCCACTCCTGCCCTTCGGGTCCGGTCGAGGTCGGCTCGCTCACCACGGCGTCGGCCATCAGGGACAGCAGATCGTCCTTGCTCTCCACGTAGCGGTACAGCGACATCGGCGTGAATCCGAACCTCGCCGCGAGTACGTCCACTACGTGGTGCCGGGGATCATCCTGCTCTGCGCCGGTTACGGCGCCTCGACGACGGCGGTGAGCGTGAGCGCCGACATGCACTCCGGGGTCGTCGACCGGTTCCGTTCGCTTCCGATAACCAGCACCGCGGTGCTGACCGGCCATGTCGTGGCGAGCATGGCAAGGAACGTGTTCTCGACCCTGGTCGTCATCGGGGTTGCCTTCCTCGCCGGCTTCCGTCCCGAGGCGAGCGCCCTGGGCTACCTGGGCGCGCTGGCGATGGTGCTGCTGTTCGTGCTGGCGCTGTCCTGGGTGTCGGTCGTCATCGGACTCGTGGCGAGGAGCGTCGAGGCGGCCAGCGCGTTCACCTTCTTCGTCCTCTTCCTGCCCTACGTCAGCAGCGCCTTCGTCCCGCCCGAAACGATGCCCGCTGTCCTGCGCGGCTTCGCGGACAACCAGCCCGTGACGCCGATGATCGAGACCATCCGCGGGTTCCTCATGGGAACTCCCGTCGGCGACAACGTCTGGACGGCCGTCGCCTGGTTCGGCGCAATCGCGGTGCTGTCGTTCGTCGCGTCGATGTACCTGTTCAGGCGGAGCCGGGCACGCTGAACCGCCTGGTCATGGGTGCGAGAAGTCCGGCAGATCGTCCACGGTGAACGACACCTTGTCGCGGTAGCACCACCACCAGTCCTCGCCCGGTTCGAAGGACGACACCACGGGGTGGCCGGTGCCCGCGTTGTGCGCAGTCGCGTGCCTCGCGGGCGAGGAGTCGCAACAGCCGACATGGCCACAGACCCGGCACATGCGCAGGTGTACCCAATGTTGTCCCTCGCGGAGGCAGTCCTCGCACCCCTCGGCCGAGGGCCGTGCCGTCGTGTCGACCTGGTCGAGGTGGGTGCAGATGTCGTCTGTCATGGCCGTATGGCGGGTCGGGCTGACTGGCGTCCCAACCTTCGGACCACCCGTAAGGCGGCTTGGTGGACGATCACACCAACGCCTGTGTTGAGCACTGCGAGTACCGCCGCTCCCACCAGTCCGACCTCGACGTTCATGACATCGGTCGTGACCAGCAGCAGTGGCCATCCCAACGCCGCGACGATCAAAGTGAGCCGCCACCAGCGGCCGAAGATCAGCCCGAATACGATCATGGTCGGGATCACGGGCCACCTCCCACCGCCTTCAAGCGTACGCGCGAACCGCGCCGCTTCACGCGCGCGGGCGTTCCTTCGTACCTGCCTTCAGCAGGACCACCATCTCCGCGATGCGCGCGGCCCTGGTCTCGGGGCTGCGCTTGGTCGCGTCGATCCAGGTGAGATACGCCCTGCGGTAGAACTGCGCGAGCGAGTCGAAGAAGGCGGCAGCCGAGGGCTCGGCGTCGAGGGCCGCAGCGACATCCGGAGCCAGGTCGGCGCGCTGTGGCCCCTCCGGTGCCAGGACGACGGCCACGTCGTCGCCGGGAGCGATCCCGCAGTGGCGGCGCCACGCAGCACCGAGCAATATGCCGTGGCCGTCGCCCAGGGGCTCGATGACCGCCCGTACCCCCATGCCGTTCACCGTGCCCGCCACGTGGTGATCCGGCTTCCGCCCCCATACGTGGTCGGGGTCGAAGGGGACGGGGACGAGCACGCGTCGCCTCCGGTCAGCCGTCACGGTGGCGGTGAACCTCATGGCGTCGACCACCGGACGATGGTGGCACAGCACCATCGGCGGAGTGCACCTGCTCGGCCGGCGCACTCCCGCCGCGCCGATGGACTCAGCGCCGTTGTTGTGCGAAGAACGCCCTGATGTCATCGACGAGAAGATCCGGCGTCTCCATAGCAGCGAAGTGGCCACCACGGTCGAACTCCGACCAGTGGACGAGGCTCTCCGCTGGGTCGATCACGCTGCGGATGCTGTTGTCCGCGGCGAAGACCGCGACTCCCGTCGGTACGCCGAGCTGTGTTGTCGGACCGGACTCGGCGCTGTCACCGTCCTCGGTAGTACTGCCCCCGCCGTGCTCCTCGACGAATGCGCGGAAGGCCTGCATGCCTTCGTAGGTGATGTGTGCCGACGACCCACCGGTCGCGGTGAACCAGTAGATGCTGACGTTCGTCAGCAGCCGGTCGCGGTCTACGGCGTCCTCCGGTAGCTCAGCTGCGGGGTCGGTCCACTCCTTGAACTTCTCCACGATCCAGGCCAGTTGGCCGACCGGCGAGTCGGTGAGCGAGTGGGCCAGCGTCTGCGGGCGGGTGGACTGGAGCTGCAGGTAGCCGAGCCCGTCCCGCTGAAACTCGTTGAACCGCTCGGCCCGCACGGTGTCGGCGTCGGACAGGCCGTCGACCTCGAGCGGCGGACCGAACGGGTACGGGCCGGGGCCGTTGGTGTGCGCACCCACCACCCGGTCCGGCGCGAGCATCGCCAGCATTCCGGTCACTCCGGCGCCCACGTCGCCGCCCTGCGCCGCGAAGCGCTCGTACCCCAACCGGCTCATCAACTCGGCCCATGCCGCGGCGACACGGAACAGGTCTCCCCACCCCGTCTCGCGCACTGGACTGGAGAAGCCGAAGCCGGGCAGGGAGGGCGCGACGACGTGGAACGCGTCGGCGGGATCGCCACCGTGAGCACGTGGATCGGTGAGCGGGCCGATGATCTCGAGGAACTCCGCGACGGAGCCCGGCCAGCCGTGGGTGAGGATCAGCGGCAGCGCGTCGGCCTCGGGCGAGCGGACATGCAGGAAATGGATGTTCTGTCCGTCGATCTCGGTGGTGAACTGAGGGAACTCGTTGAGCCTTGCCTCCTGGGCGCGCCAGTCGAACCCGGTGCGCCAGTAACCGGCCAGCTCTCTGAGGTAGCCGGTGGGTACGCCACGGCTCCAGCCGACGCCGGGTAGGTCCTCGGCCCACCGGGTATTGGCCAGCCGGTCGTGCAGGTCGTCGAGGTCGGACTGCGGGACGTCGATCCGGAACGGGCGGATCTGCTGCGTGTTCGTCATGACCGGAACGTTACGAGACATTGCGGAAGATTCTGTTCCTCGACGTGTCAGGCGTTCACGACGTTCCGTCGCCGCCCGCCGACGGTGTGTTCGCCCAGGGGTTGTAGTCCACCTCGAGGGCCTCCTGCGGCGGGCGCTCCGCGTCTGGCACATGCTGGAGGTTGACGCGGATCCGATACCAGAGCGAGCTTCGGCCTCGCATCCCGTCCACCAGAGTGTCGGCTGCCTGAAGATGGCGCACGACAGAAGGATGCCTGGCCTGCCACCGCTGCAGCCCCTCCAGCGCCTCGTCCTTGGTCCTGGCCCGGGCGATCTCGATCAGCGGCATCGTGGGTTGGCGGCGTCCGGTCCCCTTGGGCGGCTTCTCCGCCGGCCCCAGCCGTTGGGCGAGATCGAGCAACCCCTCCAATGACCCCGACGATCCGTCGATTTCCGCCCAGGGATCTCCGATCGCGGCGTAACGGTCGAGGACGGATCCGAGCGTGTACTCACCTGGGCGGCAGTCCGGCACCTCTGCCCAGGTGAGCGGGGTAGAGACCCGGGCATCGGGTGTCGGTCGCACCGAGTAGGCCGACGCAACCGTACGGTCCTTCGCGTTCTGGTTGAAGTCGACGAAGACGCCTTGCCGCTCCTCCTTCCACCACTTGCTGGTGGCAAGGTCGGGGGCGCGGTTCTCGACCTCGCGCGCGACAGTTTCGGCCGCCATCCGTACGTCGCGGAACGACCAGAGAGGGTCGATTCGCGTGTAGATGTGGAAGCCGCGTGAACCCGAGGTCTTGGGCCAGCCGGTCAGGCCGTGGTCCTCGAGCACCCCGCGTGCCACGAGAGCGACGTCGACGATCTGCCTCCATTCGACACCCGGCACCGGGTCGAGGTCGATCCGCAGCTCGTCGGGATGATTGAGATCCTCCGCCTGAACCGGATGCGGGTTCAGGTCGATGCAGCCCAGGTTCACCACCCAGGCCAACTGGGCGGCATCCCGAACGACGACCTCGTCGGCCGATCGGCCCGAGGCGTAGTGCAGCTCGGCGACCTCGATCCAGTCCGGCCGGCGCGACGGCGCGCGCTTCTGGAAGAAGGCCTCCTCCTCGATCCCCTTGACGAAGCGTTTGAGGACCATCGGCCGGCCGGTGACGCCGCGGAGGACCCCGTCCGCGACGGCCAGGTAGAAGCGCACGAGATCCAGCTTTGTGTGGCCGCCGGAGGCAAAGACAACCTTGTCCGGGTTGGTGATCGTCACCTCACGCCCGTTGATCCCCAGGATCTGCGACTTCGGCATGCGATCACGATAGGTCGCCATGGCGAGCCATCCACGAGATCAGGATCGACCGGAGCACGTGGCTGCCGATATCACCGAAATGTTCGGCGGCTGTCGCATGGCACGCTCGGTGGCTGTACGTGGCACGCTGAACGGTTGTTCAGTGCCCGAGTTGTAGCAGTTTGTGGAACCGCTCAGCATGCCACGTAGATCGGGACCACTGCACGCGGCAATGTCGCGTGTCAACGCGGACCACGCCCAGGGCCGGCGATGGCCCACCCGGCGGCAAGTGCGGGAAATCGGGTGTCCGCAGTTGCGTATAGCGTCGTTCAGGCGACGGCCCGCCGTGGGCCGGCAAGCCCAGCGACCAAACGAACGGAAGGTGCGCATGGATTGGAAGCTCGAACTGGTGGGAGTTCCCGTCTCCGACGTGGACCGGGCGAAGACTTTCTACACCGAGAAGGCAGGCTTCAACGCCGACCACGACCACACCGTCAGCGATGAGGTTCGCTTCGTTCAGCTCACGCCTCCGGGGTCAGCTTGCTCGATCGCGCTCGGGACCGGGATCGTCGATGCGCCGCCGGGCTCGCTCAAGAGCCTGCAACTGGTGGTTTCAAATATCCACACCGCGCGTGCGGAGCTCGTGGAGCGGGGCGTGGAGGTCAGTGAGGTCCAGGAGTTCCCCTGGGGCTCGTTCGTCTTCTTCAGCGACCCGGACGGCAACGGCTGGGCCGTGCAGCAGCTGCCTGCCCGCGAGTAGCGGCGCCTCACGCAGGAACCGCTCAGCGAGCCTGCGGGCACCCAGCAGTGTTGCGCGATTCGGCCTGGACTTGCTGTGCGAGGCGCTGCAGTCGAAGCGCAGCTACTCCTCGGTACGCGCGACCTTGAGCCGATGCCATCGGGCCGGTGTGCTCGAACTGGTGGTGAGCGAGCGTGCCGGCGCCAGCGCGAGTGGGTCCAAGAGTAGGCGGCGCACGTCGGTTGGTGCCGCGGGAATTGCCAGGGTTGCATGCTGGGTGCTCATCGTGTCGTCCTCGTCTGTTGCGCGGTGCCGGCGCCGCGATCGCGGCGGCGTGCCACCGCGTGGCCTGCCGGGAAGGCGCCCGCCACCGAGCGCAGCGTGCTCAGGGTCTCGTCGACATGTTGGTCTGCCACGAGTCCGTCGATCGTCACGTAGAGGCGCTCCTCGACCTCGGCGACGCGGCGGCTGAGGCGTACGCCGTCGGTGGTGAGGCGCAGCGTGATGTACCGCCGGTCATCCGGATCGACGTCTCTCTGGACCAGGGCCTCTGCGACGAGCCGTTCAACCAACCGGCTCGGGCTGTGGCCGGTCTCGCAGACCAGAAGCTCGCCGAGCGCGGTGAGGGTGAGCGGGCCGTAGTCGCTGAGCACGCGCAGTACCTCCGCTTGGGAGGGGGTCACGCCGAGCGGCCGTAGCTCCGCGGCCAGCAGCCGGTTGCCCTCCCGCTGGATCGCCAGGATGAGGTAGCGCAGCTCCTCTGCGACCCTCATGGCCGAATCAGGTCGTCGGCTAACGATGCGGCATGCCGGTCGGACGCGGCGAGCCGGTCGGCCGCGGCCGGGTCGTGCGCCGCCAGCACGGTCAGGTTTGGGAAGTGATGCCGCAGGGTGTTGACGCTGGCGACAGCGTTTCGCATCTGCCCCTTGTTGCCGGCGCCGGGCACATGTCCGGCGGCGAGCAGGTTCCCGTCGTAGGTCAGGTCCCCAACCATCAACAGGGGCGCGCGATCGGGTCGACGGACCAGCAGGGACGTCGACCCGGGTGTGTGTCCCGGGGTGGGAAGCAGGACGAGGCTGCCGTCGCCGAACAGGTCGTTCCCAGCGGTGAACGGCGCGAGATCTGTGTCACCCAGTGGTTCGGGGTGTATCCGGTTCCAGCGCAGCCCGGCCAGGTCGATGTGCCCGCGCAGGAAGCCGCGTGGAGCGGCCAGCGGCCGTTGCATGGACGACCACTCTCGGGCGCTGACCACGATCGCGGCGTGGCCGAGTTCGGGCAGGCCACCGATGTGGTCCTGGTGAAGGTGCGAGAGGACGGCGGTATGGACGTCGGCGACCTGGTGGCCAAGCGTGGCCAACTGCCTTGTCAGGGTCTGGTCCGGGCCGATGTCGAAGTGCGCCAGACGGTCGTAGATGACACCGGTGAGTCCGCCGGGGAAGTAGGCGGGGTCAGTGACCGATGCTCGGTCCTGGCCGGTGTCGAAGAGCACCAGCCCGTCCCGATGTTCGATGACGTACGTGTTGATGGGTCTCGGCTCGGTCCAGCAGCGGGACGTCGCCAGCCACAGGTAGGTGTTCTTCTTGGTGGGACCGACGTGCTCGGGTCGGATCTGCACCGTGCCGGTGCTGAGCACCGATACGCCAGAGATGGGATCGCGGTGGGTCATCGTTCATGCCTTCTACTCGGTAGTGATGAGAGTAGATTACACGACACGTATGTCGTGTCAACTATTTGCGGAGGTGCCGCTGTCGCACTCTGGCGGTCGACATGCAGACTCGGCGGCGGGAGTCCGTCGCCGCCTAAGGAGTCCACAATGGCCAGTCCGACGTCGCCCGGTGTCTCCGGCCCCAGGCGAAGGGGGCGTTGGTCTTCCTTCGTCGCTGACCGGCGAGCTGAGCCACCGCGGATTCTCCACGAACTCGGCAACCCCGCCCATCGGCTTCGGGTTGAGCACGACGACAAGACCCTGCTTGTCCATCTGAGCGACGAGGACGGCGACGGATGGACCGTTCTTGCCGTTCACAGAGAGTCCCGACGATGGGCCCTGGCGCAAGCACCCCGGCAGGCGGAGGCCGCGGAACGGGCCTACAACGAGCTTCACAGGTCCGACTGATCGGCGCCACAGCACGGACGGTGGGAGCCTGCAGCCGGCAGCAGTCGGCTGGAATCAGGCGTCGGCTGGCACCATCAGCCTCGCGCCCGTCCGTCGACCCCTTCGGGCTGCCACAACTGGACGGGATTGCCCTCGGGATCATGCATGCTTGCGAACCGACCGTTGGGGTAGTGCTCAGGATCGACATCCACAGCGACCCCGGCGCTGCGCAGCTGACGGACCATCTCATCAAGGTCGCGAACTCGAAAGTTAACCGACCAGGTTTGCTCCGATCGTCCGAAATGCTCGGAGTCCGCTGGAAAAGGGGCGAACACGGTCGGTCCTGGCTGCTGCCACCACGGTGGCCTGTCATAGGAGTCGGGAGCCGGATCGATGCCGAGCCGCTCGGCGTACCAGCGACCCAGCGATTCCGGGTCGCGTGCACGGAAGAACAAGCCGCCGATCCCCGTCACTCGCTCCACTCGGCCCCCTTGCAGATCTGCGGCACCATCGCATCGATCGTGCGATACGGGTGTTCCGCCAGCGGAAAGATGCGGCCATCGCGGCGCAACGGTGGGCGGCATTCCGGCGTGCCGAAGTAGGCGGTGACACCGTCGGCGAGCGTGCCGTCCTCGACCAGCACCCTCGCGGTGAAGGGCCGCCGCTGATAGTAGTCGGGGTTGCCCTCCCAGCGGTCCACACAGTGCAGCTGCTTCGGGGTAAGCGCGAGCAGCCCGTGCACCTCTACCCGCCCTGGCATGCGCGCCAAGGTCGCCACGACATCGCCGCTGCGCCGACGGGCGTCACACCACACCGCCGCATAGTCGTAGATCGCGCAGCGCAGCGCCATCAGGGCCTCATGGGGAAGTCGTCGGACGAGCTTGCGCGGGTCGAGGTTCGACCCGTACGCGAGCACGAGCTGTCGTCCGGTCAGGTCGATCGGCTCTCCGATGTCGCGACGGCGCCATCCCTCGCGGCATGGATCGAGCCCGTACACCCGCCCGTCCTGGATGAGGAAGGACCCAGCAGGTCGTGGACCCGGGTAGTCGGCCTCGTCCCCTCCGAACGCCTCAGGGGAGCGCGAACCGGACCAGGTCGCCGGCGGGAAGAGCCCCGCACCGTTTGTTTTGACTCCCATCATTACGACACACATTGTCACATATGCGCTGCCCAACGGCGGGAACGCCGTTGTGGCGGGTCGCGGATCACGGCAAACTGGCACGCAGCATCGCGTCTAGTCACCGCGAGGGGGCTCACCTCACGTGGGGCGGTGATTCGCCTGTCCTGTTGTGTTACGAGAGGTTGACGGGCGCCTCTCCACCGGGACGCGACGGGATGGGAGGCCGCCGTGGCTGAGGTGGCGGACCGGAAAGCGTACGAGGAGATCAATCGGCTGCGTGCCGACCTGGCCGCGGCCCGGCAGCAGCAGTCCGCGACCAGCGAGATCCTCACAGCACTGGGCAAGGCGGCTTCGGACCTCGACGCCATCCTCGGGACGGTCGTCGAGAGCGCCCAGCGCCTCTGTACGGCAGACGTCTCACAGATTCATCTCGTGGACGGTGACCTGCTCCGGCTGGCCCGAGCGGCCGGTAGCTCCCAAGAGGTCATCGACTACATGGTCGCAAACCCGGTGGACCGTGACCGTCGTTCGCTCATCGGCCGCGTGGCACTCTACGGCCGGACGCAGCAGATCACGGATGTGCTCGCCGATCCCGAGTACGGGCGGCTCGAGCTCCAGAGTCTCGCTGGTCTGCGGACAACACTCGGCGTCCCCATGGTCCTCGACGACGATCTTGTCGGCGTCATGGTGGTGTGGCGCACCGAGGTCGACCCTTTCGACGATCGTGCCGAAGAGCTCCTCACGACCTTTGCCGCCCAGGCGGCCATTGCGCTGCGCAGTGTCAACCTGGTGCGCGCGCTGGAGGCACGGTCCGATGAGCTGGCCCGCAAGGTCGAACAGCTCGAGGCACTGGCCGAGGTCGGACAGGTGGTCAGCTCGAGCCTCGACGTCGACGAAGTGCTGTCGACGATCGTCACGCACGCCGTCCAGCTTTCCGGTACGGACGGTGGCTCAATTTTCGAGTTCGACGATGCAGAGCAGGAGTTCAACGTACGAACGGCGTTCGGCACAAGCACGGCGCTGGTAGACGATCTGCGCCGCACGCGGATCACCTTGACCGGCACCCTGGTTGGCCGGGCCGCCACGCTGGGTCACCCGGAACAGGTGCCGGACCTGCGGCAAGTGCCTCTCGATCCGCACCTGCAGCGACTGCACGACGCGGGGTGGCTGTCGGTCGTTGCGGTGCCCATGCTGCGTGAAGGCACGATCGTCGGCGCGTTGGTCGTGCGCCGTATGACTCCCGGCGGGTTCTCCGACGAGACGTGCGACTTGTTGGAGACCTTCGCCAGCCAGTCGGCCCTCGCCATCCTCAACGCGCGACTGTTCCGTGAGCTGGAGCTCAAGAGCGCCGAACTCGAGGTAGCGAGCAAGCACAAGTCCGAGTTCTTGGCCAGCATGTCGCACGAGCTCCGGACGCCGCTCAACGCCGTCATCGGATTCTCAGAGGTCCTGCTGGAGCGCATGTTCGGCGATCTCAATGAGCGTCAGGACGAGTATCTACGAGACATCTGGGGCTCTGGCAAGCACCTGCTAGAGCTGCTCAACGAGATTCTCGACCTGTCGAAGATCGAAGCGGGGCAGATGATTCTGGAGCGCTCGACCTTCGGCGTACGTGACGCACTCGAGTACAGCATGTCCCTGGTCCGGGAGCGGGCAGCCCGGCACGGCATCGCGCTGAACCTCGAGGTCGGTTCCGGCGTGGACCTGCTCGATGCCGACGAGCTTCGGTTCAAGCAGGTCGTTCTCAACCTGCTGTCCAACGCGGTGAAGTTCACTGACGACGGTGGCCGCGTCAGTGTTCGAGCGACCAGTCAGGGCACCGAGCTCGTGGTCACAGTTTCCGACACGGGCATGGGCGTGCCGCCTGAGGACAGGGAACGCATCTTCGAGTCGTTCCAGCAGGGCAAACGCGCAGCTCCGAAGGCTGAAGGCACCGGGCTGGGTCTCACGCTCTCCAAGCGCATCGTCGAGTTGCACGGCGGGCGCATCTGGCTCGAGAGCGAGGTCGGCGTCGGAAGCACATTCTGTATCGGCATCCCTGCCAGCGCCCGGATGACGTCGGGTCAGCCGATGACCGAAGCGCCGGACATCCCCTGGCCGTCGGTGGCCAACGTCGTCGTCGTCGAGGACGACCGGCGCTCCTCGGAGCTGCTCGCGCTCTACCTTCGGGGCGCCGGCGTCGAGGTCGTGACCGCCCGCGACGGCGAGGAAGGGCTGGCCCTGATCCGCCGGCTTCGGCCGACGGGCGTTGTGCTCGACATTCGACTGCCGAAGCTGGATGGGTGGGATCTGCTCGCGCTCCTGAAGGCCGACCCCGCGACCGCCCCCATACCCGTGATCATCGTGTCCATGCTCGACGAGCGGGGTAAGGGCTTCGCGCTGGGCGCTGCCGAGTACCTGGTGAAGCCGGTCGGTCGTGACGACGTCTTGTCCGCGCTCGCCCGGGTCACCGTTCTCCCCGACCGCGATCGGCTCGTCGTAGCCATCGATGACGACCGACTTGCCGTCGATCTCGTCCGTGCCGTGCTGGAGCCGGAGGGTTGGACTGTCCTCGGAGCAACATCCGGCGCGGAAGGCTTGGCGCTTGCCACCGCAAGACAACCGGCCGTCGTCCTGCTCGACCTGCTCATGCCTGGCATGGACGGCTTCGCCCTGGTCGACGCGCTGCGCCGGGCGGAGGCGACCAAGGACATCCCCATCATCGTCTTGACATCGAAGACGATGACCGCACAGGACAAGGACCGACTCAACGGACAGATCTCATACGTCGCCAGGAAGGCGGAGTTCGACTCGGCTGCGCTGCTGAGCCTGGTCGAGCGGGTCACTTCCGCTCGGACGAGCCGTGCATCGGAGGCCCCATGAAAGCGCAGGTGGTCCTCGTGGTCGAGGACAACGAACACAATCGCAAGCTGGTGCGCGACGTGCTCGGCTTTGCTGGCTTCACGGTCATCGAAGCGACGACGGCAGAGGACGGCGTTGCGCTCGCACTCGAGCGCTCACCCGACATCGTGCTCATGGACTTGCAGCTGCCGGGAATGGACGGCATTGAGGCGTTGCGCCTGCTACGCGACGCGCCAAAGACACGATCGCTGCCCGTGGTCGCAGTCACGGCCTTTGCCATGAGAGACGACCGGGAACGGGTATTGAGCGCCGGCTTCGACGGCTACCTGGAGAAGCCCATCAGCGTGCGTGCCCTACCGGATCAGATCCGGGGATTCATGGGCTCAAAGGAGGTGGCCGAGTGAGTGAAGAAGCGACGGTGCTCGTCGTCGACGACCTGCCGCAGAACTTGCGACTGCTCGATGCCATGCTGAGCCCGCGAGGGTTCCGGGTGGTGGGGGCGGCCTCCGGCGAGGAGGCCCTACAGACCCTCGGGGAGGATAAGCCCGACCTCGTTCTCCTCGACATTCTGATGCCGGGCATGGACGGATACGAGGTGTGCCGACGCATCCGTTCGAATCCCGTCACCGCTTACCTGCCCGTGGTGATGGTCACAGCAAGCGGTGACCAGGAGAAGCTGCGGGCCATCGATGTTGGAGCCGACGACTTCGTGACCAAGCCGTTCGAACAAGCCGAGCTGTTAGCACGCATCCGATCGCTCGTGCGGATCAAGCGTTATCACGACACGATCGAGCGACAAGCCGCCGAGCTGGAGAACTGGAACAGCGAGCTTCAGCGTCGTGTGCAGACACAGGTGGACGAGTTGCAGCGCCTGGGAAGGCTAAGGCGGTTCCTGGCCCCTCAGCTCGCGGACCTTGTGGTGAGTTCCGGCGACGAGTCCTTCCTCGAGAGCCACCGCCGTGAGATCACTGTCGTCTTCTGCGACCTCTGCGGCTTCACGCCGTTTGCGGAAACCGCCGAACCCGAGGAGGTCATGCACGTCCTCCGCGAGTACCACGCGGCGCTCGGCGACCTGATCTTCCGGTTCGAAGGAACGCTGGAGCGGTTCGTCGGCGACGGGCTCATGGTCTTCTTCAACGACCCCATGCCGTGCGAGGACGCGCCGTTGCGCGCGATCCGTATGTCGGTTGCCATGCGGAGCAGGGCACGCGAGCTGGCCGAGGGCTGGAGTCGGCGTGGGCACGACCTGGCTTTGTCGATTGGTGTGGCCCACGGTTACGCCACGCTTGGCCGAATCGGCTACGAAGGCCGGTTTGACTATGCCGCCATCGGCAGTGTCACCAACCTTGCTGCCCGTCTGTGCTCTGAGGCCATACCTTGGCAGATTCTCGTAACTCAGAGTGTGCACGCGGCAGCTGAGGAGTATGTCGTGTCCGACTCTGTCGGAGAACTCGCCCTCAAGGGTTTCTCCCGACCCATCCGGGCTTTCGACATCAAGGGACTGGACTCCGCGGGGGTGACGTCGTGACCACGGACCAAGCCGCGTCACTGGGCCAGTCCGACGACACGCTCGAGGCGCTCACCGAGGACGAGCGCTACCGGCGGTTCGACCGCCTGCAGTTGCGCCTCCAACAGGTGTGGGAGGCGATGCGGCTCAACCAGGAGGGTGAGTCCGTCGTCGTGATCCCGTCCGTGACCCTCGACCGAGTCGAGCCGGACAGCGGTTCCCTGATTCAGGCGTCCGAGGAGCGCTTTCTCTTTATCCTCCTGCTCCTTCGACAACCCCGGCTTCGCATGGTGTACGTGACGTCGATGCCCATACTGCCGTCGATCGTCGAGTACTACCTCGCGCTCCTTCCCGGCATCATTCCGAGCCACGCGCGCGCCAGGCTGGCACTCGTCTCAGTCAACGATTCCTCGCCACGACCGTTGAGCGCAAAGGTCCTCGAGCGGCCCCGACTGTTGCGCAGCATCGCCGCGCTCGTGCCGGACCGGTCACGCTCTCACCTCATGCCCTACAACACGACCACGCTGGAACGCGACCTCGCTCTGTCACTCGGAATCCCTATGTACGGGGCCGACCCAAGGCTGTTCGACCTGGGTACGAAGACCGGCTGCCGCCGGCTGTTCGCAGAGGTTGGCGTCCGCCATCCCGTCGGCGTCGAAGATCTGCACGACCTCGCCGAAGTGGCTGATGCGCTGATAGAGCTCCGCGCCGAGCGTCCGAAGGTGACCCGGGCCCTGGTCAAGCTCAACGAAGGCGTGGCGGGCGCCGGGAATGCCCTCGTCGACCTTGATGGCCTGCCTGCACCTGGCTCCGCGGAGGAGAAGGACACGGTCCTACACCGTGTACGGGAGATGAGCTTCGAGAGTCAAACCATGCCCTTCGACGCCTACGCGGCGAAGCTGGCGGAACGGGGTGGCATCGTTGAAGAGTTCATCACCGGGGTCGAGTTGCGCAGTCCGAGCGTCCAGTTGCGGGCAACGCCAAAGGGCGAGGTTGAGCTGCTGTCCACGCATGACCAGCTTCTCGGCGGACCCACGGGACAGACCTACCTGGGGTGTCGGTTCCCGGCGGACTCCTCGTACGCCGCCGCGATCAGCCGGGAAGCCATGCAGATCGGGGAACAGCTCGCGCAGGAAGGGGTCCTGGGGCGGTTCGCCGTCGACTTCGTAGTCGTCAAGGATGCGAGTGGTGCCTGGACTCCGTACGCCATCGAGCTCAACTTGCGAAAGGGGGGAACCACGCATCCGTTCCTTACGATGCAGTTCCTCACCGACGGTGCCTACGACCCGACGACAGCACTGTTCTTGACGCCGAGCGGGCGGGAGAAGCATCTGGTCGCGACAGATCACCTCGAGTCACCAGAGCTGAAGGTCCTGTGCATTGAAGATCTGTTCGATATCGTGGCGCGCCGGGGCCTGCATTTCGACCAGGCGACGCAGACAGGTGTCGTGTTCCACATGATCAGCTGCCTTACCGAGCACGGCCGTGTGGGTCTGACGGCCGTCGCCGATACCCCCGCGCAGGCCGACGCCGTCTATCGCCGCGCCGAACGGATTCTCCTCGAGGAAGCCCGAGCCGCCCGCGTGGCAGCTCCGCTTCCCGTTGGGTGAGGCGCACCCGGCTGCAACAGCGCACCGTTTCCGCCGCCGAGGGCAGCCCTGCTGACCTCGGCACCGAGTGGCCCGATTCATGTAGGGATCGTACGTCGGGCGTCAGGTGCTCTGCCGTGTCCGGATGGGCTGCTTTAAGTGCGTTCGTCAGGACTGCACGTCGTCCCAGGTAGACAGGCAGAACGGGTGACCGGCCGGGTCGGCGTAGACGTAGTTGTGGTCGTCGTTCGGCTGGAATTCATACTTCGTCGCGCCCGCTGCCAGCACGCGCGCCTCGGCCGCCTCCGGGTCGTCGACGTAGAAGTCCAGGTGCATTTGTATCGGCGAGGTCGGTTCGGGCCAGGTCGGCGGCATGTAGTCGGGGATGGTCTGGAAGTCGATCCGCCCGCTCGGGCCGTTCACGGTGGCCCAGCTTTCATGGAGGAAGGTCACCTTCCCGCCGGTGATGTCGGCGTAGAACGCGGCCAGCTTCCCGGCATTCGGGCAGTTGATTGCGACCGAACTGAGCTTGATCGAGTCAGACATGACGTCCTCTCAGCGCGCGGGGCGCACTACGCGCGGCGTGGGCGATCTCGCCTTCGACATGATTGCTCTCTTCCCACATTCGGTCGACCCGCCGTGATTCCTCGCCTGGTGGGCAAATAGCGACCTACAAGTCGGTCAGGCGCCGTTGCAGCAGCCGCTGCTCGGGCTGGCCAGCGGGCGCGAGGTGGAGCGCTGCCAGGTAGGCATGGTGCGCCTCGTCATTGCGGCCTAGGCGGCGCAGGAAGTCCGCACGAGCCGATGGCAGGAGGTAGTAGCCGGCCAGGGCTGTCGCATCCAGAGCGTCCAGTTCCGCCAGGCCAGCCTCGTAGCCGTCGCGGAAGCCGACGGCGATGGCCCGGTTCAAGGCGATCACGGGTGACGGCTGGGCTGCGAGCAGAGCGTCGAACAGGGCGACGATCGTGCCCCAGGCGGTGGCCTCCGCAGTTGCCGCCGTGGCATGGCAGGCAGCGATCTGTGCCTGCAATCGGTAAGGTCCCGGCGGACGCCCCGAACGTGCCGCGCGGCGCAGGTGCCGGTGCCCCTCCTCCATGAGCGCCGCATCCCAGCCGCTGCGGTCTTGTTCCTCCATGGGCACGAGGTCGCCGTGGGCGTCGAAGCGGGTCGAGCGCCGAGACATCTGAAAGGTGACCAGCGCCAGCAGTCCGCGAGCCTCATCCTCGCCGGGCATCAGGTCGACCAGCAGCCTGGCGAGTTGCAGCGCCTCGACGGCCAGGTGGTCCTCGTGCTGGCCGTAGCCTTCATTGAAGATGAGATAGAGCACGACGAGCACGCCGCTGGTGCGCTCGGCGAGCAGCTCGTCGGGAGGCACCCGGTAGGGGATTGCTGCGTTGGAGATCTTTCGCTTGGTGCGCAACAGCCGCTGGGACATGGTCGGCTCTGACACCAGGAATGCCCGCGCGATCTCCGCGGTGCTCAGGCCGGCCACGGTCTTCAGCGTCAATGCCACCCGACCTTCGAGGGCAAGAGCCGGGTGGCAGCAGGTGAAGATCAACCGCAGCCGGTCATCGGACTGGGGGTCCGTTTCCAGGGCGGCGCCCGAGGCCGTCGCATCCATGATCGCGCGCTGCTGGAGTTTCGCCCGCTCCGTCTGGCGGCGACGCAGGAGGTCGAGTGCGCGGTTCCTCGCCACCGTGGTGAGCCAGGCCTCCGGTGACCGTGGCATTCCGTCGTGCGGCCAATGCACGAGGGCTCTCTCGACTGCGTCCTGGACGCAGTCCTCGGCCAAGTCCCAGTCGCCAGTGAGCCGGATGAGGCTCGCGACCATGCCGGTCCGTTCCGCTGCCACGGCCGAGGTGATCGCCTCGGCCGTGGCGCTGTGCACATGCGTCGTCAATCCTCGTCCGTCCAGAACGGGCGGAGCTCGAGCTTGCCGCCGTTGGCCTGCGGGTGCCGGGCGGCGATCGCGATGGCCTCGTCCAGGTTGTCGCACTCCAGGATGTCGAAGCCGGCGATCCACTCTTTCGACTCGGTGAATGGCCCGTCGGTGACGATTACCTGCCCGCGGCTGACTCTGACCGTGGTGGCGTCGCTGACCGGGCGCAGGGCGTCACCGGTGATGCGCTTCCCCTGGCCGTCCACGTCGGCCAGCCACTGCGCGATGGTCAGGTCGTCCTCTGATGGCTCGGCCTCGGCAGCTGCGTCCGGGTCGACGACGACGAACATCATGTACTTCATGGGTCTGTGCTCCTGGCTCGGTGGTGGTGACGAAGATACGACGATCGGTGAATCAGCCGATCCGACACCTCGACGTGGCGAGTCTCTGTAGATCTACAGAACCACCCACTGCCGGCCGTCGATCAACTCGCGCACTGCGTCGAGGTGCCCGGCATGGACAGCGGTCTCAGTGACCACGTGCATCACGACCGAGCGCAGATCCGGGAGGTCCAGACCCCAGTTCGCCCAGTCCGCGTCGGGCTGCTTCGGCGCCGCGTCGGGAGCCGTCACCGCAAGGATCGCGTTGGATCGGCGAATCTCTACCCTGTGACGCTCGAAGACATCTTCGGCGGAATCCTCCGGCCCCACCTGCCAATCGCCGTTTGGTCCCTCTGGGAAGTAGCCCAGTGGCTCACCGGCGACAACGCAACGGAACCAATAGTGCTCATCGGACAACGCAAGATGCTTGACCAACCCCAGACAGTGCCATCCGGAGGGGAGAACCGGCCGACGCAGTTGCTCCTCCGACAGCCCGTCCAGGATGCCGAGCACGTGCCTGCGTTGCGCTTCGAGATGTCCGAGGAGCACCTCCATCTCCCGGTTCACCCGCGGCACCGGCACGTCCCCGCTCCACCCGCCTTCAACCGGCCTGCGCTCGCTGGGCATGAACGTCGGATAAACATCGGACCACCCTCCCTTCGCGTGACGATCACGCCCCCACGACGAACCAGAGGTGCCCGAGTCCGACCTCGATGGAAGTGATGCGTGACCTCAAGCGGCGGCTCTCCAACGTCGTCCACAGCCAGATGTGCGCTTCTACCTCGACGTCTTCGCTCCTCTGCGCCTCCGCGAGGCGATGCGCTACGAGCGCGACGAATGCCTGTGGTCGGCCTGTCCGGGCCGGACGGCTTCCCGCGCTTCTGGTTGGGCACGGCCTCTGATGGCCCGCACGATGAGGTGCACGTAGCGTTCACGGCTAATGACCGCTCACTGGTCGACCTGACGCCCGCCGGGTGTGGTCTGCGCTGCGGTCAGCGGATCCAGCGGACCTCTCCGTCGTCGACGGTCTCGGTAGGGACGAGGCCAAGGTGCCTGGCCACGCTGACGGAGGCTTCATGTTCCGGGTGGACGTGCGCGACGAGTCGTTCAACGCCGTGAAGACGTAACCAGTCAGCCATCGCCGCAGCGGCCTCCTTGGCGTATCCCTGCCGTTGGTGCGGTGATGCGACGACCCAAGCAACCTCGGCGGTCAGTTCTCCGGCCACCTGCAGCGTCGCCTGGACAGTTCCCACGGCGACTCCGCTCGAGCGGTGACGTACTACCCAGTTGAGCCATCCCTGCGCCCCGTCTGCCGAGTGACCCGCGACCTGCCTGGTGTAGCGCTCGCGCAACTCCGTCAGCGTCGCCGGCCGCCCAGCGATGAAAGTGTGCAAGCTCTCGTCCTTGAGTATCGGAGCCAGCTCTGTCGCGTGGTCGATTCGTAGCGGCTCTAGAACCAACCGCTCAGTCTCGAGCACCTCCGCGGTCGGCCACGTTGCTTCCGAGGTCACCACGACACGGTAGACACATGACCCAGTGCGCTTTGAGCCATCCTTGGGGTTTGGAGGCCCTCTGCCGTACGCGACGAACTCGCTGGATGGACGGCAGGTGTACTTCGAGGACGACGGGGGTGACGGAGGCACAGTCGTCCTCCATGGCGGGCTGTTGGATTCGGTCGGGTCCGTACGCGGCTCACCCGTCGCCCAGGCGTTGCAGCCGTTCCCTGACGAGTTCCGCCGCATCTTCGTCGACCACCGGGGTGTCGGACGCAGCGACAAGCCGCACGATCCGGAGGCATACGCGATGCCGCGGCGCGTCGCGGATGTGATCGCGGTGCTGGATCAACTCGGTATCGGGCGCGCGCGCACTTCGTCGGCGCTTCATGGGGAGGCCGGCTCGGTTACGGCATCGGCGAACATGCCCCCGCACGCGTACTCTCCCTCGTGATCGGCGGACAACAGCCGTACGCGATCGATCCGGCGGGTCCGCTCGCTCACATGGTCACGCAGGCGCTGGCGGCATCACGACAACAGGACAGCCTGGAACCGTTCGTCGGGGGGCTGGAGTCCCTTTCCGGAATCCGCGTCCCCGACGCCATGAGGGCGCAGTGGCTCGACAACGACCCGACCGCCATCCACGCAGCCTGGAACGCGGCACTGGCGGAGGGCGCCATCTCGAAAGACCTGCGGGCCTGGCATGTCAGGTGCCTCATCCACGTGGCTGCCGCGGACGTTGACTTTCACGACCAAGCGCGAGGCGCGGCAGGCGAGATCCCGAATGCGGAGTTCATCTCCATCGAGGAGGCTGACCACCTGACCGCGCACCTCGAATCCGATCCCGTGGTGCCCGCCGTTCTCCGCACCCTGCGCGGGAACGGCTGACGCTCCGTCAGAGGATCGCGCCGCGTGGCGCTACCTCGACGGCGGCCACGCCTCTGCCGTACAGCGCTACGAGCCTGCCACCATGTCTGCTGCGAAGCACTCCGGAGTCCTCCGCCAGTTTTGAGATGGCGTGCTCGATGACCTCGTCAGCTTCCGCGGTGTCGGGCTCGTCGTACGTGACGTCGATGTGATCACCGCTGGTGAACCGGACGCGCAACACCACGTCCGCCATGGTCACCACCCTTCTGTGAGTCAGTCCGCGGGGTGGTCGCCGGTGGCTCCGTCGATGAGTTCGCGCACGATGTCCATGTGGCCGGCGTGCCGGGCGGTCTCTTCGATCATGTGGATGAGTACCCAGCGCATCGTGACGGTGTCGCCGAACCATGCGGTGCCAAGGGCGTCGACCTCGAGTTCGTCGATCACGGCGTCGGCTGCGGCGCGGGCCCGGCCGTAGTACGCCACGATGTCCGCGGTGCTCTCGCGTGGCTCGGCCCGCATATCGGCGTCGGGGTCGTCGGGATCGAACGGGATGGCCTTGGACTCGCGCCCGAAGGTCTCACAGAACCAGCCGTATTCGGACGACGCCAGGTGCTTCATCAGACCCAACAGGCTCGTCCCCGATGGCGTCATGGGCCGCTGCAGCTGCAGGTCATCGAGGGCGTCGAGCTTCCACAGCACCACGTCGCGATGCCGGTCGAGGCTGACGTGAAGGCTCTCCTTCTCGTCACCGGTGTACGGCACCCGCCTCACCCGGGAGAACGTAGCAGTCCAGTCACTCAGCTCCTGTTGCATGCACGCCCATTCCGTCAGAACACGGTCGAATTGAGGCCGGCATCTGACCTATCTGAGAGGCCACCGTGCACTGTTCCTATCGGACGTTCCGGCATGGGACTACCCCGGGCAGCTGATGACGCTCCCTGGCGCGATCGGTTCCTGGGGTTGACCGGTCGCCGGCCCTGAGCGCTTCGTGTCATCGCCGAGCCGGCGCGGCTGTCAAATCCAGGAGACGTTGAGTCGTACGACTGTGTCGCGATTGCGGACCTCGCCCGCCTTCGGACTCTGGCTCTGCACCTCGCGGCCGCCGAAGACGCCGCCCCTCACCTGGACCCGGAATCCGAGCCCTTCCAGCAGGCGGCGCGCCTCGTCGACGTCCATGCCGACGACGTCTGGGACCTGGATCTCGTCGTCCTTCGAGCCAGTCGACACCTCGAGCTGGACCGGGTCGCCGCGATAGGCGGTGCCACTGGACGGGTTCTGCTGGATCACGACGCCAGCCGGCACGTCGTCGTCGAACCTCTCCTGCACAGAGACATCGAAACCGGCATCGGAGAGGGCCTCCCGGGCCTCCGCTGCTGGCCGGCCGGTGAAGTCCTCGATCACGATGACCTCACGTCCCTTGCTGACGGTGATCGAGACCGTTGCGTCGCGGCGGACGAGTTTGCCGGCCTCGACACCCTGGGAGATCACGACGTTCGTCGGAACCTCCTCATCGAAGGCTTCCTCGGCCTCGCCGAGCCCGATGTGCGCGTCGGCCAGCGCCCGCTCGGCCTCCTCCCGGGTCAGTCCGGCGAGTTCGGGGACCTCGTACCGTTCGGGCCCAAGGGAGATCGTCAGCTCGATCGGGTCGTCCCGCAGGATTCGCTCACCCGGGCCCGGCACGGTCGCGGCCACCAGGCCTGGCTCCACCACCTCGGAGAACTGCTCGCCGGCCTCGACCACCGTCAGACCCTCGGCCTCGGCGATGGCGCGTGCTTCGGCCACGGTGACGTTGAGAAGCGACGGTGTTGCGGTGTAACGACCGGTTCCGTACCACCACGCAGCCACGGCCGCGCCGACCGCGAGCAGGAGAACTAGCGTGAAGACCAGCGGCCCTCGCCAGGGGTTGCGCGGCTTGGCCGGCCGCCGGGCGGGCGGGCGGGCTGCCTCGTGACGTGGCGGCCTACGGACTGGGCCCGGCGTGCGCGGGATGGCGGTCGTGTGGGTGACCGGCAGCGACGGGCTCACCGATCGGGCCGTCGGGGTCAATGCCTCGGCGATCGTCACGCCTGCGATGTCGCGCGGCTCGAGGCCGGGCACCGCCGTGGCGAGTGTCCCGCGGGCACGCCGGACGGCGTCGAGGAAAACGCCGGCGTCGACGAACCTCTGCATCGGATCGCGAGCGGTGGCCCGCCGGACCAGCTCGTCGAACTGCCCGGGAACGCCGGGTTCGACCGAAGACGGAGCCGCCACATCGTTGTCGATGTGGCTGCGCACGATGACGAAGTCAGTCGCTCCGGTGTGCGGAGCGCTGCCGGTCAACAGCTCGTAGAGCATCACGCCGGCGGAGTACACGTCGGAACGCGGCGTCGCCCCCTCGCCGAGCGCCTGTTCCGGTGAGATGTAGTTGACGGTGCCGAGCAGGAGGCCGCGGGTGGCTGTCGAGGCGTCGCTGAGGGCACGGGCCAGGCCGAAGTCGGCCACCTTGACCCGGCCGTCGTCGCCGACGAGCACGTTCTCGGGTTTGACGTCACGATGGACGATGCCGGCTGCGTGGGCCGCGGCGAGGGCGGCGAGCACCGGTTCTATGACGTCGAGCGCGTGGTCCGGCGAAAGCCGGCCGTGGTCGCGCAGGACCTGACGCAGGGTGCGGCCCTCGACGTACTCCATCGCCAGGAAGACCGCGCCGTCGTCCTCGCCCTGGTCGAAGACCGCCACGACAGCTGAATCGGACAGCCGTGCCGCAGAACGGGCCTCGCCGATGAACCGCGCCACGAACTCGTCGTCGACAGCGAGCTCCGGGTGCATGACCTTGAGCGCGACCACCCGGTCCAAGCGGGTGTCGAGCGCCCGGTACACGGTCGCCATGCCACCGCGCGCAAGCGTCGCCTCGACGCGGTAGCGGCCGTCGAGCAGTCGGCCCACCGGTGTGTCGTAGACGTGCGTGTCCACGATGGGGAGTGTACGGACCGCCGTCAAAGGGTCCGAAGGACCGACACGAACGGCGTCGATTCAGCCGGATCGGACGGTGGCGACGGTGATCAGCGTGCCGAGTCCCGTTCGGGCCTCGGCCGCGATATCGGCGGTGTCGAGTGCTCGGGTCGAGCGGGCCACCAGGTCGGCCACGAGGATTTCGACCCGCTCGAGTGCTCCGGTGGCCACCATGATCTCGCGCAGCGCGTCGAGGCCGGCGCCGTCGAGATGGCGGTCGCCGAGCAGCCGCTCGACGGTGGCCACCTGGGCGGGCGAGGCGCGTTCGAGGGCATAGGCGATCAGGAGGGTCCGCTTGCCTTCGCGCAGGTCGTCGCCCGCCGGCTTTCCGGTCTGCGCCGGGTCGCCAAAGACGCCTAGCACGTCGTCACGCAGCTGGAACGCCTCGCCGAGTGCCAGCCCGTAGTCGGAATACGACGCCAGCACCTGCGGACCCGCGCCGGCCAGCGTTCCGCCGAGAAACAGCGGATGCTCGACGGAGTACTTGGCGCTCTTGTAGCGGATCACCCGCCGGGCACGCTCGGGCTGGCCGGCCGGGTGCAGCCCGCCGGCGGCCTGTTCGAGCATGTCGAGGTACTGGCCGCCCATGAGCTCGGTCCGCATCCGATCGAACACCGGCCGGCCGCGTCGCAGGGCCCGCTCGGACAGCCCGGACGCATGCAGGAGTTCGTCGCTCCAGGCGAGACAGAGGTCGCCGAGCAGGAGGGCTGCCGCGCCGCCGAAGCGCTCAGCGTCCCCGTGCCATCCGGCCCCTGCGTGCTCCGCGGCAAAGCGCCGGTGCGCGGCAGGCATGCCCCGGCGGGTGTCCGACCCGTCCATCAGGTCGTCGTGTACGAGAGCCGCTGCGTGGAAGAGCTCCAAGCAAGCCGCCGCCGAGACGATGGAGGGGTGGTCGCGTGCGCCGGCGCCGCGCCAACCCCAGTAGCAGAACGCCGGCCGCAGCCGTTTTCCGCCGGCCAGCAGGTCAGCGGCGGCGTCGACCAGGGAGAGCAGGTCCGCGCTCTCGGCTCCCAGGATCTCGCGCTGGCGGTCCAGGAAGCTGTCGAGAACGCGCTGGACGCGTGGCCGCAGGCTGCGGACGGGATCGTCGACTGCGGCCGCCACGCTGCCGAACCCTACGCGCGCGGCGGCTGCGGCAACTGCGTTGGGTCGCTCGCGGCGCACGCCGCCCGTAGCCTGGTGCGGTGACCCTCGGACTCCCCTCGACGATGCCAGGTGGTGCGAGCACCATCCGGGAGCTGATCGCGTCCGGCGGCCGCTCGTTCTCCTTCGAGTTCTTCCCGCCGAAGACCGACCAGGGCGAGGCCTTGCTGTGGCAGGCGATCCGCGAGCTGGAGTCCCTCGCGCCGACCTTCGTATCGGTCACCTATGGGGCCGGCGGTAGCACCCGCGACCGCACGGTCCGCGTGGTCGGCCGGATCAGCGCGGATACCACGCTGACCGCGGTCGGGCACCTGACCTGCGTGGGCTCGTCGCGCCCCGAACTGCGCAGTGTGGTGGGCGCGTACGCCGATGCCGGGATCCGCAACGTCCTCGCGCTGCGTGGCGACCCACCGGGAGGCCCTGGTGACGAGTGGCACGCGCACCCAGACGGCCTCGACCACGCCGACGAGCTGGTGCGGCTGGTGCGCGAGCTCGGCGACTTCTGTGTGGGTGTCGCGGCGTTCCCCGACCGGCATCCGGAGTCGCCATCGCTTGACCATGACGCGCGGATCCTCGCGGCCAAGGCGGAGGCCGGGGCCGACTTCGCGGTGACGCAGTTCTTCTTCGGCGCCGGCGACTACTTCGACATGGTTCAGCGGGCCGAGACGTACGGCTGTGCGATCCCGGTCGTTCCCGGCATCATGCCGGTCACCGACGTCCGGCAGATCGAGCGCTTCGCCGTGCTGTCCGGAGCCAGCCTCCCGGCACCGCTGGTGCGCCGCCTGCGGGCGGTCCAGGACGATCCGGAGGCGGTCCGCCGGATCGGGGTCGAGGTCGCGACCTCGCTGTGTGAGGAGCTGCTCGCCGGAGGAGCGCCGGGCCTGCACTTCTACACGCTCAACCGGTCCACCGCGACCCGCGAGATCTACCGCGGTCTAGGACTGCCCGGCCGCGAGGCCGCTGGGACCGAGCCGGTCGGTGCCGGTGCGGGCCGGTCGGGCGCCACTGCGTCGCCGGATCGGGCATCGTCGTCGTCGTGACCAACAGGATTGACGTCGCCGGCGTAACGGTCGCGGGCACGGGTCGGGCCGGAGCGCCGCCCGACATGGTCCGGATCGACCTGGCCGCCGAGTCGAGCGCGATCGCGGTGCAGGCCGCGTTGGCCGACGCCACCGCCGGGCTGGCGAAGATGCGCGAGGCGCTGACGGCCGCCGGCGTCCAGACGGCCGACTTGCGCACCACCGAGACGTCGGTTCACGTCGACTTCGGGTCGGGTGGTCGGCCCCAGGGTTATGTCGCCCGGCTCGGCCTGTCGGCGACGGTCCGCGACGTCGGGACGGCAGGCACCGTTGTGCAGGACGCACTCACCCGAGGTGGCGAGACCGCGCGGCTTTCCGGCCTGGCGTTCTCGCACTCCGACCCGTCCGGGCTGCTGGCCACCGCCCGCGAGGCCGCCTTCGCCGACGCCAGGGCCAAGGCCGAGCAGTACGCCGCGCTCGGCGGGCGGGCGCTCGGTGAGGTCACGGCTGTAGAGGAGACCGGCGGCGGTGCGGTACCGATCGTGCGCACCATGGCAATGGCCGCTCCACTGGCCGACCTCGCGGTCGAGGGCGGGACGCAGGAGGTCTCGGTGTCGGTGGTCGTCCGCTGGTCCTGGGCCTGAGCGTCAGGCTCGCCCCACCAGGTCGGCCACGGCTGCAGCCGACAGCCCGACAAGCGGTAGCCCGCTGCCCGGACGGGATGACCCGCCGACCAGGAACAGTCCTCGAACCGACGTGCGGTTGGCCGGACGCCGCCACAGCGATGCCAGGCCATCGAGGGCCGGGCCACCCGTACGGCCCCCGGGCGCGCCGACCTCCTGCTCGAGGTGCTGTGGAGAGCGGACGACGCGCCACAGCACCCGGTCCCGGACGTCGGATCCGCGCGAAGCCAGCACCACGAGCACGCGATCGGCATACGACTCGGCCAGGCCCGGCGCCGTCCAGTCCAGCGTGCCCGGGCCCCCGGTCCCGTGCCGAGGTGCCGGAACATGGATGGTCAACGCCTCGGCCTCCGTCGACGGACGCAGCGTCGGGTCGTCGGGCGCAGACAAGTAGATCGTCGGGTCGTGCGCAGGCCGGGCGTCAGCTCCGAACACAGCATCCAGTTCCGCGTCGGTGTCCTCGGGGAACAGGATCGTGCGCCGGTTCAGCCCATGAGTGCGCCCGCGTAGTGCGAGCAGGATGGTGAACACCGACGACGAGGACGCACGGGACGGGGTCATCTGTCTGCGGACAGAGCCGGCCTCAGGGGCGACCAGACCGTCGATCAGGGCACTGTCCACACCGGCCACGACGACGTCGCCCGGCACGGTCTCGCCGCCCTGCAGCCGGATCCCGGTCGCACGGCCGTCGGTCACCTGGATCCTGGTCACCGGTGCCGCCGTCCGCACGACCGCCCCCCGGACCACCGCCCGGTCACGTAAGGCCTCGACCAGCTGGAACATGCCGCCGCGGACCGTCCAGCTTCCGAACGTGTGCTCGACGTAGGCCGCCGCGACCAGCAGGGCAGGTGCACGCCGGGGATCGGAGCCGGCCAGCTCGGCATAGCTGTCGAGAATCGCCCGGAGCCGGGCGTCGGGCAGGAGGCGCAGGCCCAGCGCACGGAGCGACCGTCCCGGTCCGAGCGCCCGGACGTCGCCCGGATGTGCCGCAAGCCGGAGCAGACCACGGACTCCGGTTGGCGACTCGAGGAAGGGTTGGCGGATGATCCGCCAGATACGCTCTCCGCGGCGCAGCAACGCATCCCAACTCGCTGCGGCCCGCGGGCCGAGGGCGTCATCGATCTCCCGAAGCACACCGGCCCGGCTCGCATTCGGGAGATCAATCTCTACGCCGTCGGCGAAGCGGACGTGCCACATGGGGTCGACCGGTACGAGCTCGAGCTCGCGTTCGAGCGGCCGTCCGGTGGCCCGGAACAGGTCGCGATAGACGGCGGGAAGCGTGAACGCGGTCGGTCCGGTGTCGAAGCGGAACGGGTCGTGTGAGTACGTTCCGACCATCCCGCCCACGGAGCCGGCCTGTTCGAGGACGGTGACCTGATGGCCGAAGGCCGCCAGGCGAGCCGCAGCGGCGAGCCCACCGATGCCGGCGCCGACGACCACGACTCGAGCCATCGGTGCTCCTCCGTCGTGTACGTGCCGGGACGCGCCGGGCTGGTCGCAGGGTCAATCGCTGACGTCGGAGAAGTATCGATCGCGCAACTTGTGCCAGCCGCGGCGGATGCGTTTGAGCAGCCAGAAGGCCAACCCGAGGCTGGCCGCCAGCAGGATCAGCGCGATACCTGCTGCGAGCCACGGGTACTCGGTGGCGAGCAGCAGGACTCCTACCAGCGAGATGTCCTCGGCGGCACTGACGCCGATGTTCGATGCCGGCTCCGGTGATGTGTTCACTGCAAGTCGGACGCCGGCCTTGCCGGCATGGGAGAGCAGTGCCAACCCGCCGGACAGGCTGGCGGTGAGCGCCTGCTCGAGCGTCGAGGCGTCACCGGCGATGAGCAGTCCGAGCACAGCCGCGACGATCGGTCGGACCACGGTATGGACGGAGTCCCAGAGGCTGTCGACGTACGGCACCTTGTCGGCGACGAACTCGACGACGGTGAGGATCCCGACCAGCACGAGGACATCGGTGCGCTGCAGGGCCTCGGGGGTGTCGGCCAGCCCGGCCCTGCCCACCAGGCCGAAGATGAGCACCGTCGCGTAGGCGCTGATCCCGGACGCCCAGCCGCCTGAGATGGCATAGGCGATCGAGTCCATTGGCTCCTCCGGCGGCGCATCCGCGGTCCGGCTACGTGGGCCGAATCTACCGGGCCGCGGCCCATGGCCGGGCCCCGTGCCGCCTGGCGAGCCCGAACCACGCCTCGACGTCGATTGGTCGGCGTATTGACGCGGTGTCTGCCGGTGGGTGTACTGTGAGAAGCGGATTCGAACACATGTTCGAGTCATGTCCTGAGGGCCGCTGCCAGCAGCCTTCAGGGTGGCGGTCCTCGCCGGGTGCGGTCCTCGACCCCCGTACCCGGAGAGGGCTGTCGCGGCAGGCGGCGGGAGGCGGCGATGGCGGCGGGGCACGACGGTGAGCGCGAAGCCGCGGAGGTCCGCCGCGGCGGCCCAGGGGAGAGGCGTCGGTGATCATGGTCGGACACCCGGTTCCGCGACCGCGCACCGGTCATGCGGTGGTCGATCTGCTCGAACAGTCGCGCAGCTGTCTGGCCGAGGCCGCGTCCGCGACCTCCGCGGGTGAGCGGTACGCGGCTGCGCACCTCGCCGCGTTGCGCGCAGGAGCAGCCGTGCTGGCGGCCCGGGCTCGGGCCGTCCCTGCGGGCGCGTCCGGCTCCCGGCGAGGGCTCGGCCGGGGACCGCGCAACGTATGGACGGTCCTCGCGGCGATCGCGCCTGAGCTCGCGGAATGGGCCGCATTCTTCGCCGCGGGAGCCGGCAGACGAGCCGCTGCTGAGGCGGGCCTACCCGGTGCAGTCACGGCTCGCGAGTCCGACGACCTGTTGCGCGACGCCGACGCCTTCCTGGGCCTGGTCTGTGCTGTGCTGGGGTTGCCGCACCAGCAGCCGCTCGCCGGCACTGCCGTCGGTCTTGCCGGCTGAGGCACCGGCCGGGATGTTCTTCGGCCGCGGTGGTGTTGTCATGGAGACTGAAGTACCAACCACCGCACTGGAGTGTTCGAGATGCTCGACCCGAAGGGCCTGTATGAGGTCGTCGGCGACGTTCCCACGCTGGACGCACCGGTGCTCGTCATATCGCTCGACGGCTTCATGGACGCAGGCAGTGCCGGCAAGGGACTGGTCGACCACCTGCTCTCAAGCCTCGACCACCGCGTGCTCGCCCGCTTCGACGCCGATCTGCTGGTCGACTACCGGGCCAGGCGGCCCGAGATGCTGTTCGTCGAAGACCACTTCGAGCGGTATGCGGCCCCCGAGTTGGCGATCCGGCTGGCCCACGACACCGCGGGCACGCCGTTCCTTCTCCTGACCGGGCCCGAGCCCGACGTCCAATGGGAGCGGTTCGTCGCCGCCGTGACAGGGCTGATCCGGCAGTTGGGCGTTCGGCTGGTCATCAGCGTCCACGGCATCCCGATGGCGGTGCCGCACACCCGACCGCTGGGGGTCACCGCGCACGCCACCCGTCCCGAGCTGGTTACCCTCGTCAATCCCTGGCGCGGCGAGATCCGCTTTCCCTCCAGCGCCACCGCGCTGCTCGAACTACGGCTGGGCGAGGCCGGCCTCGACGCCATGGGCTTCGTCGCACACGTACCGCACTATCTCGCCGAGTCCGACTACCCGGACGCCTCGCTGGCGCTGTTGCGATCGATCTCCGCAGCCACCGGCCTGGAGCTGCCCTCCGACGCGCTGTCCGAGGCTGCCGGTCGCATCCGCACGCTGGTTCAGGAGCAGGTCGACCAGTCCGAGGAGGTGGGGCGCGTGGTCCGCGCCCTCGAGACCCAGTTCGACGCATACGTCGGGGGCACGAACCGGGGGAGCCTGCTCGCCGACCGTGCCGCGATGCCCAGTGCCGACGAGATCGGTGCCGAGTTCGAGCGCTTCCTGGCCGATCTCGGCGACGACGATCGCCCGGACGACGGCGGCTGAGACCGGCCCAGCCGGCCCTGCTCAGAGCGGTGGCCGGCGGCGCAGTCGCTTGGTTTCCGACCTGCGCTTCTTCTGCTCGACCCGGCGGGCACGCGCGGCCCGCGAAGGCTTGGTGGGACGGCGCCGGCGCGGGGGCGGCGCAATCGCCTGCGCCATGATCTCCGCCAGCCGCCGCTCCGCCGCCTCACGGTTGCGCAGTTGCGACCGGTGCTCCGATGCGCTGACGGTAAGCACTCCGTCGACCAGCCTCCCGGCGAGCCGGGCGAGCGCGCGGGCCCGCAACGTCGGGCCGAGCGCAGTGGAGCGATCCACATCGTAGGAGAGCTCGACTCGCGAATCCGTTGTGTTCACTCCCTGACCGCCCGGTCCTGACGAGCGCGAGAATCGCCACACCAGCTCGGACTCAGGGATCACGACGGTGCCGTGGACCGGCAGGTCACCCGGCACGTTCACCCCTGCCTCGGATGTTCGTCGCCGGTGGATACGCTCGCTCGGTGAGTCCACGCACCCTGACCCTCTACCGGATCCTCGCGTACACGACGGGCGTCGTGCTGCTGGTCTTCACCCTCGAGATCGTGCTCAAGTACGGCTTCGACGTCGAAGGGTTCGAGTTCGTCGCGATCGTGCACGGCTGGATCTACATGCTCTACTTCTTCGTCTCGGTATACCTGGCGATCCAGCAGCGATGGTCCTGGCGGTGGACGGTTCCCGTCGTGCTCGCCGGCACCATCCCGTTCGCGTCGTTCGTGGCCGAGCGTCGCGTTGTCGCCAAGGTGCACGCCGAGCACCACGAGTTGGTCACGCACTCCTGACCTCGTCCCGCGCCGCGCTGGTAACCGCATGCGAGTTGCGCCG
>DATHII010000166.1:0-4171 GCA_035316885.1 Jiangellaceae bacterium | reverse complement strand
CGGCACGTCGTTCATGGAGGACTACACCTACCACCTCGTTCCGGGCGAGGAGAAGATCCTCGGCGCGCACATGCTGGAGGTGTGCCCGACCATCGCCGCAGACCAGCCGGCCTGCGAGATCCACCCGCTGTCGATCGGTGCACGCGAGGACCCGGTCCGCCTCGTGTTCGACGCGGCACCCGGTCCGGCGGTAGTCCTGGGCATGGCCGATCTGGGCGACCGGTTCCGGCTGGTCGCCAACGAGGTCGACCTGATGCCACCGGACGAGCCGCTGCCCCGGCTTCCCGTGGCCCGCGCCGTGTGGCGGCCACGGCCGGACTTCCACACCTCGGCCGAGTCCTGGCTGTCCGCCGGTGGCCCGCACCACACGGTCCTGACCACGTCGGTGGGCGCCGAGGAGCTCACCGACCTCGCCGAGATGACCCGTACCGAGCTGCTGCTGATCGACGGCGCCACAACACGCGCCCGGTTCGCGGACCAGATCCGCTGGAACCAGGCCTACTACCGCCTTGCCCAGGGCCTGTGAACCCGCTCAGCTCAGCGGTGCGGTCGAACCTCGGATCACCAGCCGGCACGGCAGCGCCTCGACCCCACTCCTCGGGGCGCCGTCGAGCGCGGCGAACACGGCCCGCGCCGCCGCCCGGCCGACCTCCTCCAGGTTCATGTCGACGCTGCTCAGCGGTGGACGAGCGTCGGCGGCCAGGATCTCCCAGTTGTCGAAGCCCATCACCGCGACGTCGTCGGGTATGCGACGGCCGCGCTCCCGCACCATGTCGATGACCCCCCGCGCCACCTGGTCGCTGCCGCAGAACACCGCGTCGACATCGGGATGGCGGTCCAGCAGCATGGCCGCTGCGGCCCGTCCCCAGCCCTCCGACCACGAGCCGTACCGGACATCCCCCACCTGGGACAGGCCGGCGTCGGCCAGCCCCGCCAGTACACCCTCGGCGCGGTCGCGCGCGGCCGCGTACCGCGAATCGCCGGAAATGTGCGCGACCCGCGTTCGGCCGCACGCGATCAGGTGCTCGACTGCGAGCCGCCCGGCCCCGACGTTGTCGCAGATGATCGAGAGATCGTCCGGGTCGTCCGACGGCGCGTACGCGTACACGACCGGGACCGGCAGGTCGCGGCCGAGCGACGGCCGCGGGTCGGTCCGGCTGCCCACCACGATCAAGCCGTCGACTCGACGGCTCAGCAGTGCCTGGACGTGGTGCTGCTCACGGATCGTGTCGTCGCGGGCGTCGCAGAGGAACACGTTGACCTTGCCGGCGCCGAACGCGTCCTCCGCCCCCATCAGGATCGGGATGCTGAACCGGCCCTCGAGGTCGCTGGTCAGCAGTCCGACGGTCCCGGTCCGCCCGGCCAGCAGCCCGCGGGCCAGCGTGTTCGGCGAGAATGACAGCTGTTCCGCCGCTTCGAGCACCCGGTGGCGGGTCTCGGTGCGGACGTGGTCCCGGCCGTTGAGCGCCTTGGACGCGGTCGCGACCGACACCCCTGCGAGCCTCGCCACGTCGGCCAGCGTGGTCGGCCGTGCCCGCGGGGAGGACTCGACAGAACGCTTGACCATGGGCCCCCGTTCGCGTCATCGCCAGGGCATGCATCGCGTTGTGACTCTACACGAACGCTGAAACGTATCCCCCGAAACCCTTTCGGATCGATCCAGGCGACCGGACGCCCAGGTCAACCGCCTGGTGGTGCCTGGGTCTTGACGGAACAATGACTCCACTCCTAGGTTGGCAGAAAACCTTTTCGGAGTCTTCGCCAATGGCTCAGACGAGTCCGATCGACGGCGCGCACCGGCATGCGGACGTGCGCCGCCGCAAGGTGATCTGCCCCTGCTAGCGCTAACAGCCCACAACGACGTGATGAGAGCAGCGTGAAACCCAGACTCCGACCGCGGGCGCGCGTGGCCCGTGGTACATCCCTGGCCGCCGCCGGCATGGCGTTGGTCCTCATGGTCGCCGCATGCGGCGACGACGACGAGCCCGCTGCCGAGCCAACTGACGGCGGATCGGAAGCTCTGGCCGAAGGCATCGACGACGGGACGACGATCACCATGTGGACGCGGGCCGCAACCGAGACCCAGTCCCAGCTGCTCGTCGACGCGTACAACGAGTCGCACGAGAACCAGGTCGATCTCACCGTGATCCCGACCGACGACTACCTGCCTCGCGTCGGCACCGCCGCCGGTGCGGGCGAGCTGCCCGACGTGCTGAGCCTGGACGTGGTCTTCGTGCCGCAGTTCACCACGGTCGGTGCATTCCTCGACATCACCGACCGTATTGCCGCACTGCCGTTCGCCGACGACATCGCACCCTCGCACATCGAGGTGGGCACGTTGGACGGCCGGGAGTACGTCGTCCCGCACACCATGGACCTGTCGGTGTTGTTCTACAACAAGAACCTGTACGAGCAGGCCGGCCTCGATCCCGAGCAGCCGCCCACCACTCTGGAGGAGTTCGCCGAGCACGCCCGGGCGATCGACGCCCTCGGTGGTGACATCAACGGCACGTTCTTCGGCGGCAACTGTGGCGGCTGCCTGGTATTCACCTGGTGGCCCAGCATCTGGGCGGACGGGCACGAGGTGATGAACGAGGACGGCACCGAGTCGCTACTCGCCGAGCCCGAGGCGGCCGCTGTCTATGACATCTGGAAGGGCCTGTTCGAGGACGACATCACTGCTGCGGGAACGCAGGACGAGGCCGGCCCGACCTGGGTCGGAATCTTCCCCGAGGGCAACATCGGAATCATGCCGATGCCGTCCACCCAGCTCGGCCTCATGCCGGACACCTTCGAGACCGGCGTGGCGCCCATCCGGGGGATCGACGGCGGCGAGTCGACGTTCGTCGGCGGCGACAGCATCGGAATCTCGGCCAACAGCGAGATCGCGGACCAGGCGTGGAGCTTCATCGCCTGGACCCTGTCCGAGGAAGCGCAGGTCGACGTCCTCGCCGCGAACAACGACGTCGTTGCGCGCACCGACCTGGCCTCGAACGAGTTCTCCGAGCAGGACGAGCGACTGGTGACGATCAACGAGGTGGCCGGCCAGGGCCGCACGCCATACGCCCTCAACTTCGGGCAGACGTTCAACGACCCGCAGGGGCCGTGGCTGCCGCTGATCCGCAACTACGTGTTCGGCGACGGGAGCACCTTGGACCAGGACAACGAAGCGGTTACCGCGTCGCTACAGCAGAGCTGAATCCGACTCGACGATCGAGCAACCATGAGCGGGGCGGTACACCGACGGACGCGGCGCCGCCTGCCGGCGGCGGCCGTACCCGCCGGCCCGCCCCGCTCCGCGGGTGAAACCGGTGGAGATTGGAGGACGCGTGGCCAATCCCGTGCTTGAACGCAGCGGCCCAGAGACCTCCGCGTCACCCCGTTCGAGCCGGCGACCATGGTGGCGGTCGCGGGCAGCCAAGGGCGCCCTCTACGCCTCGCCCGCGGCCCTGTTCGTGCTCGCGTTCTTCGTCATCCCCCTGCTGCTCGTGGGCCAGATGTCGGCGAGCGAGTGGCCGCTGCTGCGCGGCAACCAGGGATCGAACTTTCCGGACAACTACGCCGATATGACCGACGACCGGCTGTTCTGGCCGGCGGTGGGGTTCACGCTCAAGTACACGGTGATCGTCGTCATCGCCCTGCTGGCCCTGGCCATGGGCATGGCCCTGCTGGTCCAGGAGCGGCGGCGAGGAGTGGGCTTCTTCCGCACCGCGTACTTCCTACCGGTAGCACTGGGCCTCGCCTCGGCGTCGCTGCTGTTCTGGGGCTTCTACAGCCCGTCGATCGGTCCGGTCGACCCGATCCTGCAGAACCTCGGCTTGATCGACGAACCGATCCGCTGGATCGGGACGCCAAACATGGCGCTGTTCTCCACCATCGTCATGATCGTCTGGAAGTTCGCCGGTTTCTTCATGCTGATCCTGCTGGTCGGCCTCCAGTCGATCCCGACCGACGTCTACGAGGCGGCCAGGATGGACGGCGCCAACCGCTGGCAGACGTTCTCCCGGGTCACGCTGCCGCTGTTGCGACCGTCCCTCGCGCTGTGCCTGATCATCTCGGTGACCGGCTCGCTGCTCGCGTTCGACCAGTTCTTCATCCTGACCAATGGCGGGCCGGACAACTCGACGACGACCGTCGTGATGATGATCTACCGCGAGGCGTTCCGGCTGTT
>DATHII010000165.1:0-4402 GCA_035316885.1 Jiangellaceae bacterium | reverse complement strand
GAGGTCAGCGTCGACGAAGGATGGCGGGAATGCGCATTCGGGAAGTGGGACGGCCTGACCTTCGCCGAGGTGGGGGAGCGCTATCCGGTCGAGCTCACCGCGTGGCTCTCATCGACTGAGGCCGCGCCGCCAGGCGGTGAGCCGCTGGACGCGATGGTGCGACGTGTGGCGGCGGCTCGCGACCGGACACTGGCCCGGCACCCAGGCCAGGCAGTGGTCGTCGTGACCCACTCGATGCCGGTCCGGGCCCTGGTTCGACTGGGGCTGAGCGCGCCGGCGGAGGCGATGTTTCGGATGCAGCCGGCGCCCGGTTCCATCACAGAGTTGCACGTCTACGGCGACGGCAC
Organism: Jiangellaceae bacterium; assembly: GCA_035316885.1. Taxonomy (GTDB): domain Bacteria; phylum Actinomycetota; class Actinomycetes; order Jiangellales; family Jiangellaceae; genus DASRTE01. Next base: position 4,055 of record DATHII010000165.1, on the reverse strand, counting down.
GACGTCGCTGGTGGGGTTCAGCCGGGTTCCCTGACGACGCCACCGCGATCGGCCGGCCCGTATGGTTCGAACCATGCCGAGCCGACACCTGCGCCTGGTCGCCGACGACGCCGCGCGGCTACGCGCCGCGCTGGACAAGATCCGCGCCGAGCTGGAGGTGCCTGGCGAGTTCCCGGCCGACGCGATCGCCGAGGCGTCCGCCGCAGCGGCCGCGGCGACGACGCCGGACCGGGACCTGACCGACGTACCGTTCGTGACGATCGACCCGCCGAGCTCGATGGACCTCGACCAGGCTCTCCACCTGTCCCGGGACGGTCGTGCCTTCCTGGTGCGTTATGCGATCGCCGACGTGGCGTCGTTCGTCACGCCCGGTGGCCCGGTGGACATCGAGGCACACCGGCGTGGGGTCACGTTCTACGGCCCCGACCGCCGGGCGCCGCTGCATCCGGTCGAGCTGTCCGAGGGCGCGGCCAGCCTGTTGCCCGACGAGGAACGCCCGGCGTTGGTTTGGGAGTTGCGCCTGGACTCGTCGGGTGATCTGACGGGGACAGAACTGACCAGGGCGCGGGTCCGCAGCCGGGCCAAGCTGTCGTACGAGGGCGTCCAGAGCGATCTCGATGCCGGCACGGCGGGAGACATGCTGGGACTGCTTCCGGAAATCGGCCGCTTGCGGCTCGAGCAGGAGGGCGCCCGCGGCGGCGTGTCCTTGCCCGTCCCCGAGCAGGAGATCGTCACGAGGCCCGAGGGCGGCTATGGCCTGGAGCATCGCTCGCCGCTTCCGGCGGAGGCGTGGAACGCCCAGCTGTCCCTGCTGGCCGGAACGGCGGCCGCGGTGCTGATGCGCCAGGGCGGGGTCGGCATCTTCCGGACGCTGCCGCCCGCGCAGCAGCGCGATGTCGAGCGGCTGCGTCGGACGGCGAGGGCTCTGGGGATCGACTGGCCGCAAGGGCTGCCGTACGCGGACCTGATCCGGTCACTCGATCCCGCTCCGGCTGCGCACGCGGCGTTCCTCAACGAGGCCACGACACTGTTCCGTGGCGCCGGCTACGTCGCGTTCGACGGATCCGTTCCCGATGACGCCGGTCATGCCGCGATCGCGGCGGAGTACGCGCATGTCACGGCCCCGTTGCGACGCCTGGTGGATCGCTATGGCCTCGAGGTGTGCGCAGCGATAACCGCCGGCACGGAGGTGCCCGACTGGGTGCGGGCGGCCCTGCCCGGCCTGCCGGAGGTGATGGCCGAGACCGGTCGGCGGGCCGGAGCCTACGAGGGCGCCTGTGTGGCCGTCGTCGAGGCCGCGATCATGACAGGTCGCGAGGACGAGGTGTTCCCCGGCGTCGTCGTAGACGTGGTCGAGAAGGACGACCGCGGCGAGGTGGTCATCGCCGAGCCGGCCGTCCGCGGGCGGGTGGCGGGACGGGATCTGCCGCTCGGCCAGGACGTGTCGGTCCGCCTCGTTGAGGCCTCGATCGAGGCACGCCAAATCACCTTCGCACTCGCATAGCAGTGGGGGCGCGGCGCTGACAGGACGGCGCCCCGATCACGTGGCCGGGGCGCCGTCTCGTCATGGCTCAGTGCGACTGGCAGACCGCGCAGCGTCGGATTCCCTCACAGTATCCAGGCGACCACAACGATCAGGCCGATGATGGCCAGGACGGTAACGACGATACCCACTTCACACCTCCAAGAGTCTTCCTCGCTGCGTTCGGGCGACGGGCCGGAACTCGCTCCACTCGTACCCACACGTCACCACGGCGCAACCACCGGCGGCGCATGCGGGTTGGCGGCGGCTGGGACGCTCGCCTCGAACCGGGCAGCACGACGAGCTCGACGGCACATTTTCGGCAACGCCCGTGACGGCGCGACCATGTCTCCTCGAACCCAGCGAAGCCCCATGCTGGAACCGTTACCCCGAGTCGGGCCCGGTCACGCCTGGCCATCCATGGTGATTCCTCGCATACCTGTTCGAAATGGCCCGCGTGAACAGGAACCGGTGCCGCCCGCGCAGCGGCCGCAGCGGCACCGGCGGGGCACCGCCGTACCAGGCCAGGTCCGGCAGGAACGCGGCGGCGTGCCCGTGCGCGACGAGCGCGACATGGGTCAGCAGGTCGTCTCGGACCCGTACCGCACGTCGGGCTTGAAGCCGGCCGAACGGCACATCGCGGTGGCCCACCGGCGCGACGCCGACCCGGCCGGCTCCATCACCCAGGCGTGCGCGCTGAACCGGCGCAGTCCGACCCGGCCGGCGCCCGGCGGCACCGCCAGTCGCATCGGGTCCCGGCACAATTCCTCGCGGTGCGTGTCGCCGCTGCCCGCAGCCGGCGCGCCGGGCGGCGACCATCCGCCGGCCGCGGTTGCGCCGTGCCGCCCGTCCAACGGCGCTCCGTATCGCAACGGCCATCCCGTGGGATTCGACGGCGCGTCAAGTTCGGCCAGCGACATGCCGCTCTGTTGGCACAGCGTGCGGTACGCGTCCGGGGCGCCGAGCCACAGGCCGAGCAGGAACGACGAGCCGGCGAACATCGTGACGAGGGCCGCCGCTGCGCCACCTGTTCAGCGCCCCGCTGCGCCTTGTGCTCGTGCCGGTCGCCGACTTCCTGTTCGACCTCGGCTTCTCGCGCGGGTTAGTCGAGGACTCGCTCGCCGGGGGAACCTTGAGGGTGACACGACGACCGCCGCCCAGGTCGGCGCCGGTGCGGCAGTCCTGCTCGTCACCGCGCTGGTCGCCCGGCTGTCTGGCTGCGGCCCCTCGCGGCCGGGCTTGTCTGGGGCGTCCTGCCCGCGGCCGTCGCCCGGTCCCGGCCACTGTGGATGATGCACCGCATCGACGACCTACCCGACCTCTACGACAACATCGGCCTCGGCCTGACCGGCGTCCAGCTGTTCGTCTTCCCGGGTGGCGGCCGCTCTGCTGATCGGGCTGGGCGTGACCGGTCGCTGGCGAGCCCGCTGACGCACGCGCTCCCGCCTCCGGGGAGGGGGCACGCTACAACAACCCGTTGCGACGTCGGCGGGGGGGTGCAAGAGTGACCAAGGTTGGGCCTACGCGGAGGTGGAGCAATGCGTCGATCGCTTGTCATTTCACTGGTCGCGGCGGTCGTCGCCGCACTCTGCGTGGGGTTCACGACCGCGCCTGCCGCACCGAGCGCAGGTAGAGATTCGGATCGGCTGGACGCCTACACCGCAGTGGTCCAGGCCGACGAGATACCCACGATCGCCCAGGAGGGCATCGAGGTGAGCGGCCAGCGACAAGTCGCGAACGGCATCGAGCTCGACATGGTCCTCGACCAGGCCCAGGCCGACCGGCTACGGGGCCGAGGAGTCGACCTGAAACTGACCCGGGTCAAGAACGGCAAGACCGTCCAGGAGTTCGCGGCGGAGCAGGCCGCCAACGGCTTCACCGTCTGGCGCTCTTTCGACGAGGCCGGCGGCATCCGCGACCAGCTCTACGCCGCGGCGCGCAACAACCCCCAGCTGGTGAAGCTCGAGGTCCTCGGCCACACCGGCCAGGGTCGCGAGATCATCGCGGTCAAGCTGACCCAGGGCGCTCAAGAGCAACCGGACGGCAGGCGTCCGGCCGTCCTCTACAGCTCAACCCAGCACGCGCGTGAATGGATCTCCACTGAGGTCAACCGGCGGCTGATGAACCACTACATCGACCGGTGGCGGGCCAACGACCGTGCAGTCCGCAAGCTTCTGCAGACGACCGAACTCTGGTTCATCCTCGTGGCCAACCCCGACGGCTACCAGTACACGTTCGACCACGAGCGGCTGTGGCGGAAGAACCTCCGCGACAACAACGGTGACGGACAGACCCAGGTCGGCGACGGCGTCGACCCCAACCGCAACTTCCCCAACCACTGGGGCTATGACGAGGAGGGCTCGTCGTCCATCCAGTCCAGCGACACCTACCGTGGTCCTGCTCCATTGTCCGAGCCGGAGACCGAGGCCATGGTCGGGCTGCTCGACCGGATCGGCTTTGCGTTCCAGGTCAACTGGCACTCCAACGGGCAGTGGCTGCTCTACGCCGAGGGCTGGCAGACCAGCACCCCCAC
>DATHII010000164.1:0-2253 GCA_035316885.1 Jiangellaceae bacterium | reverse complement strand
CCACCGTCGCCCTTGAGCGCGTCCATGGCGGCCCGCTCCTCCTGGCGCTTGCGCTCGAGCAGCTTGGCCTGCAGCACCCGCATGGCCGACGCCTTGTTCTGCAACTGAGACTTCTCGTTCTGGCAGGAGACCACGATCCCGGTGGGGATGTGAGCGATCCGTACCGCCGAGTCGGTGGTGTTGACGCTCTGGCCGCCGGGCCCGGAAGAGCGGAAGACGTCGACCCGGATGTCCGACTCGGGGATCTCGATGTGATCGGTCTGCTCGACGACAGGCAGTACCTCGACGCCGGCGAACGAGGTCTGACGACGCCCCTGGTTGTCGAATGGGCTGATCCGCACCAGCCGGTGGGTGCCCTGCTCGACCGAGAGCGTGCCGTACGCGTAGGGCGCATGGACGACGAACGTCGCCGACTTGATGCCCGCTTCCTCGGCGTACGAGATGTCGTAGACCTCGGTCTTGTAGCCGTGGCGCTCCGCCCAGCGCGTGTACATGCGCAGGAGCATCTCCGCCCAGTCCGCGGCGTCGACGCCACCGGCCTCGGATCGGATCGTCATGACGGCCTCGCGGGCGTCGTACTGGCCGGACAGCAGGGTGCGGATTTCGAGGTCGGAGACCAGATGCGTGACCTCGTCGAGCTCACGGTCCGCGTCGGCGGCTGCCTCCTCGTCGCCCTCCTCCTCGGCCAGCTGGAACAGGACCGGGAGGTCGTCGACGCGCTGGCGCAGCTCGGTCAGCCGGCGCAGGTCTGCCTGTAGGTAGGACAGTCGGCTCGTGACCTGCTGTGCCCGGTCGACGTCGTCCCACAGGTCCGGAGCGGCTGCCTGCTTCTCCAGGTCGGCGATCTGCGCGCGCATCGCGGCCGGATCCAGCACCTGCTCGATAGACGCTAGGGTCTGGTCGAGGGCGCTGATCTCGGCGTCGACGTCACGGGTGGCCACGTCCGTCAAGGGTACGCGGCTCGACGCTTCCCTCCATCTTGTGGCGGGTTAGGCACGTGTCCAGGGCGTAGGTGGCGTGTCTTTCCCGCCACAAGATGCAGAACGGGTGGCTCAGTCCAGAGGAGCGGTGGCGGTGGCCTCGGCCGTGATCGGGATGCCGCCCACGTCGCCGGCCAGAACGAGCGACATCCGGGCCCGGAACGCCACAGTCACGGTGGCCGCGGCCGGGTCGACGGCCACCGCGGCATCGAAGTCCTCGAAGCGCTCGGCCAACCCGTGCCGGGCGACGTAATCGGTGACGGCTCCGCGGGCGCCGTCGGCCGAGATTGGCAGGTCGTCGAGCACCGGACCCGTGTAGACGACGTCCTCGGCGACGTTCTGCGCGGCCGCGACGGCGGCTCCGTCTGCCCAGGACGCGAGCGATCGCCGGTACACGAACGCCTTGGAAGCGTTGGCCACGACGCCAACGAGCAGTACCACGATCATCACGAACCCGATGATCATGAGCGTGACCTGCCCGTCGTCGCGACGCCGGTTCATCACAAGGCCCGGAACCGGTCGACAACCGACGAGTGGGTCGCCTCGACGGGTATCTCGGCGTGGACCGCACCGGCGAGCACGTCGGGGACGAACGGAAGGCGCACGGTCGATCCGACCGTCACCGTGACCTCCGCACCAGGCTGGTAGCACGGTGTCGCCGAGCACCGGATCCGGATGTCGGCTGCGCCCGCCACGAGCCCCTGGTCCGCGAGTGCGACCTGTGCGGCTAGCCGGGCCGCCGGTTCGTCACCGGTGGCCACGTAGATCCGACCGGCCTCGCGGGCGGCTTGTGTCACGCCGTAGGACGCACGTTGGACGTCGAGCACGGCGAGCATGACGTAGACGAGTGGCACCAGGAGCAGGATCCCGAGGAAGTGGAACTCGACGATCGCGCTGCCCCGTTCGTCGCGGTGCAATCGGTTCACAAGGCGCTCTCCTCGACTGCGTGACCGGTCACCGTCAGGCCACGTTCAACCCCGAGCAGACCGAACAACGGCAGCGTCGTCGTGACCTCGATCTCCACTAGCTGCACTCCGCCGGTCGTGACGTAGCGCGACGTGACGGCCTCGCCGTGGCGATCGGAGAGCGATTCGGCGATCAACGCCACGGTGCGTGCCTCGCCGTCGGGTAGGTCGCGGTCAGCGTTGGCGGCATACCGCGCGCCTTCTGCCGCACAGGCCACGAGCGTGTTGCGCACGTGGAGAACGAGGCCGACCTGGACGACAGCGAGGAAGAGCCCCACCAAGACCACCGAGACCAGCGTGAACTCGAC
>DATHII010000163.1:0-2863 GCA_035316885.1 Jiangellaceae bacterium | reverse complement strand
GCACCAAGGCCTCGATGGAACAGGCGCTCGGCACGGCCCGCCCCGGCGGACGGGTGGGCTTCGTCGGCGTGCCGAACGGCGGGCCAGAACTGCCCCTGCAGAAGATGTTCGACGACAACATCTCCGTCGGCGGCGGCCTCGCCCCCGTCCGGGCATATCTCGACGAGCTATTAGCCGACGTAATCGCCGGGACGATCCGCCCAGGGCGCGTCTTCGACCTCGAACTTCCTCTTGAGCGGGCGGCCGATGCCTACCGCGCGATGGATGAACGCCGCTCCATCAAAACCCTGCTACGCCCTGACGTCGTCGCTTGAGGTGCGCGAGCTGGAGGTGACCGGCCAGCGCTGGCCCGGCTCCACCGTCACGGCAATGCCGGCAGCCGATCAACAGTCGTAGCGCTTCTACCCGGCCGCGGTGGGGACCAGGATGCCGCGCCCGCGGCGTCGGCCGGCGTCGAGGTCGTCCATGGCGTCGTTGACCGCGTCCAGCGGGTAGGTCTGGGTGACATGGTGGACCCGGCCGGCGGCATTGAGCGCCATCCGCTCGACGAGGTCGTTGTAGCTGCCCACGAGGTTCCCCACGACGTTCCGCTCGGTAGAGATCACGTCGATGGTCGCGATGTCGACCGTGCCGCCGTCCCCGATGACGAAGTCGCTGCCGGCCCTGTGCGTCATCGCCCAGCTGTCCCGCTCGGCGCCCCTCTCCCCGACGAAGTCAACGACCACTTCGGCGCCCTTGCCGTCGGTCAGCTCGACGACCCGCTCCACGCGCATGCCGTCGACAAGGACCGTCTCGTCCGCACCCCAGTCACCGGTAAGGGCAAGGGCGTCCTGGTTGGGGTCGAGCACCACGATGCGGGTGGCGCTCATCGCCCGCAAACACTGGATGCCGATGTGGCCCAGGCCGCCGGCCCCCATCACGACGCATGTGCTGCCCGGATACAGCAGCGGCACCGCCGGTTCGATCCCGGGGGCGAGCGTGACCACCGACCGGGCGGAGGTCCGGATCAGGTCCGCCAGGCCGCCGTCGGCGTCGATGCCGGGGAACGCGCCCGCCTCGCAGTGCATGTCGTCACCGGCCCGACAGGCCCGGCAGAAGCCGGATGTCACCAACGGGTGAAGGATCACGGCGTCGCCGGGCTGCACGTGCTCCACCGCCGAACCGACCGCGTGGACCCAGCCGGCGTTCTCGTGGCCCAGGGTGTACGACAACGCGACGTTGCTCTTCTCCGCCCATTGACCCTCGATGATGTGCAGGTCGGTACGGCACAGTCCCGCACCTCCGACCCCGACGACCACGTCGTACGGGCCCCCTGGCCTCGGGTTCCCTTTCGGGAGCGGGTGGGCCGGTAGAGAATCGGGGAGGCGAGACCGAGTGAAAGGGGACGACCATGACCGCACGCACTCCGGAAGAGGTCTTCGCACACCACGGGCAGGCGTTGGGCGCCGAGGACCTCGAGGACATCGTCGCCGACTACACCGAGGACGCGATCCTCGTCGTGCAGAAGAAGATCTACCGCGGCAAGGACGGAGCCCGGGAAGTCTTCACCCAACTGCTCAGCGACGTCCCCCAGGCGCAGTGGGAGCTCGACACGGTCTTCGCCGACGACGTGCTCTACCTGGAATGGAAGGCCACCGGCGGCGGCCGCAGGGTCGAGGACGGCATCGACACCTTCATCTTCCAGGACGGCATGATCCGCGTGCAGACCGTCGTCTACACCGTCCAGCCGGCCTGAGCCACGCAGCCGTGGCCAAATGCCACGCGGGGAGTATTCGCGGGCGCCGACACGCGCTAGCGTCCCCGTCATCTCCGCGCAACGTTCCACATGTACTCATGGTCGTCGGCGCACACGGCCACTTTCCGCTGGAGGGGACATGACCAAGCGGCTCGCCCGATCGGCACTCGTCGCCGCATCCATCGCCCTGCTCGTGCCCCTCGCCATGCCGGCGCAGGCGGATGTACCGGACGGCGACCGCGACACCGTAAGGTTCGCGACGTTCAACGCCTCGCTCAACCGCAACTTCGCTGGTCAGCTCCGCGCCGACCTCTCGACTCCCGGCAACGCGCAGGCGGCAACTGTCGCAGAGATCATCCAGCGGGTGCGGCCGGAGGTCCTGCTGATCAACGAGTTCGACTTCGACCCGACGGCGGCCGACCTGTTCCGGACCAACTACCTCGAGGTGTCGCAGGGCGGCGCCGAGCCGATCCGTTACGACCACCTCTTCATCGCGCCGTCCAACACCGGCATACCGTCCGGGTTCGACCTCAACAACAACGGCGTCGTGGGCGGACCCGACGACGCCTTCGGCTTCGGCTTCTTCCCCGGCCAGTTCGGCATGCTCGTCCTCTCGCAGCACCCGATCGACACCGCGGCCGTACGGACCTTCCAGCACTTCCTCTGGAAGGACATGCCCGGCGCGCTGCTGCCCGACGACCCGGCGACGCCCGCACCAGCGGACTGGTACTCCCCCGACGAGCTCGACGTCTTCCGGCTGTCCTCGAAGAGTCACTGGGACGTGCCGATACTCATCGGCGGCAAAACCGTCCACTTCCTGGCCAGCCACCCGACGCCGCCGGTGTTCGACGGTCCCGAGGACCGCAACGGCACCCGCAACTTCGACGAAATCCGGTTCTGGGCCGACTACGTCCTGCCCGGCCAGTCCTCGCGCTACATCCACGACGACGCCGGCCGCCAGGGCGGACTCACGCCGGGGGCGTCGTTCGTAATCGCCGGGGACCAGAACTCCGACCCGCTCGACGGCGACAGCATCCCCGGCGCCATCCAGCAGCTGATCGAGCACCCGCGCGTGAACACCAACGTCACCCCGGACAGTGAAGGGGCGGTCGAGCAGTCGGCACTGCA
>DATHII010000162.1:0-3844 GCA_035316885.1 Jiangellaceae bacterium | reverse complement strand
CCGTCTCGGGGGCGCTCGGTTTGGGCAAGTGGTGCGAGGAGAACGGACACGAGCTGATCGTTACCTCCGACAAGGAGGGCGAGGACTCCGAGCTCGACCGCAACCTTCCCGACGCCGAGGTGGTGATCTCGCAACCATTCTGGCCCGCCTACATGACCGCGGAGCGGATCGCCAAGGCGCCGAACCTGAAGCTGATCATCACCGCCGGCATCGGCTCCGATCACACGAACCTCGACGCCGCGGTCGAGCACGGGATCACCGTCGCCGAGGTCACCTACAGCAACTCGATCTCGGTCTCCGAGCACGTAGTGATGATGATCCTCAGCTTGGTGCGCAACTACATCCCCATGCACCAGATCGTCCTCGACGGCGGCTGGAACATCGCCGATGCCGTCTCGCGCAGCTATGACCTCGAGGGGATGCAAGTGGGATCCGTCGCAGCGGGCCGGATCGGCACCGCGGTGCTGCGGCGGCTGAAGCCGTTCGACGTCGGCCTCCACTACACCGATCGCCACCGGCTGCCGAGCGAGGTCGAGGCCGAGCTGGGGGTGACCTTCCACGATTCGACGGAGGCGATGGTGCCGGAGATGGACGTGGTGACGATCAACTGCCCGCTTCACCCCGAGACCGAGCACATGTTCGATGACGAGATGATCTCGAAGATGAAGCGCGGCGCCTACATCGTTAACACCGCGCGGGGCAAGATCTGCGACCGCGATGCGATCGTGCGGGCGCTTGAGTCGGGCCAGCTGGCGGGCTATGCCGGCGATGTCTGGTACCCACAGCCGGCGCCCAAGGACCATCCGTGGCGGACGATGCCCCACCACGGCATGACCCCTCATACCTCGGGGTCGAGCCTCTCGGCACAGGCGCGCTACGCCGCCGGCACCAGGGAGATCCTCGAGTGCTACTTCGCGGAGCGGCCGATCCGCGAGGAGTACTTGATCGTCGAGGCCGGCACCCTCGCGGGCGCCGGCGCGCACTCATACAGCGTCCGCGGTGACAAGGCGGGATCCTAGGATCGGCGAGGACGGCCCCACGCGGGTGAGCGCGGGCGGACGGCGAGGGTCGGGCGCGGATTTGCGGAAACACTCGGATGACCATGGCCCCGTTGATGGCCCACCGGCGGAGCGCTCCAGGGCTGGGGTCTGGCGCCGCGGCACTTCATGGGACCGGGCGCGCGACCACGATCAGGTTGCGGCTGTACCCACCCCGCTCCGGCCGGAACTCGCCGGCGCAGGTGATCAACACCAGCCGAGGTGGTCCGCCGATGTCGAAGGCCTCCGCGTCGTCGACCAGATCGGTGCGCGGGACCTCGCGCACCGTGGTGATCTTGTACGCCTGACGCACGTCACCTGCGCTCAACACCACACGCTCCCCGACCTTGATCTTCCACAGCCGGAAGAAGAACCCGAGGCCGCGGTCGAAGGCGTCGACGTGGCCGGCGATCACGGTCGACCCGTACGGATCGCCGACGTAGGAGCTCCCATCCCACCAGCCGACCTTCGTAGGATCTTCCGGGACAACCAGCTCGTTGCCGACCGTGGCCACGGGAACGACGGCCGTATACGCGCCACCTGGCAGGTCGATCTGCTCCGGAACGAACCGCGGGTCGTCTGCCGCCGGTCGCGCCTCGCGGACGGTGGCGACCGTCGTCGGGGACGGATCCCCCAACGGCGCTGCCACCGCCCCGTTTGGCACAGGCAGCACCGCGAGCTGCGCCACCGCTACGCCCAACAGGGCGACGGAGAGGACCAGCTGGACGCCGATCGCGCGCCCGAGCATCGGTCGCCGGCCGCGCGGCTCGACCGGGAAGCCACGCATATACCGCTCGCGGAAGGCCAACCTCCGGCCGTACGCGACGGCATAGCGGCTCAGCAGCAGCGTCGCGACCAGCGCCAGCACCCCGACGAGCAGCAGCACGCCCGAGCGAGGTGTTGCGGTCCCCCCGGCGATCAGGTGTTGCGCGGTGCCAGCGACCGTCAGCGCGAGCACGCTCAGCCCAGCAAAACGAGAGAACCGTGGCGAAACCCGCTCCAGCGCACCCGGCGGATTGCGCGGGACGAGCAGGGCGGCGAACGCCATGAGCCCGCCCAACCAGGCGGCCAGGGCCAGTAGGTACAGACCCGTCGTCGTCGTGAGTGCGACGACCCGAGATGAAGCCATGGCGGTCGACTCGACCACCAACGTGATGGTCAGGAGGACGACCAGCATGAGGACCGTGACGCGTCGTCCGCCCCTCACCGGGCGTCGCAGCACTTCGGCGCCGAAGAACCCGGCGCCGGCGAGAATTGCCAGCCGCACCAGCAGCCAGGTTCCGGACTCATCCGCGACATCGCCCAGCGCTCGTCCTGGGGCGAGCCAATCGATGATCGCCTCGGCGATCGTTCCGAGGCCGATCGATGCCAGACCGACGACCGCCATCATGCGCAATCGACGGACGCCCTGACCATCCGGCCAGACGAATGCCCAGAAGGTGCCCGTCCCGGCGAGGAGGACGTAGCCGAGGTAGACCACGAACGATACGGACGCAGCGAGGATGGCGAACATGGGAGAACCCACCGGACGAGACCCTACGACCTCATGGCCGCGCCGGCCGGTCGTACTGCACCAGCACTTGCGATCGGTCGAACGGAATCGAGCGTAAGGTCCAGAACTTCGGGGCTGCGCCGGCGCCACAGGACAGTCTCGCCAGCGGAAGCTGGGGACAGGTGAGAGACAGCACGGTCCGGCCCGTCACGACCACCTTGACCGGCAGGTCGGCAGGCATCCGGTCGAGCAGTGAGCCGAGTGCGGCCACGGTGCGGCCGGCCTTGGCGGGTTGGCTGGCAACGCTCACCTGCGTCAGGCGGTAGCGCAGTCGCAGCTGCTGGGTGGGTGAGTCCCAGCGAAGCATCACCTCGCTGCGTACCGATCCGCTGGGAACCGCCAGGGCTTGCCCACCAGCACTGACCTCGACCTGCATCGCGGTCGGCAGCAGCTGCTTGAACCGGGTGCCGGCATCCCCGATCGACGGCGGTCGCAGCACGGCCTCGGTCGTCGGCGCCGGAAGCGTGATCACCTCACTGACGAGGAAGCTGCCATCGGACTCGGGACGAGTAGTGATGGCGATACCGGGAGCGCCGACGGCCTCGTCGGGGGGCATCGGCGTCGGCGACGTCCGCGGTGTCGGCAGGATCGTGCGGGCCGGTGACGGGATGGGACGGATGAGCGTGGATTGGCTCTGTGCCAAGGACGGAACCGCCCCCGCCGAAGGTGCGGCAGAGCTGGACCAGGTGAGCCCCGCGCTGAACGCGACGGCCGCGCCAAGCAGGGCGGTGACCGTCAACGCCCCCACCGAGCGCCGCAGGGAGTCGCGTGCGCGAGCCCCCGCCATGTGTCACCTTCCCCGAGACGCCACCGCCGAGAAATTTTCGTCCGACACGTCTGACGATCGGTGGTCGGTCCCAGTCTGCATGACTAGGCTGCTGCCCGGCTAGTCGGACCAGACTGCGACATCGCTAGGCCGGGTCCGTCCGTGGCGTACCACAGTGTGGATTCGGGGTTCTGAGCATGGGTCGTCCAACGCTGCGCAGTTTGTGGGTCGCGGTGGTCGGCGTCGGGATGCTCGCCCTGCTGTCCGCTGGGCTCACGCCCAGTTCGGCCGCCGACCAGACCTGCATCTACATCGTGCAAGGTCTGCCGAGCCGAACGGTCTCAGTCGCCGTCGACGGCGACTCGGTGGTTGGTGGCCTAGCTGGTGGCAAGGTGGCGGGACCCTTCCCGGTCAAGCGCGGTACGCGGACCGTCACCTTCTCTGAGGATGGCCAGACTCTGGTAACCAGCAAGGTCAAGCTGCCGGCGG
>DATHII010000161.1:0-2306 GCA_035316885.1 Jiangellaceae bacterium | reverse complement strand
CTGCCCACGGCGATTCCGCTTCGCCTATCTCGACCGGCCGCCGCCCCCCAAGGGGCCGCCCTGGGCACACAACACCCTCGGTGCCGTCGTCCACCTGGCATTGGCCGACTGGTGGCGGCTGCCTCCGGCGCGGCGGACCGTCGATGCGGCTGGTGCGTCGGTCGAGCGTGCCTGGCGATCGGAGGGGTTCCGCGACGACGCCCAGTCCGCGGAGTGGGCGGGCCGGTCACGGGCGATGGTGGAACGGTACGTGGCCCGCCTCGACCCGGACGTCGAGCCACGCGGCATCGAGCGCACCGTGGCGACAATCTACGGCGGCATGGCGCTGTCCGGGCGGGTCGACCGGATCGACGAGCGCGGCGACCAGCTGGTCGTCGTCGACTACAAGACCGGCCGGCACGTGCTCTCGGTCGACGACGCCCGATCGTCGCTGGCGCTCGCCGTTTACGCTGCGGCGACGGCACGAACACTGCGGGCGACCTGCCGACGCGTCGAGCTGCACCACCTGCCGACCGGCGAGGTCCATGTCTGGGAACACGACGACAGCACCCTCGACCGCCACCTGAGCCGGGCCGACGACATCGCCGGCGAGTGCGCCGAGGCCGACGCCGCCTTCTTGGCCGGCCGGACGGGAGACGACGTCTTTCCGCCGCACCCCTCGGCTCTGTGCGGGTGGTGCGACTTCCGGCGACTCTGCCCGCAGGGGCAGGCCCACTCGGCCCAGCGCGAACCCTGGGCCGGCCTTGCCGCCGACTGACGTCCTCCGACTCGAGCCGGTATCAACGGCGCGCGGCGGTATCGACCTCGAACCAGACGACCTTGCCTCGAGGTACGGGTGCACTGCCCCACCGGCTGGCGAGAGCGGCCACGATCTCGATGCCCCGCCCGTGCATGGCGTCCAATGGTGGGAACTCGAGCGCGGGCTGGTGGTCGCCGGAGGCGTCGAAGACCTCGACCCGGACTCGGCCGCCGTCGGCGCTGAGCCGTAGCTCGAGCGGGGGGAGGCCGTGGTGGAGCGCATTCGTGACGAGTTCGCTGACCAGCAGGAGTGTCACGTCCTCCGAGTCCTGCAACCCCCAGGAGTGCAGGGTCCCACGGACCAAGTGCCGCACGCGGGGAACCTCGCCAGGATCAGTGGACAGCGGCACCCGCATCTCCGGCGGACCGCGACGCCTGTCGCGACGCGAGATCATCGCCGCACCGACGCAGGATCGGTCTTTCCCCCGCTCCCGGGTGCGCTCCGCGCGACGGTCCAGAACCGCTCGAGTGCGGCGACCGTTTGCTCGGGCCGCTCGGCTGCGGGGGAGTGGCCGGCACCGTCGATGACGGCCACCGGAGCACCCAGCCGGTCGGCCATGGCACGCTGTTCGGCGGTCGGCCACCCGTCGTCGTCAGCGCCGAAGGCCACGAGCACCGGCACACCCGTGGCCGCCAGGGCGACGAGGTCGTCGGGCGCGCGGGTGAGGTGGAGTGTCATCTCACGCAGCGCGAGCGGATGGTTGTTCACGAATCGGAGCTCCATGAACCGTTCGATCTCCGGCGGCGGCTCGGGAGCACCCTGCGACCGTTCGTATGCCCGCTTGGCCAGCCACGTGGCGGGTAGGCCGATGGCCGGGATGGCGTCGGCCATCGCCTGCAGCAGAACGTGCCGCTCGGCCGGCTGGGGTCCGGGCCCGGAGCAGAGCAGGGTCAGCGACGCAACCGCCTGTGGCTCGGTGATGGTGGCAGCTCGGGCCACCAGGCCGCCGAAGGAGTGCCCGACCAGGTGCACGGGCCCGGCGCCCAGCTCGGCGGTGAGCGCGAGCAGGTCGTCGCCGAGGGCCGTCAGGCGGTAGTCGCTCTCGCGGTCGGTTCCGGGCGTCTCGTACTGGCCACGCTGGTCGATCGCCACTGCGTGCCAGCCAGCCTGCGCGAGTGGTGCGAGGAGCGCGACGAAGTCCTCCTTGCTGCCGGTCCAGCCCGGTACGAGCGCAACGGTGGGACTGGACGCGGACCCCGCCTCCAGGGTGGCGATCTCGCCCCTCCGAGTTCGTATCCGCACAGCACGAACACCCTCCGGCAACGACAGGAAGGGCGGTGTGCTCACGGCGTCACGGTACCCATATGACCGTGATCGACGCGCGCGGCTCACACGCACGAGTCCGCCAACCCCCGGGGATCGACCGATCATCGGCGCGTACTCTCGGAGCGTTGCGCAGGGGCTACGGTGTGGTCGGAGACGAAAGGGCGGTCGGATGCCTGGGCCCAGCGGCGTTTCCCGCCGTGATACGCGCCGGGTGGTGCTGCGTCGGCTGCGGGTCCGGCGG
>DATHII010000160.1:0-2492 GCA_035316885.1 Jiangellaceae bacterium | reverse complement strand
GGCTCACGCCGGACTGTCCGAAGTGTGCTTGGGCGCCCTCCGCCTCCGGCGAGAGCTGCGGCTGCTCCCCTTGCTGACCGCCCTGGCCCTGGTCCGCGGGCTGCTGCGGGCATGCCGGGCCGAGTGGCTCGCCGAACGGCGTGAGCACACACGCCACGCCCGGCGAGGTGGACAGGTTGGTGAGCAGACCCGTTACGGCCGCTTCCGCCGAGCCGTCGGTGGCCTCGCCGGAGTCCGGCTTCCAGACGACCTGCCCCTCCAGACCCGCGCCTGTGCCAGCACCGCCCTCGAGCTCGGACAGAAGTTCCTGCGCGGTGGTCGACTCGGTGTCCGGCAGCTCGAAGTTGTCGTTGTAGTCGCCACCGAACCCCGTCCCGAGGATGCCGACCACGACCATGATCCCGACCCACGTGAGCAACGCAAACCAGGGCCGGCGCACGGCCCACTGCGATACCCGACCCATCAGGCCCACCCCTCTGCAGTGTCGTGCACGAACGACGCATGTGCCTCATTTTCGATGCGAGGCACGACAAACCTGCTCGGCACGCTAGACAATCTGTGCGACACATGGCAATGCGGTTTTGCGGTCATGTCGGTGAACAGCGGGGACCGATGAGTGGCCGGGGACCGCACCTGATGGCCCGCCAAGCCAGTCGGTGCGTCCGAATGAGGAGGGGTGAACCCCATGCAACCTGGCGACCGCGCTCCTGACTTCGAGCTCCCAGACGAAACCGGGCAACCGCGTCGGCTCAGCGAGATGCTCCGCGGCGGGCCGGTCGTGCTCTTCTTCTACCCGCGTGCGATGACCAGCGGATGCACCGCGGAAGCTTGCTATTTCCGGGATCTGAGGACCGCGTTCGAGAAGGTTGGGGCCCAGCGCATCGGCATCAGCGTCGACCCGGTCAACAAGCAGAAGCAGTTCTCCGACAAGCACGCCTTCGACTATCCGCTGCTATCCGACAAAGACGGCTCAGTGGCCCGCGCGTTCGGGGTCTCCCTAGGCCTTCTATCGTTCATCCGACCGGTCAAGCGCACCACGTTCGTCATCGGCACGGACGGGCTGATCTTGGACGTGATCAGCAGCGAAACACACATGCACTTCCACGCCGACCGTGCTCTTCGCACGCTAAGCAGCGCATGAGCGTGTACTCGACTGATGCGTGTATTCGCCGGGCGGTCTCGATCATGTCCGGGATCATCGCCCCGGGCCTGCCGCGGTGTCGGTTTCGTAGCCGAGCCAATCTGGTGCCTCCACTGCCGACTACGGTGGAGCAGCGGTGAGCGAGCAGGAGGCGAGTTGCTAGCGACGCTGATCCATGGACCGCGGGACATCCGCGTGGAGGACGTGTCTGACCCGGAGATCCGGCGCCCGACCGACGTGCTGGTCCGCGTCGTCGCGTCATGTGTCTGCGGCTCGGATCTGTGGCCGTACCGCGGCATCACACCGGCGAAGAAGCCGACGCGGATTGGGCACGAGTTCGTCGGCACGGTCGAGGAGGTCGGCTCCGACGTTCGCTCCGTCCGCCGCGGGGACTTCGTCATCGCGCCGTTCGCGGTCAGCGACGGGACGTGCGTGCACTGCCGCAACGGTATGTACACCTCGTGTGAGCATGGCGCCTGGTGGGGCGGCAAGGATGAGTACGGTCTTCCGGTCGACGGCGGCCAAGGCGAGTGGGTTCGGGTACCCATGGCCGACGGCACCCTGGTAGCCACTCCGGAGACACCGGACAACGAGCTCGTGCCCAGCCTGCTCGCACTCTCCGACGTGATGGGGACCGGCCACCACGCAGCCGTCTCGGCCGGGGTCAGGGCCGGCAGCACCGTGGTCGTGGTCGGTGACGGCGCGGTCGGCCTGTGCGCGGTGCTGGCCGCTGCTCGCCTCGGCGCCGAGCGCATCGTCGCAATGTCGCGCCATGCCGACCGGCAGGCGATCGCCCGTGAATTCGGCGCCACCGACGTCGTGGCCGAGCGCGGCCAGGCCGGCATCGCCGCGGTTCACGACCTGCTCTCCGGTATTGGTGCCGACGCCGTGCTCGAGTGCGTGGGCACCAAGGCCTCGATGGAACAGGCGCTCGGCACGGCCCGCCCCGGCGGACGGGTGGGCTTCGTCGGCGTGCCGAACGGCGGGCCAGAACTGCCCCTGCAGAAGATGTTCGACGACAACATCTCCGTCGGCGGCGGCGTCGCCCCCGTCCGGGCATATCTCGACGAGCTATTAGCCGACGTAATCGCCGGGACGATCCGCCCAGGGCGCGTCTTCGACCTCGAACTTCCTCTTGAGCGGGCGGCCGATGCCTACCGCGCGATGGACGAACGCCGCTCCATCAAAACCCTGCTACGCCCTGACGTCGTCGCTTGAGGTGCGCGAGCTGGAGGTGACCGGCCAGCGCTGGCCCGGCTCCACCGTCCCGGCAATGCCGGCAGCCGATCAACAGTCGTAGCGCTACGACCTGGCCGCGGTGGGGACCAGGATGCCGCGGCCGCGGAGTCGG
>DATHII010000159.1:0-18686 GCA_035316885.1 Jiangellaceae bacterium | reverse complement strand
GCAGGCGGCCGAGAACGTCGCCGAGTCGTTGCAGCGCGGCGCTCGGGTCGTCGTCACCGGCCGGCTGAAGCAGCGGTCGTACGAGACCCGCGAGGGCGAGAAGCGCACGGTCGTCGAGCTCGACGTCGACGAGATCGGGCCCAGCCTGCGCTACGCCACCGCCAAGGTGACCAAGACACAGCGGTCTGGCGGCGGTTTCGGCGGCGGGGCACCCGCTTCCGGCGGCGCCGACCCGTGGACCACCGGCGGTCAGCCAGCTCAAGGCGGCGGCCAGGGCGGTCAGGGCGGTCAGGGCGGTCAGAGCGGACAGCCGGATCCATGGTCTGGCGGACCTGCTGCTGCCCCCGCAGGGGACGAGCCACCCTTCTAGGTCAACCACCCACCCATCCCGGTCGCCGCTGCCAGCGAGGCGAACGGGCTCCGACTCCACCAGGGAGCACCACGATGGCAAAGCCCGCTGTGCGCAAGCCGAAGAAGAAGGTCTGCGCATTCTGTAAGGACAAGGTCAAGTACGTCGACTACAAGGACACCGGCGTGCTGCGTAAGTACATCTCCGACCGCGGCAAGATCCGGGCCCGCCGGGTCACCGGCTGCTGCACGCGTCACCAGCGCGACATCGCTGTCGCGATCAAGAACGCCCGTGAGGTGGCGCTGCTGCCGTACACCTCGACGGCGCGCTGAGGGAGGGTGACGTCACGATGAAGCTCATCCTCACGCAGGAGGTTCCTGGCCTCGGCGCCGCCGGCGACGTGGTCGAGGTCAAGGACGGCTACGGCCGCAACTACCTCATGCCCCGCGGCTTCGCCATCGCGTGGACCCGTGGCGGCGAGAAGCAACTGGAGACGATCCGGCGGGCGCGCACGGTCCGCGAGATCACCGATCTCGACACCGCCCGCGAGGTCAAGACCCAGCTCGAGGCGGCGCCGGTTCGGCTTCCCGCCCGCGCGGGCGACACCGGCCGACTGTTCGGCGCCGTCACGCCCACCGACATCGCCGCCGCCGTCAGCCAGGCCGGCGGGCCCATGGTCGACAAGCGCCGGATCGAGGTGGGAAACCCGATCAAGACGATCGGCGCCCACACCGTCACGGTGCGCCTGCACCCGGAGGTGGCGGCGACTGTTCAGCTCGAGGTCGTCGCCTCCTGATCGTCCGCGCTTGCTGCCCGGGGAGGGCCTGTCGGTGCGGTTGCTTACACTGCTCTGGTGAGCAGCGCGGAAGCCATGGGGCAGCCGTACCACCCGTACGTGCATCCACCGCATGTGCGCTCCACCGACGCCGAGCGCGAGACCGTCGCGGCAATGGTTGGGACGGCGGCTGTGGACGGTCGGCTCCGCCTGGACGAGCTCGACGAGCGTCTGGACGTGGTCTACACCGCCAAGACCCACGGTGAGCTCGCCGGGGTCATCGCGGACATCGTGCCGGTGCCGTTGCCCGGGCCACCCGGTGCGCGACGGCCGACGTACCCGGCGGAATCGACCTCCCGCGTCAGTGACCGGACGATTCTGCCGGCGTTCCTGTTGTGCTTCTTCTTCGGGATCTTCGGCGCGCATAGGTTCTACGCGGGCAGAACAGGTTCTGCCGTAGCGATGCTCGTGCTGTTCTTCGTGACACTCGGCGTCGTGCCGACCTTCTGGATGCTCATCGACCTGATCATCCTCGCCACCAGTTCGTTCAAGGACGGGCAGGGCAACATCATGCGCAAGTGGATCTGACCACTCGACGGCTGATCGGTCAGGCGCGGCGGAAGATTGTGGCCAGCACACGCAGACCAAGCACGGAGCTGACCACGAGCAGGTTCCGCACCAGGCCGAGGCGGATCCCGAGCAGGCGCTGTGCTGCGAGACCGAACACGAGGGCGGTCAGGAACGAGAACGCTGCGATGACGGGCAGTGCCAGGAGGTCCATTCTCGCCAGCCTTCCACGGCCCTGAGCTGCTGAGGCCGCCGGACCGCGTAGCGCACCCACCCGCTCACTTGTGGCGGGTTGTCAACGCCTGTGGACGCTCCGAGACGTTGCGAACCCGCCACAAGTCGGGCTCTAGCGTCGTGGTACTCGACGGCAGCTGCGCGAGGTCACCGATGCGGCCGGCCGCCAGCGTGCCCCGGCCTGGCTGGTCACCGCAAGGCGCCGGTGACCAGCCAGGCGCCTGTGCGCTCGCGGTAGGTGAGGGTGACCAAGCGGGCGAGCACCCACACGCCGATCGCCGCCCACAACGCCGTCAGCCCGGCGACACCTGAGAGGCCACTGAGCGCAACCGCCAATGCGGCAGGAAGGAAAGCCAGCACGCTCAGTACCGACGCGAGCGCGAGGTAGCGCCCGTCGCCGGCACCGATCAGGACGCCGTCGAGGACGAAGACCCACCCGGCGAGCGGTTGCATGACCGCGACCACCAGCAGGGCAGCCACCAGCAGGGCGCGTACGTCGGGGTCGGAGGTGAACAGCCGTGCGTAGACGGGAGCGATCGCGGCGACGACGAGCCCGAGACCGGCGCCGGCGAACAGACCCCACTGAACCATCCGCCGGGTCGTCGACCACGCAGCATCGACGTCGGCCGCTCCGAGGGCACGCCCGACCAGCGCCTGCGCGGCGATCGCCACGGCGTCGAGCACCAGCGCGAGCAGCGTCCAGGTGGTGAAGGCGACCTGGTAGGCGGCCAGCTCGGCAATGCCGAGTCCGGCCGCGACCACCGTCGCGCCGACCAGCGCGACCCGCATCGAGAGCGTCCGCACGACCAGCGGTACGCCGGCCCCGAAGGACCGCCGAATGCCTGGCCAGTCCGGCCGCAGGCTCGCCCCGTGCCGACGCGCTCCGCGTACGACGACGCGGGCGAAGGCGGCCGCCATCGCGGTCTGGGCGAGGACCGTGCCGAGCGCGGATCCGCCGATGCCGAGGTCGAGGCCGAAGACGAAGACCACGTTGAGTACGACGTTGCCGACGGCACCCGTGACGGCGACGACCAGCGGGGTTCGCGTGTCCTGAAGGCCGCGGAGCACGCCCGTGCCGGCCAGGACGAAGAGCATCGAGGGGATGCCGAGCAGGCTGATGCGCAGGTAGGTCACGGCGTACTCGGCCACATCAGGCGACGGCCCGAACAGCGAGACCACCCAGTCGCTCGCCGGCCAGCCGGCCAGCAGGGTTACCACACCGACCAGCAGCGCCAGCCAGCAGCCGTCGATGCCCTGGCGCATCGCGCCGCGAAGGTCGCCGGCTCCGAGCATCCGGGCGACCGCCGCGGTGGTCGCGTACGCGAGGAAGACCGAGACGTTGACCAGCGTTGCCAGGACCGTGCCCGCGATGCCGAGCCCGGCCAGCTGTGGCGTGCCGAGGTGCCCGACGATCGCGGAGTCGGCCAGCAGGAACAGCGGCTCGGCTACGAGTGCGCCGACCGCGGGCAGGGCGAGCCGGAGGATCTCGCCATCCGCAGGATGGCGCTCGAAGACGGCTGGTCGGCGAACGCGGGGCATGGCAGTACCGACGCTATGGGTGACACCTGACATCCCTCGATCGTCGTCTCACATGATGAGATGCCGCACAGACGGCTTCCTTCCACATTCGGTGGATTGTCGTCCGGCCAGTTGAGAGCCGACACGGGTGGGTCGCATGTCCGCCTGTGCACCAGTTGTCCCCAGGCTTGTGCACAACCTGGGGACGGCTGTCCACGGGCATTCCACAGGCCCTGTGAACCGTGCGCTTTCCACTGCCTCGACCCGGCCATAGCGTTCGGCGGAGTTCCGAGCCGGCCCGGCAGTTCCCGGTCCGTGGAACCTGTCGGTGGGTGCGTGGTATACGTATCACGGGTCGAACGCGTGTTCGAAGGGGGCTGTGAGGTGAGTGTCGCCGAGCTTCCGGATCGGCGAGACGACCATGCCCCCGCCGCGGGTTACGACCGCACCCCACCGCAGGACGTCGCCGCAGAGCAGTCGGTGCTCGGCGGCATGCTGCTGTCCAAGGACGCGATCGCCGACGTGGTCGAGGTCCTGCGCGGCCACGACATGTACCGGCCTGCCCACGAGACCATCTACGAGGCCGTTCTCGACCTCTACGGGCGTGGCGAGCCGGCCGATCCGCTCACCGTGGCCGACGAGCTCAAGAAGAGGGGCGAGCTCGGCCGGGTCGGTGGGGCGCCCTACCTGCACACGCTGGTCTCGTCCGTCCCGACGGCGGCCAACGCGGGCTACTACGCCGAGATCGTGCGCGAGCGGGCGGTCCTGCGCCGGCTGGTCGAGGCGGGTATGCGCATCGTCCAGATGGGGTACGGCGGCGATGGCGACGCAGACGACATCGTCGACCGAGCGCAGGCCGAGGTCTACGGGGTCACCGACCGCCGCACCTCCGACGACTACCTGCCGCTCGGCGACGTCATGGAGGGCACCCTCGACGAGATCGAGGCGATCGGCTCCCGCGGCGGCCAGATGGTCGGCGTGCCGACGGGCTTCACCGACCTCGACGCCTTGACCAACGGGCTGCATCCCGGCCAGATGATCGTCGTCGCCGCCAGGCCGGCCATCGGCAAGGCGCTGGCGCTGGACACGCCACTACCGACCCCTACCGGTTGGACGACGATCGGTGTGGTACAGGTCGGCGACGAACTGCTCGGTGCCGACGGCAAGCCCGCCCGCGTCGTCGCCGCAACCGCAGTGATGGAGGGCCGGCCCTGCTACGAGGTCGAGTTCTCCGACGGTTCGATCATCGTCGCCGACGCGCAGCACCGATGGGCAACGACGACCCCTGTCGCGCGTCGAGCCGCTTCAGATCGCATTCCGGCTGGCCACTACGCGCCCGCCGAGTTGAAGCCTGCGGGCCGAGTCCAGCCGGCCGGTGGTCCGAGACGATCCCATCTCGATCGCGCGGCGGAGCGCGACCACGTCGTCACCACCGAGGCCATGGCCGCGACGCTACGCCGCTCGTCTGCCGGTGGCCGACGCAACCATGCGGTGCGGCTGGCGCGACCGTTCGACCTTCCGGACGCCGATCTTCCGCTGCCTCCCTACGCGTTCGGCACCTGGCTCGGTGACGGTGATTCCGCCGGAGCCGACAGCGTCCTTCGCAGCATGGGTGTGCTCAGCGAGAAGCACATCCCGCGGGTGTATCTCCGCGCGTCCGAACGGCAGCGGCGCGCCCTCCTTGCCGGCCTGCTCGACACCGACGGTGCGATCAACGAGACCGGTTGCGTCCTGATCGACGTGCCGAGCCGCCGTCTAGCCGAAGGCACGCTCGAACTGATTCTCTCGCTCGGCTACGACGCCCGGTTCCGAACCGGTCCGGCAGACGGACGCGGCGTAGCCGCCTCATGCTGCTATCGGATCGCCTTCACGCCAGGCGACGCGGTCTTCAGGCTTCGCGGCAAGCTCGAACGTCAGCGGTTCGAGCACGCTCCGACCAGCCGCATGGTCGTCGACGTCCGCCGGATCCCGTCGGTGCCGGTGCGCTGTGTCGAGGTCGACAACACAGAGCACCTCTACCTGGCGGGTCGTTCGTGCATCCCCACCCATAATTCGACGCTCGGTCTCGACATCGCCCGAGCAGCGGCCATCCGCCATCAGCTCACGTCGGTGATGTTCTCGCTGGAGATGAGCCGCAACGAGATCACCATGCGGCTTCTCTCCGCGGAGGCCCGGGTGCCTCTGCACCACATGCGCTCCGGGCAGATGACCGACGACGACTGGAACCGCATTGCCCGGCGCACCGGTGAAGTCTCCAGCGCACCGCTGTTCATCGACGATTCACCGAACATGACGATGATGGAGATCCGGGCCAAGTGCCGGCGGCTCAAGCAGCGCCACGATCTGCGGCTGGTGATCATCGACTACCTGCAGCTGATGACGAGTGGCAAGCGGGTCGAGAGCCGGCAGCAGGAGGTCGCCGAGTTCTCTCGAGCGCTGAAGCTGCTGGCGAAGGAGCTTGACGTCCCGGTCGTCGCGATCAGCCAGCTCAACCGGAGCGCTGAGCAAAGAACAGACAAAAAACCAATGTTGGCTGATCTACGTGAATCCGGATCAATAGAGCAGGACAGCGACATGGTGATCCTGTTACATCGCGAGGACGCGTACGAGAAGGAGTCACCTCGTGCCGGCGAGGCCGACTTCATCGTTGCCAAGCACCGCAACGGTCCGACGGCAACCATCACGGTCGCCTTCCAGGGCCACTACAGCCGCTTCGTCGACATGGCCCAATGACGGCGGCCTCGCCTGTCGAGATGCCGCGAATACTTCCGAACGCGTCTTGCATCATTTCCTGACTCGATCGGTCGAGATTCACGCTCAGCAGAGGGCGGCGGGCCGTCTGTGACCCGATCGGCGTCACGCACCTTGACATGCAAGTAACTACTTGCCTATAGTGTCCGGCGTGGCCACCGTGTTCAGAGCGCTTGACGACGAGACCAGGCGTCTCATCCTCGATGAACTCGCTGTCCAGGACGGACAGACGCTCTTCGCGATCTGCGCCCTACTCACCACCAAGCATGGACTCGGCTCGACCCGGCAGGCCATCTCTCAGCATCTTGCGGTGCTCGAGGACGCCGGCCTGGTGGTGACCGAGCGACGGGGACGCTCCAAGTTCCACTACCTAGACACTGAGCCACTCGCTGCCATTACCAAGCGCTGGCCGCTTCACACGAAGGGAACCTGATGAGGATTCACCTGAACAGCATCTATGTCGACGACCAGCGCGCCGCGCTCGCGTTCTACACCGATGTGCTCGGCTTCACCAAGCACCACGACATCCCCGTCGGAGACGACTTCTGGCTCACCGTCGTCTCGCCCGACCAGCCAGACGGGCCAGAGCTGCTGCTAGAACCGGCGGGCCACCCAGCCGTCAAGCCCTACCGCGACGCCCTCGTGGAGGACGGAATCCCGCTGGCTCAGTTCGCCGTCGACGACGTCGCACTCGAGCACGAGCGTCTGACCAAGAAGGGGGTCGTCTTCACCCAACCGCCCACCGACATCGGGCAGGCGACCGTCGCGGTCTTCGACGACACCTGCGGCAACCTCATCCAGCTCGTCACCGAGAAGAAGCAGGTCTCGGTCTGAATTGCGGTCGAGCGAGCAACGCGTTCCTGTCGCGAGATCCTTTCGCCTCCATCGCTGTCTGCCGGCGTTTCGTACCCTTCGCTGGGCCCCATCACGGGGACCAGTTGCGCAGAGTTCGTCGCGGAGAGACGTTCAATCTTTCGGTGTATCTCGACATCGCCGGCATTCCACCTGAGGATGGGCCGGAGGGTCTTGCGCGCTGCGTCGGTCGGATCGCGTCCGTGGCCGACTGGCCACTTTGAGGTCGTCAGGAAGGCCATGGCCTGTCGATGTGTTTCCCGTCCCTCGACCGTCTGACCCAGGGACAGGCCAACCCCGACAGGCGGAGGATAAGCACCATGGGCACCACCCAGGACCGACCGATTGGCGCCGACGAGGCCCAGTTCATGAAGGTGGCCCGCGCCGGCGACGCTGGTGGGTTCGCCCTACTCACCGAGATGTACCGGCGCGAGTTGCACGTGCACTGTTACCGCATGCTCGCGTCGTACGACGACGCCCAAGACATGACGCAGGAGACGTTCCTGCGGGCATGGGACAAGAGGGAGTCGTTCGAGGGGCGGGCCTGGCTTCGCACCTGGCTCTACCGCATCGCCACAAACGCCTGCCTGGACTTCCTGGACAAGCGCCGCGACCGGGTTCCCCTTCCGGCCGAGACCACCGGCGCCGGCACGGAGGTGCTTTACCTGCAGCCCTACCCGGACAGCCTGATGTCCCGCGACGACCCGCATGAGATCGTCGTGGCGCGGGAGACCGTTGAGCTCGCCTTCATCGTGGCCGTGCAGCACCTGCCGCCACGCCAGCGTGCAGTGCTGATCTTGCGCGACGTCCTCGGCTGGCCCGCCAGAACACCGCGGAGGCGCTTGCGCTGACCCTGGCCTCGGCAAACAGCGCCCTGCAACGGGCCCGGTCACCATGCGCGAGCACCTCCCGGACGGCCGCGTCGACTGGAGCGCACGCACCCGCCACGAGCTGACCGCGGACGAGCGCGCCCTCGTGTCGGCGTACATGGAGGCGCACGAGCGACTCGACGTCGATTGGCGCTGCCTGCTCACCTCCGCCAACGGGCAGCCCGCGGTGGCGATGTACCTCCGCCGGCCGGGCGACAGCGTCTACCGGGCCTTCGCGCTGGACGTGCTGCGCATCGCCAACGGTCTGGTCGCCGAGATCACGACCTTCGAGGACGGGGTGTTCCCGGCGTTCGACCTCCCCTCCACGCTCGGCGACTAGCAGCGGCGCGCCGAGAACTTGGCGAACCGGAACTGCAAGAGGCGTCGGGCGACCTCCCGTCGCGGGAGTGACGAGACCGCCACCCTCCTGGGCTCCCTGGAGCGCCAGCGCGCGACCCTGGCGTGGGAAGTGCGGGGGACTGGACGCGGCGGGCCTGAGGGACGCGACAGGGACGACAGTCCGTTCCGTCTCGACCTGCGGCCGTTCGGCGACCGGGCACCGTGCGCGGAGCCGCTCCTTAGCTGTGCGCCTCACTGCAGGCCGCGGCAAACGATCACCGTGATCGACGAGATCCAGGACTGAGCCAATGTTGACCGAACGCCTGGCCGCCGAGGTAGCTACCGTCTTCGGGTTAGGTGGTGACGCGGTCCTCGTCGGTCCCGTCGCGGCCGGACGAGTGGGGCAGATCTGGCGCTTGGACACGACTCGGGGTCGGTATGCGGTCAAGGAGTCCTCCTACGGGTGGGAACCCGCAGACGCCGACCGGGACGCCGCATTTCAAGAGAAGGTTCGAGCCCAGGGCGTCCCCATGACTGCCGTCGTGCGGAGCGCGAGCGGTGCCGTGCTCGCCGATGTGGACGGCAGTCAGGTCCGGGTGTACGAGTGGGTCGACGTGATCGAGCCCACCCGGTTCCTCGACCCGACGGCGGTCGGGCGCCTCGTCGCGGCCATCCACGCCCTCCACGTGCCGACGACGCTCCCCGTCAACTCGTGGTCCTGTGCGCCGGTCGGGCGCAACGCGTGGGATGACATGGTGGGCCGGCTCGCCGGGGTTGGCGCCCCGTTCGCGGGACGCCTCGCCAACGTTGTCCCCGACGCCGTCGCGGCGGAGGCACTCCTCGCTCCGCCGGATGCCGTCCGGTGGTGTCACCTGGACCTCTGGGCAGACAACGTGCTGCGCACGCCCGGCGGTGCCCTCACCGTCCTGGACTGGGAGAACAGCGGACCGGGCTCGCCGAGCCAGGGGCTCATGGCCGTCCTGTTCGAATACGGGTGCGGTGACCCGCACCGGATGAGGGAGCTGCATGCCGCGTACGTCGCCGCGGGTGGGCCGGGTCGGTTGACCGGTCGTGCGGACGCCACCATGCTCCTCGCCCAGACCGCGCACATAGCGATGACCGGGTGCAAGCGGTGGTTGGCGTCCACGACCGAGGCCCAACGCGACGACAACGCCGCCTGGGTGGGTGAGTTTCTCGACGAGCCCGTGACCATCGACACCGTCGACGCGATCCTCGATGCGGTGGGTCAACCGAACCGAAGGCTGACGCCTTGACAGTGATAGCCGAAGTACCCGTGTCAGGCGCCGGCCTCCCGAACGACGGATGCCAGGCCGAGCCAGGTCGCCAGCGCCTCGAGCTCCGCGGGTACGGCCGCGGTGACGGTGCGGGTGAAGCGGACGTCCTCGTGGATGGCGTGCACCTGGAGGGCCGAGTTCTTGCGGTCCGCGGTGGCGTCCACCTTCCCGACCAGCCTGTCGTGGTGCAGGACCGGCAACGCGAAGTAACCCCAGCGTCGCTTGGCCTTCGGCTTGTACATCTCCAGCTGATACTCGAAGTCGAAGAGCTCCCGGGCCCGGACTCGGTCGTGCGGGAACCATCACCCCGATGTCGACCTGCGCTACGCGGGCGTGACCGTGCGGCTGACGGATCTCGACGGGCTGAGCGAGCGCGATGTCGAGCTGGCCCGGCAGATCTCTGCCGCAGCGCGGGAGTTGAACGTCTCCGCCGACCCAACCGCCGTCCAGACCGTTCAGGTCGCGATCGACGCGCTCGTCGGCCCCGAGGTGCAGCCGTTCTGGCGGGCCGTGCTCGTGTACGAGCAATTCGGTGACGAAGACCTGGTCGACCCCCACGGCCGCGGGCCGTCGTTCTGGTTCCAACAGATGGACGCGCCACGCCCGCAGCGCAATCGCATCCACGTCGGCATCTCCGTGCCACACGACCAGGCCGGGGCGCGCGTCGCGGCAGCGATCGCCACCGGCGGCCACCTGGTGACCGACCAGAACGCGCCGGCCTGGTGGACGATGGCAGACGCCGAGGGCAATGAGGTCGACGTGGCCACCTGGATGGGTCGCGACTGAGCGGACGTTGACGACGTCGAGGAATGCCCGTAGACCCCCCGTCCAGCCACCCGTCGCGGGACCCTAGCCGGCGAGGAATTCAGTCAGCACCGGCGCGAGGACCTGGGGCGGCACGACGTGTTCCTGGCCCTCGAGGACACGGAGTCGTCCGTTAGGCAGCGCGTCCGCGATCTGTCGGCCGGCGTCGATCATCCAGTCGGGGCTTGCTGCGCCGGCCAGGACGAGGGCGGGGACGGTCACGCCGCCGGCCTGCTCGGCCGGTGTCCTGCCGCCCCTACTGCGGTCGCTCATGACCTCGAAGGGGTCGTAGAGAATCGTGGGCGCGTTCGCCAGCATCGCCGGATCGTGGCGCAGGTGGTCGACGATCTCCGACGGCATGCCCATTGACGTCAGGAAGAAGTCGACCGCGTCGCCACGGCGGTCCTGCACCAACAGGGTCTCGATGTGCTCGGCTTCCTGCTGCTCCGCTTGGCGCTCCTCGTCGCTGCCGGACCCGAACGGCGGTTCATGCAGCACGATCTTGTCGATCGGCAGTCCGCCCGCCGCCGCGTGCAGCACGAGGGCCGCGCCGGAGGAGTGGCCGTACACCGACGCGGCCCCGCCGGTCTCGGCGATGAGCGTACCGAGGTCTTCGATCTCGCGCTCGACCGCGTACGGCGCGGTGTCACCGCTGTCGCCACGGCCACGCCGGTCGTAGTTGACCACGGTGAGATGCCGCGACAGCTCCTTGGCGAGCGGGCGGTATGTGACCCGGCCTTCCAGCGCCCCGCCGACCAGAATCACCGGGTCGCCGTTCCCGAGTCGCTCGAAGGCGATAGGGGTCCCGTCCCGCGACAGTGCGTGGTCTTCGGTTTCCATGGTTGCTCCTCACTTGCGCATAGAACTGGACGGTACAGTACCAGTATAGTACTGGTCCGTCTAGTACTATCGCCACGACGTGCCCGATGGAGGAAGGTCCGCTGATGTCAGCTCCGGCCAAGGACGGCAGCGCCGCGGAATCGGGCCGATCCGCCCGGAAACACAGAGCAATCATGGACGCGGCCCGAACAGTGTTCCTTCGCAAGGGATACGACGGCGCCAGCATGGACGAGGTCGCCGCGCTCGCCGCGGTGTCCAAGCAGACCGTCTACAAGCACTTCGCCGACAAGAAGCGGTTGTTCACCGCCATCATCACCGGTGACATCAGCGCGACCGAGACGCTCACCCACGGAATGGTCGCGGCACTGCCCGACAGCGAAGACATCGAGAAAGACCTCCGGCAGTTCGCTCGCCGGCACATCACCGACGTCACGCAACCGCACCTGATCCAGCTGCGGCGCATCATCATCGCGGAGGCCGAGCGCTTTCCGGAGTTGGCCCAGACCTGGTATGCGAGCGGACCCGAGCGAGCCCACGCCACCCTCGCGGATCAGTTCCACGCGCTCGCCCGGCGAGGGCTCTTGCGGGTGGACGACCCGCTGCTGGCCGCTCAACACTTCAACTGGCTGATCCTGTCGATCCCGCTGAACAAGGCGATGTTCCACGGCAGCGACACTGAGTTCACGCCCAACGAACTCGAGCGCTACGCCGACCAGGGCGTCCGCGTCTTCCTGGCCGCCTACGGCACCCCCTGACCCACGTCGCTCAGTGCGGAGACGACTGCGCAGGCTGAGACCTCCCACGCCACCACCGACTTCGGGTGGGCCTCACGCGCATCGTCGTTACCAGATCCTCCACCGTGTCTACGCCGGACGGTGCCGGGTCAACGAGCTCGCCCGCCGAGATGTGCCGAGCCGACCTCGGCATGGATGTTGAACAACCTGAAACGCCGGGACAGCAGGTCCACCGCGGGTCCGAGAAGGAATATCACCAGGACCGTACCCGGCCCGATGTCGGCGCCGAGCAGCCAGCCGACGAGGGCACCCCCGCCCTGAACGGCGCTGTAACTCCACCCGAAGGGGACCGGTGGGTCCCACGCGAGCGCAGCGGCCTCGGTAGGGCCGGCGCCGGTCCCGCTGCCCAGATAGCCCGCAACCCCCACCGCCAGCACCGGGAAGGCCAGCACGAGGAGCAGGCCGCGAAGCACCAGATGGTCCGGCTGAACGATCACGCTCATCGCTGCGGAGACGGTGAAGCCGACCACCACCGGTTGTACGACCGTGCCCAGCCCGGGCCGCAGCCCGCGAGCCCAGGCCATCGCGACGAGGAGCACGCCGACCACGCAGTTGACGACCACGAATGGAACCCCGGTGGCGATCGACAGCCCGTTGATCAGCGTGGAGTAGCCGTCCGAACCGAGCGCCGTCTCAAGGAGCAGCGCGACCCCGATACCGAGCACGACGCATGAGATGAACAGGGTCACCACCGCGCGCGGCGCGCTTGTCGACCCTGCGCCGCCCGCGCCAACAGGTTCCAGTTCACGGCGCACGGTGTGGTGTCCTCATATGGGATCGCCATCGGCGTTCAGGAGCTCGCCACGACGACAGGGTCAACGGCGCGCAGGTCGACGTGATTCCAGATCCACAGGCCGATTGGCGGAGCGGCGCGCCACCCGCTGACGATCCCCGGTCGTGTGGTGGGCTCGCACGGGCGGATCTGTCAGCTCTGTTCATCTCGTGTGAGCGCCTGACGGCTGCGCTGCAGGAGGTCGCGCTCGACCGCGTTCTCGGTGCGGGCGATCGCCTTGTCGTACGCGAGCGCCGCCTCGGCGCTGCGGCCCATGCGTCGGAGCAGGTTGGCGCGGATGGCGTGAAACACGTGGTAGCCATCGAGGTCGAGGCCATCGACGAGGATCAGCGCCGCATCTGGTCCGTCGACCTCGGCCACTGCGACCGCGCGGTTGAGGGCCACGACCGGGCTCGGGGTGAGCCAGAGGAGCTGGTCGTACAGCTGCAGGATCTGCCACCAGTCCGTGGCGGCCGCGGCCGGCGCGTCACTGTGGACAGCGTTGATCGCTGCCTGGATCTGGTAGGGGCCGGGCACATCACGCCGGAGGCACTGCCGGACGATGGCCTGGCCTTCGGCGATGAGGCCGCGGTCCCAGCGACCACGGTCCTGTTCGGCCAGCAGCACGAGGTCGCCGTCCGGGGTGGTTCGGGTGACCCGACGCGACTCGATGAGCAGCATGAGCGCGAGCAACCCCATGACTTCCGGTTCGTCGGGCATGAGCTCGGCCAGGAGCCGACCGAGTCGGACGGCCTCGGTGCAGAGGTCCTCGCGCACTAGCCGGTCGCCCGAGCTCGCCGTGTAGCCCTCGTTGAAGATGAGGTAGACGACGGCCAGCACGGCGCGAAGCCGGCCGGGGAGGTCCGCCTCGTGGGGGACCCGATAGGGGATGCGCGCGTCGCGGATCTTCCCCTTGGCCCGGACCAGCCGCTGGGCCATGGTCGGCTCGGCGACCAGAAAGGCGCGTGCGATCTCTGCGGTGGTGAGCCCTCCCAGGAGACGGAGCGTCAGCGCGACCTGGACGCCGGTGTCGAGCGCAGGGTGACAGCAGGTGAAGATCAGGCGCAGTCGGTCGTCGCGCACAGCGCCCTCCTCGGCTGGTTCGTCACGGGCGTGGATCAGGGCGGCCTGAGCGTGCCGGTCCTCCCGGGAGGTCTCCCGGCGGAGGCGGTCGATCGCTCGACGGCGGGCGGTGGTGATGATCCATCCCGCCGGGCTGGGGGGCACTCCACTTGACGGCCAGCGCTGTACCGCCGCGGTGAACGCGTCCTGGACCGCCTCTTCGGCGACGTCGAGGTCACCGAAGACGCGGGTCAGGACTGCGACCGCGCGACCGTGCTCCTCGCGGAAGACGCGTTCGATCTCGGAGGTGGCGAGCACCGCCACGTCAGGTGTCAGTCCTCGGCCTCGCCGTCGTGCAGTGGCCGTACCTCGATCGGCAGCGTGGTCACCTGCGCGAGCTTACGGCCCCATTCGAGCGCGGAGTCGAGATCGGACGCGTTGATGATCGTGAACCCACCGAGGTGCTCCTTGCCCTCGGTGAAGGGCCCGTCGGTGATGAGCACGTCGCTGCCCTGGGTCCGCACCACGGTGGCGGTGCTCGGGGGGTGCAGGCCGCCGGTGAAGACCCACGCGCCGGCAGCCCTGAGCTCCTGGTTCCAGGCGTCGAGGCCCCGCATGATCGGTTCCAGGACCTCGGGCGGGGGAGGATCTCCGTCCGGCTGATACACGCTGAGCAAGTACTGCTTCATCGGTGTGGCTCCTTGGTGGTGGCCGAGATTACGTCAGGGTGCGGCGTGGGCGGTCGTCGTCTCGGCTGGCTGGTAGGTCGCGATGACCACGCCGGTGGTCGTCGCCGTGGTGTCGACAAGCCGGAGAGCAGCGAATGAACCGTCCTCGGTGAACAGACGCCGTCCCGATCCCAGAACCAACGGGTGGATCAGGAGCACGTACTCGTCGACGAGATTGCGCCGCATCAGTGACTGGACAAGTTCCCCGCTGCCGAGGACCACGAGGTCCTTGTCCGGCTGTTCTTTGAGCCTGGCCACGGCCTCCGCGGCGTCGCCCCCGAGGAGCTCCGAGTTGCTCCACGGGAGCGGGTTCTGCAGCGTCCTTGACGCAACGTACTTCTGCGTGTTGTTCAGCGCCTCCGTGAACGGGTTGTCGGTCTGCTTCGGCCAGAAGTCGAAGAAGTCCTCGTAGGTCCGCCGGCCCAGGAGGATGCCCGCGGTCGTGGCCATGCCCTCGGCGGCAACGTTGCCGAGCACCTGATCCGCGTACGGGATCGCCCAGCCGCCGTGTTCAAATCCGCCGCGGCGGTCCTCGTCTGCCCGACCCGGAGCCTGCATCACGCCGTCGAGGGTCAAGCTGGTGAAGACAACGACCTTGCTCATGTGAAGTTCCGTTCTGTCGAGTTCGAGCTTCCTACCCTCTATACGAACGCGTTCCGACCGGATCGACAGGCGACACCCGCCGTGCCACGTGAGGTGTCGTCGGCTGGGAGGCGGCAGGAAGCAGGGCGTAGCTGCGCGCCCGCGTCAGGAAACTCGGCCGGCCAGGACGTCGGCCAGATCGAACCGCACCGGCTGTTCGAGTTGGCCGTACCCGCACGACGCGGGATCGCGGTCCGGGCGCCACCGTACGAACTGGGTAGTGTGCCGGAACCGGAATCCCTCCATGTAGTCGTAGCGGACCTCGACCACGCGCTCCGGCCGAAGGGCAACGAACGAGAGGTCCTTGTCGGGGTTCCACCGGCTCGCCTCGCCCTTGCGACCGCGGGCCACCTCCTCGGCCGCCCAGCGCCATGGGTGGTCGGTGAATTCGGTGACCAGTGGCTGCAGTTCGACGAACAACTCCTTGCGCCGGGCCATCGGGAACGCACCCACGACCCCGACCGGCGTCAGCAAGGACCTGGATGTCTCGCTGCGAAACGCGGGCGGGACGACGGAGTGCTCGGCGTCGTCATAGAGCCCGAGGAGCAACGAGCCGACGGCGTCCGGGCTGGACTTGTGGACGCGGTAGCCGGCCACCACGCA
Organism: Jiangellaceae bacterium; assembly: GCA_035316885.1. Taxonomy (GTDB): domain Bacteria; phylum Actinomycetota; class Actinomycetes; order Jiangellales; family Jiangellaceae; genus DASRTE01. The sequence continues at coordinate 2,892 of DATHII010000159.1, read as the reverse complement.
GTCCGCGGTCCGCTCGTGCTTGATCTTGGCCATGACCCGCATGTTCGGCTGGTAGGTCAGGTCTGCTCGCTTTGCGATCAAGCCGTCCAGGCCGGCGCCCTCGAACACGTCGAACCATCGCCGAGCCAGGTCCTGGTTCTGGGTGATCGGGGTCAGGTGGACCGGCGGCGCTGCTGCTGCCAGCGCCCGCTCGAGGGCGGCTCGTCGCTCGTGGAACGGCCGCGGCATGTAGTCGTCGTCGTCCAGCGCCAGCAGATCGAAGGCGATGAAGCTGGCCGGCGTCTGTTCGGCGAGCAGGTTGACCCTGCTCGCCGCCGGGTGGATGCGCTGCTGCAGCGCAAAGAAGTCCAGGCCCTGCTTGGCTGGATCGGCGACGACGATCTCACCGTCGATCACGCTGCGCGCCGGCAGGCTGTGCTTCGCGGCCGCGACCACCTCGGGGAAGTACCGGGTCATCGGTCGCTCGCCGCGGCTGCCGATCTCGACCTCGTCGCCGTCGCGGTACACGATCGACCGGAAACCGTCCCATTTCGGCTCGTAGAACTGATCGGACGGAATATCGGCGACCAGTTTCGCCAGCATCGGCGCCACGGGAGGCATAACCGGGAGAAGCACGGGCCAAGTATCGCTTCCACGCCTACGGCAGATCGCCGCCGACGCCGTCACGCTCGTGGCGGTCGGCCATCTCGAGCAGCGGTTCGAGAGAGAAGGCCCGGTCGGCGAGTCCGTCGTGCAGGTCGCCGAGTTCGGCGAACCGTGCCGGCATGGTGACGACGCCGAAGTCCTCCGGACTCACGTCGGTCAGCTCGTCCCAGGTCACCGGCGCCGATACGCAGGCCCGAGGGGTGGGGCGGATCGAGTAGGCCGAAGCGATGGGCATCTGGTTGTAGTCGAGGAAGACTCTCTGGCCGCGGTCCTTCTTCCACCAGCTGATGGTCACGTCGTCCGGCATCCGGCTCACCAGCTCCCGGCCCAGCGCGATCACGCCACGGCGAACCTCGGCGAAGGTCCAGCATGGCTCGATCGGCACGCAAACGTGGATGCCGCGCTTGCCGGAGGTCTTCGGGAAGCCCATCATGCCCAGCGCGGCGAGAAGTGCGCGCAGCTCGACGGCCACCCGGGCCGCGTGCCGGAAGTCTGTGCCCGGCTGGGGATCCAGGTCGATCCGCAGCTGGTCGGGGTGATCGACGTCGGGTCGACGCACCGGCCACGAGTGAAATGTGAGCGTCCCGAGACTTGCCGCCCAGGCGACCACCGCGGTTTCCGTCGGGCATACCTGATCGGGATCGAAGAGATCTCCGGAGGCCGTTCCGACGGTCTCCACCCAGCCCGGGGCGCCTTTGGGAAGTCGCTTCTGATAGAACGCCTTGCCCCGGTCGCCGTGCCAGATGGTCAGCTTGACGCCCGGGACCACTCCGGTCGGCCAGCGCTCCAATGTGGTCGGCCGCTCGTGGAGCGCATGGAGAATTCCCTCGCCCACGGACAGGAAGTACCGCACGACATCGAGCTTGGTGATGCGCAGTTCTGGGAAGTAGATCTTGTCCGGATTGGACACGCGCACGGTACGCGGGCCGTTCGGGCCGTCGACGGTGAGCGCGATAGCCTCCGCCACCCGGCCAGGCTACGACGCGTCGAGGCACTTCATCAGAGCCGGCAGCTGAGCGTGCCCGAACGGTCCTGGCAGCCCGCCGCTGTGCATGAACACGGTTCTCGCACCGACCGCGATATGGCCGTCCGCGACAGGTTGCGTCAGTCCAGCGAGGGCGCGTGCCGTGTAAGCCGGGTCAAGGAACAGACCCTCGGTCTGAGCAGCGAGGAGCATCGCGCCGGGCGGCAGGTGCCGGCGTGGCGTATCCGTCGCCGGTCGGATCCCGATGGATCTGCACAAGGCTGACCGCCAGCCGGCGAGCGGGTTCCAGCGGGGTCGGCCACGTGCTCAGTTCAACCGGCTCGAGCGCCGCAACTGAGATCGTCAGCTGGACTCCACGTCGTCAGCTCGTGAACTCGCGGAAGTCCTCGCAGAAATCGCGCTCAGCTGTGTCGGATCGGCCGGTCACCTTGACGACGCCGAGGTCAGCGAGGAACGCGTCGTCGGACGGGTCGGTCGGTGTGCCGCCGTGGTCCACGAGGATCTCGAACGAGAAGATACCGGCGTCGAGGAACAGCCTCTGGCCGTCCGGGCCGTAGACCTTCTGGTGACCAGGCGACTTGATGAGGATGGTCAGTGTCCCGTCACCGTTGTCGGTGACGCGCTGGTCCTTGTCCAGGAAGGTCGCTTCGATGGTGAAGGTCTTGTCGGTGGCCAGGTTGGTCCACGAGTCGACCACGCGAACGTTCGCAGCGAAGTAGATCAGACCGTCCGGCCCACGCGGCTTGACCAGTTCATGGATGTCGGCCTCGTGCTGGAACAGCACCGCCATGTCCTCGCAGAAGTCGTCGAAGACCTCTGACTCCGACGTGTGGAAGTGATCGTTCACGATTGGCGCCGCCGCGGCCGGCACCACACTCGCGACCCCAAATGCGAGGGAAAGCCCTCCGGCCAACCCAAGGCTACGCGACACCTTCATGATCATCCCCCCTTGGTGCAGGCACGCGACGTGCATGTCACCTGGGCGCGAGCACTTGCTACTCGGCACGTCCGCGCTCAGGGCAGGGCCGCGAGATGACAGAGGGCCGTCCGTCGTGGTCGCATGGGCGCGTGCCGTCGAAGCCCGTCATCCTCACTGTGGACGACGATGTCAGCGTGTCCCGGGCCGTGGCCCGCGACCTGCGCCGCCAGTACGGCGAGCGGCACCGGATCGTTCGCGCCGAGTCCGGTGAGTCGGCCCTCGATGCGCTGCGTGAGCTCCGGCTCCGCGACGAGCCGGTTGCCGTGCTCCTCGCCGACTACCG
>DATHII010000158.1:0-3175 GCA_035316885.1 Jiangellaceae bacterium | reverse complement strand
GACAGCCACGGAGCGTCCGACACCGACACGGTGCCGATCACCGTCGGCAACACCCCACCCACGGCCACGATCAGCACGCCGGCCGCCGGCACCACCTGGAGGGCGGGCGACCTCATCAGCTTCTCCGGCTCGGCGACCGACCAGCAGGACGGCACGCTGCCAGCGTCGGCGCTCTCCTGGGAGCTGGTCCTCCAGCACTGCCCGTCAACCTGCCACACGCACCCACTTCAGGAGTTCACCGGCACGGCCAGTGGCTCCTTCACCGCGCCTGATCACGAATACCCGTCTCACCTGGAGCTGACCCTGACCGCGAAGGACTCGGGCGGCCTGACCGACATCAAGACCCTGCGACTCGATCCCCGGACCGTGGTGCTGACGTTCCAGACCGTCCCGGGGGGCCTCAGGCTGGTGGTCAACGGGGGCCAGGGGACGGCAGCCTTCAGCCGGACGGTGATCGTGGGGTCCACCAACACCATCAGCGCGATCTCTCCGCAACTAAAGGGCCCCAAGAGCTACGCCTTCGTGTCCTGGTCGGACGGCGGAGCGCAGACCCACGCGATCGTTGCCCCCGCGGCCGCGACCACCTATACCGCCAGGTTCCGCGGAAGATAGGGCCGGGCGAGCGCCGAGGCGCCCCGGCCGGGTGACCCGGCCGGGGCGCCGGCGGCGAGCTAGCCTTGCACCGTGAACGACTGCGTCATGTCCGCGCTCGAGCTGGTGCCGGCGTAGACGTCGATCCGGCCCGGCTCAACGACGAACTTGCCGCGGTTGTCGAAGAAGCCGAAGTCGCTCTTGTCAAGCGTGAACGTGACCGTGCGTGTCTGGCCCGGGTCCAGCGTCACGCGCTCGAACCCGCGCAGGCGCCGGACTGGCTGCGAGATGCTGGCCACCGGGTCGTGGAGGTAGAGCTGCACGACCTCATCACCCTTGCGGCTGCCGGTGTTGGTCACGGTCACGGACGCCTCGAGGCTGCGGTTCCTCGACACCGTCGAGGAGCTCAGACGTAGATTTGAGACCTCGAAGGTCGTGTAGCTGAGCCCGTGGCCGAACACGAACAGCGGTGAGCAGCTCGGGATGTCGCGGTGGCGCGAGTTCCACTTCACCTCGGGGTTGCAGGGCCGGCCCGTCGGCTCGTGGTTGTAGTAGATCGGCACCTGGCCGAGCCGGCGCGGGAACGACACCGGTAGCTTGCCGCCCGGGTTGACCTTGCCGAACAGCACGTCGGCGACCGCGGGGCCCGCCTGCACGCCAGGGAACCACGCCTCGAGGATCGCGGGTGCGTCGTCGACCACGTTCTCGAGCGCGAGCGGGCGGCCGTTGAACAGGACGACCGCGACCGGCTTCCCGGTCGCCTTGATCGCCCGGAGCAGCTCCTCCTGCCGACCCGGGAGGTCGAGCGTGCTGCGCGCCGCCGCCTCGCCGCTCATCTCGCGCGTCTCGCCCAGGGCGAGCACGACCTGGTCGGCCGCCTGCGCGACCGCCACCGCCTCGGCGAATCCGGCGTCGGAGCCGCATCCCTCGGGGTCGGTGTGCGGCGGCTCGGTGTTGGAGAGCTTGCAGCCCTCGGCATAGGTCGCGCCGGAGCTCTGCTGGTTGATGCCGTCGAAGACGGTCACCGCGTCGGTGTCGCGGCCGGCGCCCCACCACGGACCGAGCATGTCGTGCTGGTTCTTGGCGAGCGGCCCGATCACCGCCGTCTTCTTGGAGGGATCCAGCGGCAGGACCCCGCCCTCGTTGCGGAGCAGCACCATCGAGCGGCTCGCGGCGTTGCGAGCGGCCGCCACCGCGTCGGGCTTCAGCATCTCCGCGTCGGCCTTGTCGGGCGCGACGGGCGCATACGGGTTCTCGAACAGGCCGGCGCGGAACTTGACGCGCAGGATCCTGCGCACCGCGTCGTCGACCCGACGCATCGAGATGCGGCCATCGGCGAGCAGCTGCGCGCCGAAGTCGCGGATGAGCGTGCTGGTCATCTCGGAGTCCACGCCGGAGTTGAGCGCCAGCGCCGCGGCAGCGGGGCCGTCGGCGGCGACCCCGTGCCCGCACTCCCCGGTATCGGGTGTCTTCGGCGGGCACGCGCGCAGCTCGGCCACGGCGGTCCAGTCGCCCTCGACGAACCCGTCAAAGCGCCACTCGCGCTTGAGGATCTGGTTCATCAGGTAGTCGTTGCCGCATCCCGGGACGCCGTTGATCGCGTTGAACGAGCACATGGCCGTGTCCGCGCCGGCGTCGATGGCTGCCTTGAACGGCGGCAGGTAGAGATTCCGCAGCCGCTGCTCGGACAGGTCGGTCGTGTTGTAGTCACGGCCGCTCTCCGGCTGGCCGTAGGCCGCGAAGTGCTTGGGGCTGGCCACGAGCTTGTCGGGCGCGCTGTAGTCGGTCCCCTGGATCGCCTTGACGCGCACGGCCGCGAGCACCGAGTTCAGGTAGGGGTCCTCGCCGGCGGCCTCCGCGATGCGGCCCCAGCGCGGCTCGTGCGAGACGTCGACCATCGGCGCGTAGGTCTGCTTGAGCCCCACCGCGGCCGACTCGCGCGCGCCGTATTTGTGGTCGTCGAACGCCATCTGCGGATCGAAGCTCGCGCCGGTGCCGAGCGGGATCGGGAAGATGGTGCGGAAGCCGTGGATGGTGTCGAAGGCGAAGAGGATCGGGATCTTCAGCCGCGACTCCTCGACGGCGATGCGCTGGAGCTCCCTGATCCTCACCGGATCGGTCACGCTCAGGACCGAGCCCAGACCCTTGCGCACCTCCTCCTCGGTGACCAGGAAGTCCGGCAGCAACTGGATCTGCTCCAGCTTCTCCTGCAGCGTCATCTTCGAGAGCAGGTCGCTCACCTGCGACTCGATGGCCTGGTCGGCAGGCTGCCGGGTCGGCTGGAGCGCCTGCTCGTCGCTCGACTGCGTCGCGGCCACGACGCCACCCGCTGCCGCCAAGACGAGCACCAGGACCGGCACGGCGACCGAAGCCCTGAACCTGAACCTCCGCATGCGTCTCCTCCTTGGTGGGGACCAGTCCTTGTAGGGGAGTTAGCGAATGCTCTCGCGAGGCCTAGGTAGCATAGTTGCCCAAATCGATCGAAATCATGCCTGGAAGCGTCGCCGCGAGAAGATCGTCTTGTCTTCAGGCCAAGCGTGATAGAGAGAACCCGACAGACCGACCGAACACTGAGCTCAGGGCT
>DATHII010000157.1:0-2199 GCA_035316885.1 Jiangellaceae bacterium | reverse complement strand
CCGCCGCCGCCACCGCCCCGGCTGGCCACCCCACCACGCCATCGGCATGGGCGGCTCCTACATCGCCCTGCTCACCGGCTTCTACGTCGACAACGGACCCTTCCTACCCCTGTGGAAGGAGCTGCCACATGTCACCTTCTGGCTCCTGCCCAGCATCATCGGGGTACCACTGATCTGGTTCGCGCTACACCGCTACCGGCGAACCACCAGCCGCACTCGACCTGACGGCGACCCGACTCCGCATCGCCTCGATGCCAAGCCACCACTCGAGCGACTCGCGCCGGATATCTCTGATAAAGCGGGCATACCCCACCCTTGAGGGCGCCCTGACGAGGGTGCTACCAGCTCAGTCCGGGGTTCAGTCGAGTACCTGACCCAGCCTGCCCGCAGTGGGAACATCCACCTGAGCGGCCGCCGCAGCGGCCTCGAGCCATTCGTCCCCAACCGCGTCAGTGGGTGGTAGGTCCCGAGCGACCTCAATGACTGCGTGACGAAGATCAATACCATACGGGAGGATCTGGCGCGCGTCGAAAACTCCCGCGCCCTGGACGTACAACCGGTCGGTCTGCTGCACCGCCAGCGCGGCCATCGCGAGAGCCGGGACCAGCACGGCGACCGGGAGCAGCCAACCCTTCGCTCCCCAGCCGCTGCGCCGGGTGAGCGGAACGGTGACCGGCTGCGGCGCGCACGCCTCCTTCCCGGCTCACCCCCAGGGAGCCCTCCAAGTCGTCGGTGATACATCCTGGATCGGCGATCTGCAGGTGATGGCCCTACCAAGCACCGACGGTGGCGACTCTTGACACCGGTTGCAGATCCGAATTCCACGAAGGTCGTTACCTCGCTACTAAACATGACATGGATCTGGTGGTGCGGGGTGCGGTTCGTCGGCGCGCTCACGGTGTGGCGGTAGCCGTGCCGGTGCGAGCTACGCCACACCGGAGGTTGCGTGGGGCGGACTCCGCCGGGACGATCCAGGCTGGAGGTTGCCGTTGTGCCGGAGCCCGCTCTCGATCCCGACACGCTCCGTCGGTTCGCCGCCGGAGACGAGTCGGCATTCAGCGCGGTGTACCGGAGGTACGCGCGACCAATGTTCACCATTGCGCTCCAGGTCGTCGGCCGTCCTGAGCTCGCCGCCGACGCGGTGCAGCAGGCCTTCGTGCAGGCCTGGCGGGCCGCGCCGTCATACGCGGCGGAATCCGACATCGCGCCGTGGCTGTTCACCATCACCCGGCGTGCGGCCATCGACGCCTGGCGGAAGGAGCGCCGGCACGCGGTCGTCGACCCTCCGGAGGAGCTGGCCGATCCCGCCACGGACGGGCCGTCGCTGGAGCGCTCGTGGGAGGCGTGGCAGATCCGCAAGGCGCTGGACGAGCTGCCCGTCGACGAACGTGCGGTTGTGCGCCTCGCATACGTCGAGGGGCTGACCCACAGCGAGACGGCCGACCGCCTGGGCATCCCGATCGGGACCGTGAAGTCGCGCACATATCGGGCATACCGCCGGCTCAGCGAACTGTTGGCACATCTCGGTCCGTATAACAATGAAGGCGGGAGGTGAGCGGCTCGATGGACAGTGACGAGCGTCCGCCGGCATTGCCGGACCGGCTGCTTGCGATCCTCCGCCAGGAGGAGCTATGGGTTGACCCCCCGGTCGACCTCGAGGACCGCACGCTCGCGGCCCTGCGCGCCGAGCTCGATGCCAGGCCGGCCCCCACGGTCGACGAGTTCGCAGTGGCACGCGAGCGCCGCTCCCGTCGGCGACGGTGGGCGCCACTGCTCGTGGCCGCTGCCGCGGCTGTGGCCGTCGGCGTTGTGGCAACGGTCGCCGTCACCGGGAACGACGAGCCGGAGTCCGCGGTCGTGACCTTGGCCGGCACCGAGCTCGAGCCTGATGCCGCCGGCCGGGCCAACATCGCCCCGACGGACTCGGGGTTCGAGATCGAGCTCGACATCAGCGGACTGCCGCCGGCACCCGCCGGTACCTACTACCAGGGCTGGCTGCGGAACGAGGACGGTGACGCCGTCACGATCGGCACGTTCCACGGTCGAGAGGGCACCGACGACATCATCCTGTGGTCCGGCGTCGACATCGCGGACTACCCCACGCTCACCGTCACGATCCAGCAAGAGCGGGCTGGTGCCGAGTCGTCCGGTCAGGTCGTGTTGCGCGGCGAGATCCCCGCCGGCTGACGTGCGTTGGGT
>DATHII010000156.1:0-2932 GCA_035316885.1 Jiangellaceae bacterium | reverse complement strand
CGCCTTGACCGCGCCGACGAGCACCGCAGTCTTCCAGTCGCCCTCGGCGCCGAACCCGTAACCGTCGGCCATCAGGCGCTGGACCGCGATGCCCGGCAGCTGCCGGAGCCCGCCGAGGTCCTCGAAGTTGGTGGTGAAGGCTCCGTACCCGCCGTCGTCGAGGAACGAGCGTAGGCCGATCTCGATCCGTGCGGCGTAGCGGAGCGAATCGTGCCGCTCGGCGCCGCTGCGCAGCGCGGGCGCCACCCGGTAGGCGTCCTCGTAGTCCGCGACCAGCGCGTCGATGTCGGCGTCCGCGGCCGCCTCGACCGCGCCGACCAGGTCGTTCACGCCGTAGGTGTTGACCGAGACGCCGAACCGTCGCTCGGCCTCGACCTTGTCACCCTCGGTGACGGCCACGTTGCGCATGTTGTCGCCGAACCGGACGAGCCGCAGCGAGCGCAGCGTGTCGCGGCCGACGGTGGCGCGGCACCACGCCCCGACCCGCGCGGCGACGGACGGGTCGCTCACGTGCCCGGCGACCGTTTTGCGTGGGACGCCGAGGCGGGTCTGGATGTAGGCGAACTCGCGGTCGCCGTGGGCCGCCTGATTCAGGTTCATGAAGTCCATGTCGATCTCGGACCACGGCAGCGCCACGTTGGCCTGCGTGTGCAGGTGCAGCAGCGGCACCTGCATGACGTCCAGGCCGGCGATCCACATCTTGGCGGGGGAGAAGGTGTGCATCCAGGCGATGACGCCGACACACGCGTCCGAGCCGTTCGCGTCCAGGCAGACGCGGCGGATGGACTCGGAGTCGGTGAGCACCGGCTTCCAGACGACCGGTACCGGGAGCTCGGGAGCCTTGTCCAGCGCCGCCGCGATCCGTTGGGACTGCTCGGCGACCTGCCGCAGGGTCTGCTCGCCGTAGAGGCCCTGGCTTCCGGTCAGGAACCAGCATTCGGCGTTGTCCATGTCAGTGACTCCTCTGCCCGTAGACGTTCTGATAGCGCTCGTAGAGCCGGTCGACGTGGGCGGCCTCGATGGGGAGCGGCTCGCCGAGCTGGCGGGCGATGTGGACGGTGCGGGCGACGTCCTCGCACATCACGGCCGCCTTGACGGCGGCGCGGGCGTCCGGGCCGACGGTGAACACGCCGTGGTTCTGCATCAGCACGGCGGGGGAGCGGTGCTTGTCCAGCGTCGCCACGATTCCGCGACCGATCGAGTCGTCGCCGATAAGGGCGAAGGGGCCGACCGGAATCTCGCCGCCGAACTCGTCGGCCATCGCGGTGAGAACGCAGGGGATCGGCTCGCCTCGGGCCGCCCAGGCCGTCGCGTAGGTGGAGTGCGTGTGGACCACGCCGCCGACGTCAGGCCGGTGGCGGTAGACATACGCGTGCGCCGCGGTGTCGCTGGACGGGGCGAGGTCTCCATCGACCAGCACGCCGTCGAGATCGCACACGACGATCACCTCCGGTGACAGCTGCTCGTAGCCGATCCCGCTGGGCTTGATCACGAACCGGTCGGTGCCGGGCACCCGGCCGGAGACGTTTCCGGCGGTCCAGGCGACCAGGCCGTACCGGACCAGCTCGGCGTGCAGGTCACAGACCGTGCGGCGCAGCGCGGCGATCGGGTCGCGGGCGTCCGCGGTCATCTGGCCACCGCGCGGCGCTTGATGTCGCGCAGCCGGTGCATGACGTCGTTTGCCCCGCGACCGAAGTAATCGTGCATCGTGACGTACTCGGCGTAGAGCGCGTCGTAGGCGGCCGCACGGTCCGGGTCGGGTGTGTAGACGGCCCGCTCGGACCGGCCCATGGCGGCGGCCGCCGTTCGGACGTCCAGATAGGTACCTGCCGCCACGGCGGCATGGATGGCCGAGCCCAGCGCGGGTCCCTGCTCTGAAGTGATCGTGGACAGCGGCAGGCCGGTGACGTCGGCGTAGGTCTGCATCAGGAACCGGTTCTTCAGCAGGCCGCCGGCGATGACCAGCTCGCTGACCTCGATGCCCGACGCCGAGAACGCCTCGATGATCGTGCGGGTGCCGAAGGCCGTGGCCTCCAGCAGCGCCCGGTAGGTGTCCTCCGGGCGGGTGGCCAGCGTCTGACCCACCACGGCACCGGAGAGCTCGTGGTCGACCAGGACCGAGCGGTTGCCGTTGTGCCAGTCCAGGGCGATCAGGCCGTGCTCGCCGACCCGCTGTTGGGCCGCCAGCTGCGAGAGGTGGTCGTGGATGTCGAGCCCGCGCCGTTCGGCCTCGGCGTGGTACTCGGGCGGGGCGGAGGTGTCGGCGAACCAGGCGAAGATGTCGCCGACGCCGCTCTGGCCGGCTTCGTATCCCCAGTAGCCGGCGAGGATGCCTCCGTCCACGACACCGCACATGCCGGGGACATCGCGGAGCACCTCGCCGTTGACCACGTGGCAGGTCGACGTGCCCATGATGGCCACCATCCGGCCCGGCTCGATCGCGTTGGCCGCTGGTGGGGTGACGTGCGCGTCGACGTTGCCGACTGCGACGGCGATGCCTTCGGGCAGCCCGGTCCATGCGGCCGCTTGCCTGGTGAGGCCGCCGGCTCGCTCGCCGAGCTGCCCGATCGGCTGGTCGAGCTTGTCCTCGACGAACCCGGCGAACTCCGGGTTGAGGGCGGCCAGGTAGTCGCGGGACGGGTACCGGCCGTCCTGCCTGATGCCCTTGTAGCCGGCGGTGCAGGCATTCCGGACGTACCGGCCGCACAGCTGCCAGATGATCCAGTCGGCGGCTTCGACCCAACGTTCGGTGGCCGCGTACACGTGCGGGTCTTCCTCCAGGATCTGCAACGCCTTCGCGAACTCCCACTCGCTGGAGATCAGCCCGCCGTAGCGGGGCAGCCACGGCTCGCCGCGCTCGCGTGCCACCGCGTTGATCCGGTCTGCGTGGGTCTGCGCGGCGTGGTGCTTCCAGAGCTTGACGTAGGCGTGC
>DATHII010000155.1:0-28442 GCA_035316885.1 Jiangellaceae bacterium | reverse complement strand
AGGCACCGAGAAGCCCGCGGTCGACAGCCTCAGCCTCGATGTGGGTGACGGCGAGTTCGTCGTCCTGGTCGGCCCCTCCGGAAGCGGAAAATCCACCGCCCTGCGGATGCTCGCCGGCCTCGAGGACGTCGACTCCGGTTCCATCCACATCGGCGAGCGCGACGTCACAAACATCCCGCCGAAGGACCGCGACATCGCGATGGTTTTCCAGAACTACGCGCTCTACCCGCACATGAGCGTGGCCGACAACATGGGCTTCGCCCTGAAGATCGCCGGCGTGAAGAAGGACGAGATCGCCCGGCGCGTCCAGGACGCCGCCAAGCTGCTCGAACTCGAGGGCTTCCTCGCGCGCAAGCCCAAGGCGCTCTCCGGCGGCCAGCGCCAGCGTGTCGCCATGGGTCGGGCGATCGTGCGTGAGCCGCAGGTCTTCCTGATGGACGAGCCGCTGTCCAACCTCGACGCGAAGCTGCGAGTATCCACGCGCACCCAGATCGCCTCCTTGCAGCGCCGGCTCGGCATCACGACCGTCTATGTCACACACGACCAGATCGAGGCGATGACGATGGGTGACCGGGTCTGCGTTCTCAACGACGGGCTACTGCAGCAGGTCGACACCCCGCTCAGCCTCTACGACAAGCCGGCCAACGTCTTCGTGGCGGGCTTCATCGGCTCGCCGGCAATGAACATCGCCACGTTCACGTTGAGCGACGGCCACGCGAACCTGGGCAACGCGCACCTCCCGCTGTCCCGCGCCACGGTCGAGGCGGTGGCAGCTGAGGGCTCGGAACAGATCATCCTGGGCTTCCGCCCCGAGTCGCTGGAGCCCGCGGAGGAGGGCGCGGGCGCATTCCCGGTCGTCGTCGACGTCGTCGAGGAGCTCGGCTCGGACGCCTACCTGTACGGCGAGGCAGTGGGGCCTGCGGCCACCGACCCGAACGCCGCGCTCGCCAACAGGACGATCATCGCCCGGGTCGAGCCGCGAAACGAACCACAGAAGGGCGAGAAGGTCTTCCTGAAGATCAAGCAGGGCGGCGAGCACTGCTTCTCGGTCAAGACCGGGGAGCGCCTGCCCTCGTGACCTGAAGGGTGCCGCCGGCACGGTGGGAGGATGGCGCCCGTGGAGTTGCGGATTCTCGCCGCGCCGGGCGAGCAGCAGGCGCTGTTGGACCTGCCGTGGGACATGCCGCTCGAGGAATGGCCGGAGTGGTACCTCGTCGCCCTGCCCCGCGGCATCTCACGGCACGTGGTGCGTTTCACCCGGCTGAACGGTCGCGTCTACGCGCTCAAGGAGGTCGTCGAGTCCTTCGCCGTGCGGGAGTACCAGCTCCTGCGTGATCTCGAGCGGCTGGGCGTGCCGGCGGTCGAGGCGGTCGGGATCGTCCGCGGCCGCGATGCGCCGGACGGAACCCCGCTGGAGCCGGTGCTGGTGACGCAGCATCTGCAGTTCTCGCTGCCCTACCGCGCGCTGTTCTCCCGCATGATGCGCCGCGACACCGTGGACAGGCTGATCGACGCGCTGGTCGCGCTTCTCGTGCGGCTGCACCTGTTGGGCTTCTTCTGGGGCGACGTCTCGCTGTCGAACACGCTGTTCCGCCGTGACGCGGGCGCGTTCGCCGCTTACCTCGTCGACGCCGAGACCGGCGAGATGCACCGATCGCTGTCCGACGGGCAGCGCCGTCACGACATCGAGAACGCCCGGGTGAACATCGCCGGCGAGCTGATGGACCTGCAAGCCGGTGGGCGTCTGGATGACACCGTCGACCCCACCGCGACACCCGACCTCGTCGTCGAGCGCTACGAGAGCCTGTGGGACGAGCTCACCGGCTGGGAGGCGTTCGACGTCAACGACCGGTGGCGGATCGCCCGCCGGGTCGAGCGGCTCAACGAGCTCGGCTTCGACGTGGCCGAACTCGACATCGTCACCGACATCGGCGGCCGCACGGTCCGCGTTCAGCCGAAGGTCGTCGACCCCGGGCACTACTCGCGGCGGCTGATCCGGCTGACCGGAATCGACGCGCAGGAGAACCAGGCGCGCCGGCTGTTGAACGACCTCGACGCGTACTCCGCATCAACCGACCAGCAGGGCGAGGACGAGGAGATCGTCGCCTATCACTGGGTCAACGACGCCTACGAGCCCGTCCTCCGGGCCATCCCGCGAGATCTGCGGGGCAAGCTGACCGGGCCCGAGGCCTACCACGAGGTTCTCGAGCACCGGTGGTACCTGTCGGAGCAGGCCGGCCGGGAGATCGGCAACGTCGACGCCGCCCGCTCCTACGTCGACAACGTGTTGCGGCACAAGCCCGACGAGGACGCGGTGCTGGGGGGCCCGCCGACCCAGCCCGATCTTCCGGTGGTCGTCGCCGACGAGCTGGGAACCACCTGATCAGGAGATCGCCGAGCGGGCGAGTTGGCGCGCGATCACCAGCCGCTGGATCTGGTTGGTTCCCTCGAAGATCTGCATGACCTTGGCCTCGCGGAAGTACCGCTCCACGGGGAAGTCGCGGGTGTAGCCGGTGCCACCGAGGACCTGGACGGCGTCGGTCGTCACCCGCATGGCGTTGTCGGTCGCGACGAGCTTGGCGACACTCGCCGCGCGGGTGTACGGCACTCTGGCGTCGCGTCGGCGTGCCGCCGCGAGGTAGGTGGCCCGGGCCGAGTCGACCGCGGCGGTCATGTCGGCGAGCAGGAAGCCGACTCCCTGGTGGTCGATGATCGGCTTGCCGAACTGCTCGCGCCGCTTGGCGTACGTCGTTGCTGCGTCGACGGCCGCCTGGGCCAGGCCGGTCGCGCAGGCGGAGATGCCCAGCCGTCCGGAGTCGAGCCCGGCGAGCGCGATCGTGAAGCCCTGGCCCTCGGCGCCGATCAGATGGTCGCCAGGCACCCGTACGCCGTCGAGGTTCACGACTCGGGTCGGCGACGCCGACAGGCCCATCTTCCGTTCCGCCGCGCCGAAGGAGAGCCCGGCGGAGTCGCCCGGCACCAGGAAGCACGAGATCCCCCGTGGCCCGTCGTCGGAGGTGCGCGCCATGACGGTGTAGAAGTCGGCGAGACCGGCGTGGGTGATCCAGGCCTTGGCGCCGGTGAGCACGTACCCGTCACCGTCGCGCACCGCGCGCGTCGACAGCGCAGCGGCGTCGGAACCCGCGTGCGCCTCGGACAGGCAGTACGCCCCCAGCAGGTCGCCGCCGACCATGCCGGGCATCCAGCGCGCACGCTGCTCGGGCGTGCCGTACGCGGCCACCGGCCAGCACGAGAGTGTGTGGACGCTCATCGACAGTCCGACCGTCGCCCACCGGGCGGCGACCTCCTCGACTGCCTGGAGGTACACCTCGTAGGGCTGCGCGCCGCCCTCGTCGTAGGGGAGGCCCAGCAGGCCCGAGCGGCCCAGCGTCCGCACTGCGTCACGCGGGTACTCCCCCGCCGCCTCCGCGGCGTCGACGCGCGGGGCCAGTTCTGCGTCGGCGATGTCGCGGACGAGGGCGATCAGTTCGCGGGCCTCGGGGGTGGGGAGCATCCGGTCCACCGGCACGACGTCCTACCTCCACGTGATCATTCCGGGAGCGGAAGTGGTGCGACCTGTGAGCGGCGGGAGCGCGCGACCTCGTAGAGGGCGATCCCGGCCGCCACGCCCGCATTGAGCGACTCGACCTCACGCGCGATCGGGATCCGCACCACCAGGTCGCACGCCCGCTGGACCACCCGGGACAGGCCTGCACCCTCGGACCCGACCACGAGACACAGGGGCTCCGCGGCCACCTCGACCGCAGCGATCTCGAGATCACCTTCGCCGGACAGGCCGATCACGAACAGGCCGGCGTCGGCGTACGAGCGCAGTTGACGGGCCAGGTTCGTCGCTCTGGCGACTCGCACCCGGGCGGCCGCTCCGGCCGACGTCTTCCACGCGCCTGCGGTCATGCCGGCGCTGCGACGCTCGGGCACCACGACGCCGTGCGCCCCGAATGCAGCGGCGGACCGCACGACCGCTCCGAGGTTGCGCGGATCGGTCACGCCGTCGAGCGCCACGACCAGCGGCGCCTCGCCCGCGTCGTGAGCGGCGGCCACCAGGTCGTCGGGGTGGGCGTACTGGTAGGGCGGCACCGTCAGCGCCACGCCCTGGTGCACGGCGCCACCGGTGACCCGGTCGAGCTCGGACCGTGGGGCCTCCAGGAGCGGCAGGCGGCCGCCGGCCGCGATCCTCAGAATCTCGCGCACGCGGTCATCGACGTCGATCCGCTCGGCGACGTACAGCGCCTTGACCGGCACGTGCGCCCGTAAGGCCTCGACAACGGAGTTCCTGCCCGCCACGGTCTCGGCCGTGCCGGGGCGACCGCGCTCGGTCTGCCGATCGCGTGTGCCGCCGCGACCGGTCGGCGCGGCTCGTCGGGCCGCGTTGGCCCGGCGGGATCCGGGGTGGCCCGGCCGCTCGTCGGCCTTCGGTGTAGGCCCTTTGCCTTCCAGCGCTTTGCGTCGCTGGCCGCCGGACCCGACGACCATGCCCTTCTTGGTTCCGGACTTGCGCATCGCGCCCCGGCGCTGGGAGTTGCCGGCCATCAGATGTCCCCGGTGTCGTCGGCGAGCTCCCAGCGTGGACCGGCTGGGGTGTCCTCAACGGCCACACCCGCTGCCTTGAGCCGGTCGCGCAGCGCGTCGGCAGTGGCGAAGTCCTTGCGCGCGCGGGCCTCCTGACGCTGCTCGATCAGCGCTCCGACGAGCGAGTCAACGACATCATGGAGCCGTTCGCCGGCTGCACCGGCTGCGGTACCACCGGACCATGGCGCTGCGAGCGGGTCGAGCCCGAGGACGGCGAGCATCGCCCTGACCGACCTGAGATTTCCGCGCAGGACAGGCGAGTTGCCTGCGGCCAGTAGCGTATTGCCCTCCCGCACCGTCTCGAACAGCGCGGCGAGCGCGCGCGGGACGGCGAGGTCGTCGTCCATCGCAACGGCGAAGTCGGCGCACAGCGGTGTCGCCTCGGGATCGACGCCGCCCGTCACCTCGGTCGCGCGCTGAACGTAACCCTCCAGCCGCCGAAAGGCTGCTCCCTCTGCGGCCAGCGACTCTTCGGAGAACTCGATCTCGCTGCGGTAGTGGGCGGCGACCAGGTAGTAGCGCAGCTCGACCGGGCGAACCCGCTTGACCACCTCGGAGACCAGCAGGGTGTTGCCCACCGACTTGCTCATCTTGGCGCCGCCGAGGTTGAGCATCGCGTTGTGCATCCACCAGCGGGCGAAGCCCTGACCGGCCGCGCGCGACTGGGCGAGCTCGTTCTCGTGGTGCGGGAACCGCAGGTCGAGGCCGCCGCCATGGATGTCGAACTCGTCGCCAAGGTACTTGGCCGCCATCGCGGAGCACTCGAGGTGCCATCCGGGGCGGCCACGGCCGTAGGGAGTGGGCCACGACGCGCTCTCCGGCTCGCCGCCCTTGTGGCCCTTCCACAACGCGAAGTCGCGAGGGTCGCGTTTTCCCCGCGGGTCGGCATCGGCCGCTGGCTCCATGTCGTCGATCCGCTGGTGCGACAGTTCGCCGTACGAGGGCCAGGACCGCACGTCGAAGTAGACGTCGCCGGACCCGTCGGCGGCGGGGTAGGCGTGACCGCGGTCGACGAGCTCGTTCATGAGCTCAACCATCTCGGGGACATGGCCCGTTGCCCGCGGCTGGTAGGTGGGCATCAGACACCCGAGGACGTCGTAGGCGGCGTCGAGCGCACGTTCGTTGGCGAACGCGAGCGCCCACCAGGGCCGGCCGGCCTCGGCCGCCTTGATCAGGATCTTGTCGTCGATGTCGGTGACGTTGGCGACCAGGGTGACCTCATGCCCGGTGTGCTCGAGCCAGCGCCGAAGGAGGTCGAAGACGACCTCCTTGCGGATGTGACCGATATGTGGCGGCCCCTGCACGGTCAGGCCACAGTGGTAGATCCCGATCTTGCCCGGCCGGAGCGGGACGAAGTCGCGGACCTCACGGGTGGCGGTGTCGTACAGGCGGAGACTCACCTGCACAAGCCTATCCAGCGTCGCCCGGACCGGCCCGCACGTGGCTGTGAAGATCGCCGTGGCGCCCTAGACAGGGTGCTGAGCGTGCCAGTCTGTACGACGATCTTCACGACCAAGGCCATGCCGCAGGTGTCGCTGCGGCTGCCTACGCAGTGCTCTGGTCGTCGTGGTCGTGCCGACCGTCGTCGTGGGGAACCAAGAGCGCGGTGGCGACGGCGGCCAGGCCCTCGCCCCGGCCGGTGAGCCCGAGCCCGTCCGTGGTGGTTCCGCTGACGGTCACCGGTGCGCCGACGGCCGCCGACAGGACCTGCTCGGCCTCGGCCCGCCGCGATCCGATCCGTGGCCGTTCGCCGACGACCTGGACGGCGACGTTGCCGACCCGGAAGCCCGCCACACCGACGAGACGAGCGACCTCGGCGAGGAACGCCACGCCGGAGGCTCCCGACCACTCCGGCCGGTCGGTGCCGAACACACCGCCGAGGTCACCGAGCCCGGCGGCTGACAGGAGCGCGTCGCAGGCCGCGTGCGCCGCGACGTCGCCGTCGGAATGCCCCGAGCAGCCGGCCGGCTCGTCGGCCCACAGCAACCCGGCGACCCAGCACGGCAGGCCGACCTCGAGCGGATGGACATCGACGCCGATCCCGACCCTCGCCGTCATGGCCGGTCGGCCCGGCGGTGAACCAGCACAGCCTCGGCGAACACCAGATCCGGCGGCCGGGTGATCTTGAATGCCTCCTCGTCGCCGGGCACGACACGTACGGCGACGCCGGTGCGCTCCACCATGCCGGCGTCGTCCGTCGCGTCCTCGTCTACCGTCGCGTGCGCGTGCTCGAGCACGGCACGTCGGAAACCCTGCGGCGTCTGGACAGCACGTAGCTGCGACCGGTCGAGCGTGGCGACAACGACCTCACCGGCCACCTGCTTGACCGTGTCGGCGACGGGGAGCGCCGGGACCACAGCATCGGCGCCGTCCAAGACGGCCTTCGCGACCGCCGAGAACAGGGCGGGAGGCGCGAGGCACCGCGCGGCGTCGTGGACCAGCACGACGTCGACCGACGCAGGAAGTGCGGCGAGGGCTGCGGCGACCGAGCGGCGGCGGGTCGCTCCCCCAGGCACGACGACGAGGTGCGGGGCGTGCCTGGTCAGCAGGTAACGGACTTCGTCGGCATCGCCGGGCGACGCCGCCACGGCTACGAGGTCGACGGCACCTGACGCCATGGCAGCGCGGACCGCGTGGACCAGCAGCGGCTCGTCCAGAAGTAGGCGCAGGGCCTTGGGCCCACCCGGGCCGAGCCGGTCACCACGGCCGGCCGCCACGAGGATGCACGCAGTCGTCATGCCGTCCCCTCCGGCCGTGCGCCGTTGATCACGTTCACCATGCTCGTTGACCCTTCACCAGGTTCGTGAACCTGGTGAACCGTCCACCAGGGTGGTGAACGTGATCAACGGCCACAGGACGCAACGGCCCCCGCACCCAGGAGGGCGGGGGCCGGCGGACATTCGAGCGCTCAGCTGGCGAGGACCTCGTCGAGCAGCGTCTCCGCCTTGTCTTCGTTGGTGTGCTCGGCCAGCGCAAGCTCCGAGACGAGGATCTGGCGGGCCTTGGCGAGCATCCGCTTCTCGCCGGCGGACAGGCCGCGGTCACGCTCGCGGCGCCACAGGTCGCGAACGACCTCGGCGACCTTGATGACATCGCCCGACGCGAGCTTCTCGAGGTTGGCCTTGTAGCGACGCGACCAGTTCGTCGGCTCTTCGGTGTGCGGTGCGCGGAGCACCTCGAACACCCGGTCGAGTCCTTCCTGGTTGACGACGTCGCGGACGCCTACGAGGTCGAGATTGTCCGCGGGGACGCGGACGGTCAGATCACCCTGGGTGACCTTCAGGACGAGGTATTTGCACTCCTCTCCCTTGATGACACGGGACTCGATCGCCTCGATGAGCGCGGCCCCATGGTGCGGATAGACAACCGTCTCGCCGACCTTGAATGTCATATGGTTCTGTCCCCTTCCTGTGACTAGGATAACACGCGGCGCAAGAGCCCCGGTCACGTTTGCGCTGGTCAGAAGCCAAGCCCAGGCTTGACAAACTCGTCGCTCCCGTGCTTCGCGGCGGTCGCACGGTCGGCGTGACACCCCGGATACTGGCTCTGTGGATGACGGCCACGGAACTGCCGGACGCGGGCTGCGTGTGCCCTGGCGGCTTCGCGGCCTGCTACTCGCCTGTCATCCGTTGCCCACGGCCGCGGTGACCTCGCTGACCACCGCATTGGCGGCGGTCGCCGGTGTCCGCGGTGTGGTGCTCGCGACTCTCGCCGCGGCCGTGTTCGCCGGCCAGCTCTGCGTCGGATGGGTGAACGACCTGGTGGACAGCGACCTGGACCGGGCGTCGGAGCGCACCGACAAGCCCCTGGCCGCGGGCCGGGTCGGTACGCGCGAGGTCGCCCTCGCCGCGGTGGCCGCCGGCGTAGTGTGCGTGCCGCTTTCTCTGTCGCTGGGAACGGTTCCCGGGGTGTGTCACCTGATCGCGGTCGTGGCGGCATTGGGCTACGACGTCGGGCTCAAGCGCACGGTCTGGTCCTGGGTCCCGTACGCGGTGGGGTTCGGGCTCCTGCCCGTGGTGGTGTGGCTGGTGTCGCCGGCCGGTGAGCTGCCACCGGCATGGATGGTGGCGGCGGGCGCCTGCCTGGGCGTCGGCGCGCATGGCGCCAACGTGTTGCCCGACCAGTCCGGCGACCGGGCAGCCGGAGTTCGGGGCCTGCCGCAACGGCTCAGTCCGCAGGCGCTGCGGATCGGTACGGCGGCCGCGCTCCTGGCCGCGCTCGTCCTGCTGGTCCTGGGTCCACCAGGCCCTCCACCGGCCTGGGAATGGGCGGCATTCGCCGCCGGTGCTCTCCTCGCGCTCGTGGCTGCGACGCCGTCCGGTGACCGCGCCGCGTTCCCGGCCGCGATCGGGGTCGGCGGGCTGGCGGTCGCCGTGCTATTCGCTCGCAGCGCGCTCGGGTGACTCCACCGCGTCGCGCGGGTGCGTCGGTACTCTGGGGTCCGGTTGGTCGCCGCCCGGCGACCTGCACGCACGATCGACGTTTTCGAGGAGCACCACGGTGAACCCCGTCCGCAGGCAGCCCGTCGCCACACTTGCGGCCGTTTCGGTGCTGGCGCTCGCGCTGGCCGGCTGCGGTTCCGTCCGGACCCAGACGCAGCAGTGGTACACACCGGCCGACGGGGTCAGCGCCGAGGCGGGGGACGTCGCGGTGCGCAACGTGCTCGTTGTCGCCAGCGAGTCCGGCGACGCCTCGACCGTCCTCGCCTCGTTCGCCAACAGGGGCGAGCGGGACCGGTTGGTCGAGGTGCGCGTCGGCGAGGCCACGGCCACACCGACCGGTGGCGATCTCACCATCCCGGCGGGTGGGTACGCGACCCTCGGCCCGGAGGGCACCCGCCTCGACGTCGACGACGCCGACACCGTGCCGGGCAGTTTCGTCGAGGTCGAGTTCCTCTTCGAGGACGCCCCGCGGATCACCGTCGACGCACTCGTCCAACCGGCGGAGGGCGTCTACGAGGACGCGCTCATCGCCCCGCGCGAACTTCCGACCGAGTAGCCGGCGTCAGGCCTCGAACTTGTAGCCCAGGCCTCGCACCGTCAGCAGATAGGTGGGCTGTGCCGGATCGGGCTCGATCTTTGCGCGCAGGCGCTTGACGTGGACGTCGAGGGTCTTCGTGTCGCCGACGTAGTCGGCCCCCCAGATCCGGTCGATGAGCTGACCTCGGGTGAGGACACGACCGGCGTTGCGGAGCAGCAGCTCGAGCAGCTCGAACTCCTTCAGCGGCAGGCGCACCTCCTGTCCACCGACCGTGACGACGTGCCGTTCGACGTCCATCCGGACCGGACCGGCCTCGAGCACGCCCGGCGTGAGATCCGCGGTATCGGTTCCGCGGCGCAGGACCGCTCTGATGCGCGCCACCAGCTCGCGGGACGAGAACGGCTTGGTGACATAGTCGTCGGCGCCGAGCTCGAGCCCGACGACCTTGTCGACCTCCGAGTCCTTGGCAGTGAGCATGATCACCGGCACGCTCGACCGGGTCCGCAGCTGCCGGCAGACCTCCGTCCCGGGCAGACCGGGCAGCATCAGGTCGAGCAACACCAGGTCGGCTCCGCTCCGGTCGAACTCGTCCAGCGCGTCGTTGCCGGTCGGCGCCACAGAGACCTCGAATCCCTCCTTGCGCAACATGTAGGACAGAGCGTCGCTGAACGATTCCTCGTCTTCCACGACGAGCACACGGGTCACGATGTGGCCTCCGGTATCGCGACTTCCGGCTCGGACGGTTGCCCGGGCCGGTGGCGGTGCAGCGGCAGCCGCAGGGTGAACGTCGATCCCGAGCCGCGCACGCTCCACACGGACACGTCGCCGCCATGGCTGGCGGCGACGTGTTTGGCGATGGACAGTCCCAGGCCGGTGCCGCCGGTCGCGCGGGACCGGGCCGGATCGACTCGGTAGAAGCGCTCGAAGATCCGGTCGAGCTCGGCCTCGGGGATGCCCGGACCTTGGTCGGTGACGCTCATCTCCACGACGTCGTCGCGCCGCCGGATTCCGACCGCGACCCTCTCGTGCGGCTCGCTGTACGCCACGGCGTTCTCGACCAGATTGCCGAGGGCGACGACGAGTTGAGCCTCGTTGCCGAGCACCTGCAGCCCGGCGTCGCCGCCCGAGGCAAGCCGGATCTGGCGGTTCTCGGCGTCCACGCGGCTGCGGTCGACGGCCGCGGCCACGACGTCGTCGACCTCGACGGGGTCGGGCGAGTCCACCGGGTCGTCGTACTGGAGCCGGGACAGGTCGATGATCTCCTGGACCAGCCGGGTCAGCCGGCTACCCTCCTGCTGCATCCTGGCGGCGAAGCGCCGCACCGCCTCGGGATCGCCACTCGCATCCTGGACAGCCTCCGCGAGCAGGCTCAGCGCCCCCACCGGTGTCTTGAGCTCGTGGGAGACGTTGGCCACGAAGTCCCTGCGGATCTCGTCGACGCGGAACGCGTGGGTGCGGTCCTCGACGAGGACCAGCAGCAGCCCGTGGGTCAACGGCGCCACCCGCGCAGCGACATGCAACCTCTGGGCGGAGTCGCGGGAGCGGGAGTATTCCAGCCGGGCCTCGCGGATCTGCCCGTCGCGCAGCACCGAACGCGCCACGTCCAACAGTTCCGGCACGGCGATGCGGTCCTGGCGGACCAACCCGAACGCGTGCGCAGACGGGCTGGACTTGACCACGTTCAGGTTGCCGTCGAGCAGGACCGCACCGCCGCGGAGCACCGACAACACCTCGTCGACGCCGCCCGGCACCGCGGGCTCAGGCGCCGACGGCACCCGACGCTGCTCCCGCTCACTGGCCCGGAAGGCCAGGCCGGCAGCCAGGCCCACGAGCGCGCCTACGCAGGCCGTCAGCGCTGCGGTCGTGACGGTGTCCACACTCGCTCATGCTAGGTGTCCCACACCATCGGGCCGAATCCTGCGGCAGCCCCGGTGACCGGCGGCGTAGCGTTGTTCACCGAGTCTTACCGGCCGGTTCACCTGACAGAGCCGACCGGCCATCTCGACCGACCTAGCCTGTGGAGACCCGAACCCGACCCACCACTGTTTCTGTGAGGCGACTTCCGTATGCGTCAGGCCTACCAAGAGCAGCTCGACGACGTCACGAGCCGGCTGATCGGGATGACCCGCAAGGCCGGCGAGCAGATCCGCACCGCCACGACGGCGCTGCTCGAGGCCGACATCCAGCTCGCCGACCGGACGGTCGCCGCCGACGTCAGCCTCAACCGCGACCAGCTCGAGATCGTGGAACGGATCCTCGAGCTCGTGGCCAGGCAGGCTCCGGTGGCCGGCGACCTGCGGGCCGTACTGTCCGCCCAGCGCAGCAGCTCGGACATCGAGCGGATGGGCGACCTCGCCGTGCACGTGGCGAAGGTGGCCCGGATGCGCTATCCCGATGTCGCGATCCCCGAGGAGTTCCGCACGACCTTCAAGGACATGGGCCGGACCGCCGAGGCGATGGCGACCAAGGCCGGCGCCGTGCTGGGCACCCGCGATCTCGAGGGCGCCGCCGAGCTGGCCGGCGACGACGACGAGATGGACCGCCTGCACCGTTCGCTGTTCATCGTCATCTTCGACGACGACTGGACCCGCGGCGTCGAGGTCGCGGTCGACGTGGCCCTGCTCGGCCGGTACTACGAGCGCTTCGCCGACCACGCGGTCAACGTCGCTGCCAATGTCCGCTACCTCGTCACCGGCGAGGTGGAATGGTCCCCGGACGGCCCCGCCCACTGACGCCCCGACCTGGGGATCAGCGACCCTGGTTCTTGACGGCTTCGATGGCTTCGGCGGCAGCCTCTGGGTCGAGGTACTCGCCCCCCGACGTCACCGGGCGCGTGGCGTCGTCGAGCACGTAGAGCAGAGGCACACCGGTCGGAATGTTCAGGGCGACGACCTCCTCATCGGAGAGGCCGTCGAGGTGCTTGACGAGTGCACGCAGTGAGTTGCCGTGGGCGACGACCGCCACGGTGAGCCCGCGCCTGAGGTCGGGGACGATCGCGTCGTACCAGTACGGCAGCATGCGCCTGACCACGTCGGCCAGGCACTCGGTGCGTGGCATGAGCTCTGGAGGAAGGTCCGCATAGCGCGGGTCACCTACCTGCGAGAACTCGTCGTCATCGGCGATCGGGGGTGGCGGCGTGTCGTACGAGCGCCGCCAGAGCATGAACTGCTGCTCCCCGAATTCGTCGAGCGTCTGCTTCTTGTCCTTGCCCTGCAGTGCCCCGTAGTGGCGCTCGTTGAGCCGCCACGAGCGGCGGACCGGCACCCACGATCGCTCAGCCGCATGCAGCGTGATCTCGGCTGTGCGGATCGCCCTGCGCAACACGCTGGTGTGCAGCACGTCGGGCAGCAGCTTACGGCGGGCGACGAGCTCGCCGCCGGTCTGGGCCTCGGCCCTGCCCTTGTCGGTGAGATCGACGTCGACCCACCCGGTGAACAGGTTCTTGGCGTTCCAATCGCTCTCGCCATGACGCAGCAGGACCAGGCGGTAATGCATGCGGCGGAGCCTAGCGAGACCCACGGTCAAGGCTCGGGCCGCAGGTGCTCGAACGCCTCGAGGTTGCGGGTCGACTCGCCGCGGGCCAGCCGCCACTCCCATTCCCGCCGGATCGAACCGGCGAAGCCCAACTCGAGGATCACGTTGAACGACGAGTCGGCGGCGTCCAGCACGACGCCGAGGAGGCGGTCGATCTCGTCGGCTGTGACCGCATGCAGGGGCAGTCGCCCAACGAGGTAGATGTCGCCGGTGGCGTCGACTGCGAACGCGACGCCGGACAGCCGCGCGTTGCGCTCCAGCAGCCAGCGGTGGACGCCGGCGTGGTTCTCGTCCGGGCGCCGGGCGACGAAGGCGTTGACGACGAGGCTGTGCTCGCGCACGGCGAGGCTGCACGAGATCTTGAGCTTGCGCTCACCGGGTAGCTCGACGGAGAACCGCCCGGGCGCGCTCTCCTCCCACGGCGCTCCGGTTGCCGCCAGGTGGTCGCGTACGACGGTTTCGGCGTGCTCGGACGGTGCGCGCGTCACGGACACGAGCATGCCAGGCCCGGTCCGGCGACCGCAGGGACGGCTGCGGCTGTGCACGAACCAGTGGACGAACCCGTGGATAACTCGCCCGGGGTGGGGGAAACCGGAGCACTCCTGTGGACATCCCCGGCGGTCCACAAAAGTGCCGAAGAAAAAGTCGCTGCCCCCTTGCGCGGCATGGTCCCGAGGGCTAGAAATCTCTCACGTCGCCAGCGATGGAGACCAGCCCAGAGGTTCACCTCCAGGGCACTGGATGTTCCGGGAAACCGGGCGACCGGCAAGGTCGACATCGCAGGTGGCGGGTTCGGCGGAGCCGGCCACCGAGCGATCGGAGGCGCGGGCACTGTCGAATCGGCGAGGCCCCTCCATCTCATACATGGAGGGGCCTCGTCGTCGTGAGATATCTTCGTGCATCCGTGCGCGGCGATGCCGCGCCGACACGCCCAACATGAGCAATCGATCTCACCGGGAGCCCGTAGTGCGCGTCCGTCTCGTCGAGGGCGACATCACCGCGCAGCGGGTCGATGCCATCGTCAACGCCGCCAACACCGCGATGCGAGGCGGCGGCGGAGTGGACGGGGCGATCCACCGCGTCGGCGGCCCGGCGATCCTCGCCGACTGCGTACGCCGGTTCCCCGACGGGCTGCCCACGGGCCGGGCCGGTTGGACGACAGCGGGCGATCTTCCCGCCCGGTGGGTGATCCACGTCGTGGGTCCGAACTGGAACGCGGGCCAGCGCGACCCCGACCTGTTGGCCTCCTGCTACCGGAACGCGTTGCGGGTGGCCGGCGAGCTCGGGGCGCAGTCAATGGCCTTCCCGGCCGTGTCGACCGGCGTCTACGGCTGGCCGATCGACGACGCCGCGAGGATCGCCGTCGCGACCGTCAGCGCCACCCCGGCGGACCTCGACGTCGTCTTCGTGCTCTTCGGCGCGGTGACCTACGCCGCGTTCGACGAGGCCCTTGCCATTGTCGAGACCGATTCGTAACCGGCGCGACGCCTGAGCGACGCAACCAACCTGGCACCATGCGCGTCATCGGTGATGATGGACGCCACGCTGGCGGCCCTCTCGGAGGAAGGACCGGAAGTCACGTGGCGCGAGGGAGAAGGTTCGGCACCGGCGTCGTCATGGTCGCATTGACGCTGACGCTCGCCGGGTGCACGGCATCGGCGACGGATCGGACCGCAGTCGACGACCCCACCTCGGCGGCACCGTCCTCGGAGCCGGTGCCGACCGTCGCGCCGACGCCCACCGCCACGCCGACACCGACGACGGCGCGGACCGCCCTGTACATGGCCGGCGACGCCAATGACGGCGTACGCGATCTCCAGGCAAGACTCAAGCAACTTCAGTGGTACGCCCCGGAAATCACCGGCGAGTTCGACTCCGTCACCGTCGAGGCCGTGACCGGCTTCCAGGACAAGCGTGACCTACCGGCCACCGGCGAGGTCGACCAAGCCACGTGGGACCGGCTGGTCGCGATGACGGTGCAGCCCACCGACGACGAGATGCACAACCGCCTGGTGGCCGGTGCGACGATCATCGGACCAGAAAGCTCCGGCGACCGGGTGCGCGAACTGCAGGCGCGGCTCAAGCAGATCGGCTGGTTCGACGCGGACGTCACGGGAACGTACGGCCCGGTGACGTCGACGGCCGTCGCGGGGTTCCAGACCAAACGGGCCATTCCGTCGACCGGCGATGTCGACCAGCGCACCTGGGACCGTCTGACCGCCATGACCCGCATGCCGACCGACGACGAGATGCACAACCGGGCACCAGGCAACGACGGCACCACCGCCTTGCTCGACCCCGGGTGCACCACCGGCCGTGTCCTGTGCATCGACAAGTCGACGCGGTCACTGCGCTGGGTGGTCGGCGGCTCGGTGAAGATGACACTCGACGTCCGGTTCGGTTCCGAGCTGACCCCGACGCGCGAAGGCGCGTTCAGCGTCGGCTGGAAGTCGCGCGACCACGTCTCCAAGCTCTACGACACGCCCATGCCGTACGCCATGTTCTTCAGCGGCGGGCAGGCGGTCCACTACTCCCCGGACTTCGCCGCCAACGGCTACAACGGGTCGTCGCACGGCTGCGTAAACGTGCGGAACGAGGCCGCCATCGCGTCCCTGTTCGACCAGGTCCGGATCGGCGACAAGGTCATCGTCTACTGGTCCTGAGCGCGTGCTCGAAACCCCGACGCCGACGGCGGCCCTCAGCTCGGGTCGGGCAGCCGGATGCGGACCCGCCGGAAGCCGCGGCCCTTGTTCTCGACCTTGACCACCTCGATCCGCCCGATCTGGCGCGTTGACGCCACGTGCGTCCCGCCGTCCGCCTGCAGATCGAGCCCGACCACGTCGACCAGCCGCACGACCTCGAGGTCCGGCGGTAGCAGATCGGTGGCGGTCCGGATGATCGGGCCCAGACCGTAGGCCTCCTCGCGCGGAAGCACGCTGATCTGCACCGCACGATCGGCCGCGACCTCGGCGTTGAGCGCTTCGGTCAAGCTCTCCTTGAACCCCGGCGGAACCTCGGGGAGGTCGAAGTCCAGCCGTGCCTCGCCGGGTTCCATGTTGCCGCCGGTGACGGGCACCCCGTGGTCGCGGAAGACGACGCCGCACAGCACGTGCAGTCCGGAGTGGGTACGCATGAGCAGGCTGCGCCGGACGTCGTCCACCGCGCCTTGTACCGAAGTACCGACCGGCGGGAGCGGGTCGTCGGGATCGGGGACGAGCCAGAGGTCGTCGGCGAGCCGCACGCCGACGATGCGGGTCTGCACACCGCCCCAGAGCAGGACACCGTGGTCCGGGGGCTGGCCACCACCGCCGGGATAGAAGGCGGACCGGTCCAGAACGATCCCGTCCTCCGGATCACTGGCCCGGACCGTGCAGGCCCACTCCCGCAGGGTCTGGTCGTCGAGCTCGAGCCGATGGGTCCGCCCGTGCTGGTCATGGCGCACGGCAGCCGACCCTAGTCGCACGTGTCGGTCGTCACCAGGGTCCGTACGGCCCGTCGTGGGAGCCGGGCTTGGGGCCACGTCCGACCTGCTTCACCGCGGGCCGGACGTCGACGACGTACACGGCGGCCGCGACGACGCCGATGATGTTGATGAAGTTGATCGGGTTGATGAGGACGACGTTGACGGCGAGCGCGATGCCCAGGATGAGCAGCCAGATGTTCTTGGTCTGCTTGCCGGCAATGGCGAAGGCCTCGGTACGGACCCGCAGAGCGTCGACGAGCGCGAAGCCCTTGAGGCCGAGCGAGCCGATCGCGAGCACCCAGAAGACGAGGTCCTGGAAGGAACCGAAGACGTCAGGCACGCCTCCGAGCGTACGCGACCGGCCGACGGACGAATACGGCGGAGCGCGTCAGCTCGCGGCAGGACCGCGCTTGCGTGCGGTCTTGGGCGCGTCGGCGATCTCGTCAGCCATCTTGTCGGCGGCGTCGGCAGCCTTGTCGGCCGCGTCCGCGACGGTCTCGGCAACGGTGTCGACGGTGCCGGCGTGCTCGCGACGGAATCGGCCGACGGCCTCCTCGCCACGCACAGCGAGCTCTGCGTAAGTCTCGGAGAGGTCGCCTGCCAGCTCGGCCGCGTACTTCCTCACCTTGGCCGGGACATCCTGCACGAGGGTCGGCAGGTCGATGCGGAGCTTCTGGACGTCGGTGGGCAGGTCGGTGCGC
Source organism: Jiangellaceae bacterium (assembly GCA_035316885.1). Classification (GTDB taxonomy): domain Bacteria; phylum Actinomycetota; class Actinomycetes; order Jiangellales; family Jiangellaceae; genus DASRTE01. The sequence goes on along the minus strand of DATHII010000155.1, from coordinate 11,174 downwards.
AGCTTCTGCAGCTCGGCAGGCAGCTCGGCGAGGCGGTCGCGGACCTGGACGCCGAAGGTTTCGGCGCGCTGGGCGATGGCCGGCGCGTGAGCAGGCAGCTCACGAAGTGCGGCGACCGCGAGGTCGGCGGCGCCGGCCACGGCGTACAGGGGGGTCGTGTTCTTCTGGGACACGGGAGTCACCTTTCGTAGTTCTCTCGGCGGAAAGTCTCGTACACGTCGAGCAGTACCCGTTTCTGCCGCTCGGACAGCACGGAGTCTGCGAGGACGGCGTCCTCGACGGTGCGATCGGAGCTCGGGTGATCGAGCAGGCCGGCCCGGACGTACATGGCCTCGGCCGAGATGCGCAGCGCCTTGGCGATCTGCTGGAGCACCTCGGCAGACGGCCTGCGTAGGCCGCGCTCGATCTGGCTGAGGTAAGGGTTGCTCACCCCGGTCTGGTCGGCGAGCTGGCGAAGCGAGAGCTGCGCACTGCGACGCTGCTCCTGCAGGAACTCACCGAGCGAACCGACCTTGGACACAAGGACCATCATGCTAACTCTTGCAAGCACTTGCAAGCGCTGTGGCAGTGACATACCCCACACCGCGGAACGGGTCTATGGGGACGGCACCATCGGAAGATCGCCTTCGAGCTCGAGGAGGGCGAGCAGCACCAGCGATCCCGTCCACGACAGCGGCGCGACCGAGGCCGGTTCTCCCGATTCGTTCACCTTCTCCGGTAGTGCGCCCAGCGGCGTGCGGTGCTCGTCGAGCCAGGTGAGCAGCGTAGCGGCGTCGTCGGTGTCGCCGTTGGCAGCCGAGGCGAGGGCGAACAGGGCGGTCGTCGGCGTCCAGGAGACGTCGACATCGGTCTGCCACGTCACACCGGGCCGCAGCCCGCCGTTCGGGACCCGCAGCGAGCGGACGGCACCCCGGACGGCACCGTGGACGTCGACGTCCCGAGCGGCGAACGGCGGCGCGAGAAAGGTCACGGCGGCATCGCGGCCGGTGCGCTCGCGCGGCAGGGGATACCCGTGGTCGCCGACCGTCTCCGGTTCGTCGTCGGCCACCGTCCGCGGGTAGCCCCGCGCGCCGAACTCGCGCTCGATCGCATGGTCCAGACGGTCGGCGGCGCGTCGCCAGGTCGACCCGTCGACACCGAGCGTCGGTGCGAGCGCGGTGGCGGCTCGCAGGCCGAGGCGCGCCGGAGCGGCGATCCCCAGCGTGAGCAGCGTGCCGTTCTGCTCCCAGTAGTCCGGCGTCTCGAACGGCAGGTCCGCTTCGTCCAACGACCGCGCCACTGCATCGGCGGAGTCGGTGACCATCTCGCCGAGGTGCCCGGCCACCTGCTCCGCGCGGGCGCGGTCCGGGTTCGTCTCCAGCCAGAACCACGTCGCCCACGGCACCCAGCCCGAGCCGTCGAGTTGACGCCGCCGAGCGTCGGGCGGGTCGCCGGAGCCGTCGGGGAGGTAGCGGGCGTGCCAGACTCCGCTGTCGGGCGCCACCTCCGCGAGGAAGCGCAGGATCCGCTCCGCATCGGTGTGGTGGCCGGTGGCCGACAGCGCCACGATCGCGAACGACGCGTCCCGCGGCCAGACGTAACGCCAGTGGAAGCGGTTGGCAGCGATGAGGGCACCGTTGGGCCGGATCATCAGGTGCAGGTCCAGCAGCGCCCGCTCGGCAAGTTCTTCGTACGCCGTACCTCTGGCCGGGATCCGGCCGGCTGCCAACCAGGCCCGGTCCGCTGCGACGAGCGCGGCCCGCAGCGGCGGCAGTGAGCCGTCGGTCGCCAGCACGCTGGAGCCCGGCACGTACAATCGCCCGCTGCCGACAGGGACGTCGACCACCTCGCCGTCGTCGCCATGGGTGATGCCGTCGGCCCGCAGCGGCTGGGTCGTCGACCCCGCGGACGCCGCGCCGACGCCGACCAGAGCAGCGGCGGCGACCAGGACCGGGATCCCCCACCGCCACGTCGAGCGGCGTGACGAGCGCATCGGACCAGCGTACGGACCGGGTCGGGGCGGCGAATAATCGGTGAGCATGCCGATCCGACCAGCGCACCCCCGTGACCGGGACGGCCTCTACGAGGTCTGCCTGCGCACCGGTGACTCCGGGCAGGACGCGAGCTCGACGTATGAGGACCCGTGGCTGCTCGGACACGTCTACGTCGGGCCGTACCTCGCCCTGGAACCGGAGCTCGCCTTCGTTCTCGACGACGACGGCGCCGTGACGGGCTACGTCCTCGGCGCGCGTGACACCGCCGAGTTCGAGCGACGGTGCGAACAGGAGTGGTGGCCACCGCTGCGGGAGCGCTACCCCGATCCGCCTGCCGGTCGGTCGTGGACACCGGACGAGCAACTGTGCCACCTGCTGCACCAGCCACCGGTGACCGACGCCGGAGTCGTCACCGAGTACCCGGCACACCTGCACATCGACCTCCTGCCGTCGGCGCAAGGATCGGGCAACGGCCGCCGGATGTTCGAGCACCTGATCGACCGCCTCGTCACCGTCGGCGCCACGGGGGTCCATCTCGGCGTCGGCTCCGACAACAAGCGCGCGATCGGCTTCTACCGCCGGCTTGGCATGCGCACGCTGCAGGAGAAGCCCGGTGCCGTGTTGCTGGGCATGCGGCTCATGCCCAGCGCGACGGAGACATGATCACGGCAGGGCTGCACGGACCTCGCCGACCGGTTCACCCCAACCGAGCACCGGCGTACGGCCGAGCTCGACCAGCACCGGGTGGTCGACGCCGAGTCGCTGGAGGGCCTCCGCCATGACGACGGGAGGGGCTCGGTACCCACCGTCGCCGATCTTCAGTGCGACGGCACGGCCGTCGTCGAGAGCCGCGGCGTAGACGCCCTCGGCCCCGGCCTTGGCGAACAGGCCCGCGACCGCGCGGATCAACCTCGCCTCGTGGCGTGTGGTGCCGCTCGTCCACTGCGGATGCTCCTGGATGGCCTCGACGACGCGCCGCTCGGCCGACTCCGGTGCGCCGAGCGCGAGCGACCGGTACATGCGGGCGACACCGGTCAGGGTGAGCGCGAACAGCGGCGCGCCGCATCCGTCGACGCCGGTGTGGGCCACGTGCTCGCCGGCCAACTCGGCGATCGTGGTGCGGATCGCCTGCTGCAGCGGGTGCTCGGGCAGGAGGTAGTCGTCGGTGGGCCATCGGTTGACCGTGCATGTCACCAGCATCGCCGCGTGCTTCCCTGAGCAGTCGGCGGCGATCGAGGAGCGGTCGAGCCCTTGGCGTGCGTACGCGACCATGGCGATCTGGTCGAGGGGCCAGCCGGGGGTGTTCCGCAGCAGCGACTCGTCCAGGCCGGCCGACGCGAGGATCCGCCGGACTCCCCTGATGTGGAAGTCCTCGCCGGAGTGGCTGGCCGCGGCCAGCGCGAGCAGTTCGCCGTCGAGCGGGAGCCCATTCCGGAGCATTGCCGCGGCCTGGCCCGGCTTGTTGGACGATCTCGGGTACATCGGCATGCCGGTGTCGCCGACCGCGAGCACGACCACTCCGTCGGAGTCGAGCGCGACCACCGAGCCGTGGTGACGGCTCTCGACGAGGCCGGACCGGACGACCTCGGCCACGACCTCGGTACGCGGTGCGGCGCCGTCGGCGGACATGGTCACGGGCAGCGATCCTGCCACGCAGGTACCTCAGAGCGGCCACGGCCGTGGGCGGCCCCAGCTGGCGCGTCCGGGCGAGCTGCCACAATCTCGTCCCGTGCGAGCGGTGGTGCAGCGGGTGACGTCGGCCACCGTGACCGCCGACGGCGGCAGCTCCGGCGGGTTCGAGGCAGGTCCAGGTCGCCAGGGCCTGTTGGTCCTGCTCGGCGTCACCCACGACGACACGGTCGACGACGCCCGGCGCCTCGCCCGCAAGATCTGGGAGCTGCGCATCCTCGACGGCGAGCGTTCCGCGTCGGAGGTGCGAGCTCCGCTGCTCGTGGTCAGCCAGTTCACCCTCTACGCCGACACCCGCAAAGGCCGTCGCCCCTCCTGGGCGGCGGCGGCGCCGCGACAGGTGGCTGAGCCGTTGGTCGAGGCGTTCTGCGCTGCCCTGCGGTCGTACGGAGCCCACGTGGAGACCGGGGTGTTCGGTGCCCACATGCAGGTCACGCTGACCAACGACGGGCCGGTCACCCTTCTTCTCGAGACCTGACCGCCGGTCAGCCCAAGCGGGCGCGGACGTGCAGGCCGGCCTCGGGGTCGACGACTACCTCCTGGGCTGCGGCGACCCCGCCGGCGAGCAGCTCGGCATCGACCGCGACATTGCGCTTGACCAGCGCCAGCGCGATCGGACCGAGCTCGTGGTGACGTGCGGCGGAGCCGACGAAGCCGACCGTGCGGCCGTCGAGCTCGACGTCGTCGCAGTGCGCCGGAAGATGGTCGACCGACCCGTCGAGGTGCAGCATCACCAACCGTCGGGGTGGACGGCCCAGAGTGTGCACGCGGGCCACCGTCTCCTGTCCTCGGTAGCACCCCTTGTCCAGGTGTACGGCGGAGCCGATCCAGCCGACCTCGTGGGGGATGGTCCGGCTGTCCGTGTCGAAGCCGAGCCGGGGCTCGTGGGCGGCGATTCGCCGTGCCTCATGCGCCCAGACGCCCGACGCGGTGTCTCCGATGTATACGGCCAGCGACGACCTGGGCACGAAGACCTCACGCCCCCGGTCGGTGAACCTGCTCAGGTGCAGGTCGTGCGGTGCCGCCTCGGGCTCCCACACGACGGCGAACTCATCGGACACGTCGGCGACCTCGACTCGCAGCAGGAACCGCATGGAGTCCAGGAAGTCCACCAGCGCGGGCGCGGTGCCGGGCTCGACGTGGGCCCAGAACGCCGCGCCGTCGTCGACGGCGTACATGGCGTGCTCGACGTGACCGTGCGGCGAGAGCAGCAGCGCTGTCGTGGCCTGTCCGGGCGGAAGCTGCTCCACGTGCTGAGTGGCCAGCGAGTGCAGCCAGCTGAGGCGGTCGGGCCCGGTGACCCGGACGACGCCGCGGTGGGAGAGGTCGATGGGCCCGGGCACACGCTGCTCGCGCATCGGGTCGCCGTAGTGCGCGGCGACCCCGGCGTCGGGCCCGGTCGCGGCGACCGCGCCGGAGCGCGCGAGTAGAGGGCTGCGGTAGGTGCTCACAGGAGCCTCAACACCGGACGGTCCCCCACAACTCCCATCTTGTGGCGGGTTTGCAACGCCTCACGGCCGGGTTTAGGTGTCCAACCCGCCACAAGAGGGATCTCACGAGCAGTCCCGGCAGGTGCCGAACAGCGTCAGGTGACGGACGTCGGTGTGGAACCCGTGGTTCGCGGCGACCTTGTCGACCAGGTCGGTCGCCACGTCGGGCTCGACCTCCGTCACACGTTGGCAGTGCCGGCAGACGAGGTGGACGTGGTCGGGTTCGGTGGTCGCGTGGTAGGCGGGCGCGCCGTGCCCGAGGTGGGTGTGGCTGACCAGGCCGAGCTTCTCGAGGAGTTCGAGAGTGCGGTAGACGGTGGAGACGTTGACGCCTTCGGCGGTCCGGCGAACCTGGTTGAGGATCTCGTCGGGAGAGGCGTGGTCGAGATCCTGGACGGCCTTGAGCACCAGCTCGCGCTGAGGGGTGAGCCGGTAACCCCGGGCCCTCAGGTCGGCACGCCAGTCGTCCACGGAGCCCAGTCTAGGAGCGGGCCTCGGCGGCTCCGGCGACCCGCTTCAGCTCCGCGGACAGGTGGGGCTGGAGCTCGTGGCCCATCGCCGCCATCTCGTACACGTACATCAGCCGACCGTTGACCAGCCCGTAGAGGCGGTGGCCGGTGCGGTAGTCCTTGGCGGTCTCGGTCTTCAACACACCGCGCGTCGCGAGCTCGATCTTCGCCGGCTCGACCCGGCCGAGGTAGATCTCGACGAACCCGGTGGGGTGCGCCAGGAGCACCTCGACCTCGCCGTCGGCTTGGGGCCGCCAGTACCCGGCCTCACCCGCAGCCGGCCGCACCAGGTTGCCCTCGTCGTCGAGGATCCAGCTGCGGCTCGTGTACGTGAGGAATGCCTTGCCGGGCGTGTAACTGAACGCGATCTCCTGACCGAACCGGAACGCCTCGACGGTCGGGTAGTCGCCGACCCCCGCCCCCTCCCAACGGCCGAGCAACCACGCGACCGGCACGCAGTCGGGATGGAGGTCGTCGGGGATCTCGATCACTGGGAGTCAGACCCGGCCCTTGACCAGCGCGTATACCAGGCGCACCGCGAACCACCCAGCGGCCAGTGCGGTGGCGATGAGCACACCGGTGAACAGCAGCTCCAGCACGCGCCGAGTCTAGTGCGCGACCCGTCGCTCGCCGTCGATCGTAGGATCGCCACATGGCCGGCTCGCTGCTCGTCAAGGTGACCGCAGGGCTCGACGCGCCCGAGCGCTGCTCGCAGGCGTTCACGGTGGCGGCCACCGCCCTCGCCTCCGGTGCCGACGTGTCGCTGTGGCTCACCGGCGAGTCCGCCTGGTTCTCGTTGCCCGGCCGGGCCGCCGAGTTCGAGTTGCCGCACGCCGCCGCGCTGCCCGACCTGCTGAACGCGCTGCTGGCCGGCGGCCGTGTGACGCTGTGCACGCAATGCGCGGCCCGCCGGGACATCGGCCCCGACGACGTGCTCACCGGGGTCCGGATCGCCGGCGCTGCCACGTTCGTCGAGGAGGCCCTCGCCGACGGCACCCAGGCGCTGGTCTACTGAGCGCGCAGTCAGCCGCCGCGTGCGGCCCGGCGCAGCTTCCGGCCGAGGCCCGCCACCATGTCCATCGCCCTGCCCACCGGAGCCTGCGCTGCTCCGGCACGGCGCAACAGCGGATCAGTGAACGGACGCTCGACGCCGCCGGCGGCTCGTGCGGGGGGGCCGAACCGACGTGCGGCGTCGGCCCAGGACCGCTCGTCCGGGTCCGCGGGAGGGATCGCCACCGGCCCGGTGAGCACCCGTTCGTAGAACTCCACCTGTGCCTTGCCGACTCGCTCCCAGCTGCGTCCGGCCGCCTGTGCGATTCCCGCCGTGCGAAGGGTCAGCCACCGGGACGGGTCGTCGAGCAGGTCCGACACCTCGCGGGCCAGCGCCTCGACGTCGCCCTCGGACACGAGCACGGCGGCGTCGCCGACGACCTCAGGTAGTGCCCCGGATGCGTAACCGACCACGACGGCACCGGCTGCCTGCGCCTGGGCCACCACCCGTCCGCGCTGTTCGGCCCAGGCCGTGGTGGCCCGGCTCGGCGCCAGCACGATGTGGGCGCGCCGCAGTTCGGCCGCAAGAGCTGCCTGGGGCAGCCAGCGGTGGTGCTGGACCAGCTTTGCGACGCCCAACCGGTCGGCCAGCCGTAGCGCAACGGTCGCATGCGGGCCCTCGCCGACCAGGACCAGCCGGACCGGCCGGTCGGCAGCTACCGACTCCCCCGCCGAGTGGCCCGCGCCGATCGCGGCGAGGGTACGAACGGCGTCCTGCGGACCCTTCTCCGGGACCATGCGACCGGCCAGCAGCAGTACCGAAGGCGAGCTCGGGAACTGATGACCCGGCTGGTGGATAGCGCGATCGTGCCCGGCCGGGAGCACGTCGAGTGCGCCCCGGAACCCCTTCCCCCAGGCGACGGATGCCGCCTGACGGGTGGCCGCATAGATGCCGCCGAGCCGGCGGAATGCCGACCGTTCGTACGCCCCCAGTGGAGGCGCGTGCCGACGGGCGAGGTTCTGCGCCGTACCGCCGACGACGGGCATCCCGTCGGGTAGGGCAGCGAGCCACTGGCGGGTCACCACGGAGTACGGCTCCTCGTCGAGGTCGACCAGGTCGGGCCGTTGCCGCTCGAGCAAAGACTCGAGCTCCGCCGGTGTCACGGCGTACCGATGGCGCTCGGCGTCTCCGGACCGCTCGACGGGCAGCGCGACGACGGTGAAGTCCTCGACGACCGCGTCGCTGTCCGCACCCGGCTCGGGCCAGGACGACGGCACGACCAGGACCACCTCGGCCCCGGCGGCGGCAAGCGCACGCGCGCGCGAACGCTGCGACGGGTCGCGGCCACCGTGGTGGACCCGCAGCACCCGCATGACCGCACTGTAGAACGCCACGTAACGGGCGCAGGGGAAGCTGCCGCCGTCAGGCCGGCGAGGAGACCTGGACGTCGCTCACGGCCACTGTGTCGCGTGCCCCATCGGAGCTGCTGACGATCTCCAACGCGATGCGCTGGGTCGCCCTGGGTGGCACCCGCACGATCTGCAGATCGCGCAGCGTCGGATCCGGGTCCAGCTCCTGCTCGACGGTGGTGCCGTCGTCGAAGCGCCACCGGACGGCGGTGATCCGCCGGTTCTCGGCGTAGCGGTCGGTGCCATCGGCCGCGTCGGTCTTGGCGTAGCCGGGAACGAGCGCCAACTCGGCGACGCGAACCGAGCCGCCCAGATCGAGGACGAGCATCTCGCCGACGCCGTCGCCGGAGCAGCGCCAGGCCGTCTCCGGGTCGGAGTCCACGGCGAGCGCCGGCTCGTAGGTTACCGGCTGCCCCGCCGCGTCTCGGCTCTCGCTAGCTTCGCAGGACGCCTCGGCCACGGTCACGACCACCGGTGTCACCTCGCCGTCCCACGGGGCGTCGCCAGCCACCGGCACCTGTTCGAGACCGTCGGCATCCCCGCCGGAGGCACCGACCAGCGCCCCGACGAGGAACCCGAGGAAGGCACAGCCGCCCAGCACCGCCGCGACCACGGCACCGGCCGGCCGCTCCGGCGCCGCGGAACTCTCGAACACCCGGGTCACCCTACGACTCCGTGACCAGGGGCGGAGAGCTGCTCAGGCCGGGAGGGTCACCTCGACCTCAGCCACGACGCCGCGCTGGGCGACGACGACTCGGTCGACGGGCTCGGCGCGGGGGGCGAGCGTCCGTACGGTCCAGCGCCCGGGCGCCGCGAAGAACCGGAACCCGCCGGCCTCGTCGGTCGGCACCTCCGCGGTGAACTCCCCCGACGCGTCGTGGAGGCGCACGTAGGCACCGGCCAACGGCCGGTCGACACCGCGGGTGACCACACCCTGGATGACCGACTGCGTGGACAGGTCGACGCCGTCGAGCGGGACGCCACCGGGCGGTGCTGCGCAGCCCTCGGTCATGCCACACCGGGTTCGTCGCCCACGGCGATCGGCACGCCGACGAGCGAGCCGTACTCGGTCCACGACCCGTCGTAGTTCTTGACGTTCTGTACGCCCAACAGTTCGTGCAGGACGAACCAGGTGTGCGCCGAGCGCTCCCCGATACGGCAGTACGCGATCGTGTCCGTGGACAGGTCGACGCCCGCGTCGCCATAGAGGCTGCGCAGGTCGTCGTCGGAGCGGAAGGTTCCGTCGTCGTTGGCCGCCTTGCTCCACGGGATGTTGCGTGCGGTCGGAATGTGACCGCCGCGCTGGGACTGCTCCTGCGGGAGGTGGGCCGGCGCCAGCAGCCGACCGGCGAACTCGTCGGGCGAGCGCACGTCGACGAGGTTCTTCGCGCCGATGGCGGCGACGACCTCGTCGCGGAACGCACGGATCGACAGATCCGGGTCGGCGGCCGTGTACTGCTTCGCTGCGCGCTGTGGCGCGTCGGTGACCAACTCGCGGCTCTCGAGCTCCCAGATCTTGCGCCCGCCGTCGAGCAGCCGGACGTCGCGGTGTCCGTACAGCTTGAAGTACCAGTACGCATAGGCGGCGAACCAGTTGTTGTTGCCGCCGTAGAGCACGACGGTGTCGTCGTTGCCGATGCCGCGGGCCGACAGCAGCGCCTCGAACTGCCCGGGGTCGACGAAGTCGCGGCGGACCGGGTCCTGCAGGTCCGCCTTCCAGTCCAGGCGGACCGCGCCCCTGATGTGGTTCTTGTCATAGGCGGCGGTGTCCTCGTCGACCTCGACGAGGACGACGGCGGGGTCGTCGAAATGCTGCTCGACCCAATCGGCTGAGACGAGCACGGACTCACGGCTCATCGGGTGACCTCCGTTAGGCGTGGAAGGGTGCGGCGGTATGCCAGGTAGATCTCACAGCCCAGGCAGAAGCCGAAGGCGGCGTTGAGGAAGGCAGCGGCCAGCGCTGCCCCGACCGCGAGGTACCCGAGGACGGTCCAGCCGGTCAAGAGTCCGGCCAGCCCGATCACCGCGAACACCAGCCCGACGCCTTGCGCGAACCGTGGCGGCCGGGCGTCCTCGTACTCAGCAGGAGGCCCCAACCGTGGCCGGACAGCCCGCGCGTAGAGCCGTGCGTAGGGCGAGGCCGCGACACCGGCGACGGCGCCCACTGCGAATACCCCAGCCTGGACTGCGAGCAGCCAGCCGCTGCCGGTGAGCAGGACCAGGGCGAGCACGACCGTCGTGAGGGCGGCGGCGAAGCGTTGACCACGCGGGTCGATCATCGGATGCTCCTGACGAGGGCGGACGGGGATCGTCGCTGCGGGCGGTCCGGGCCGGTCCGACAGGAGCCGGTGACGGGGACGCTCCGCGTCAGGGCATGAGACAGAGCATGCCGGCCACGCGTACGAGGTCAATCGCGCGGCGCTTGGTCAGCTCCGTCCGGAACACGGGTGCGAGCGTACGGCGCGGGTCTTGCCGTGTCACGGGACGCCCGTATGTTGAGACAGGGTGTCTCATGACGTGGCCATCTCGCGGAGAACGGCCTGTACCTCGGCGGTGCGCGGGACGCCGGCCGACCGGCGCACGACCCGGCCTACTCGATCGAGGACGAACGTCGTCGGCGTCCGGGTGATCCCCAGTCGCCGGACCAGGTCGAGGTTCGACTCGGCATCGACCTCGATGTGCTGTACGCCCTCGGTCGTCCGGGCAGCATGTGCGAGCACCTGACGCGCAGCCCGGCACGGCGCGCAGAAGGCCGTGGAGAACTGCACCAGGGTCGCGCGGGTGCCGAGGTCGTGACCGAGGTCGTCGCGCGAGAGGCTGGGGCCTCCTGTTCCCCGGCGCGGAGGCATCATCCGGCCTCCCATCCGCCGGCGCCACAGGCCGAACGCCGTCGCCACCGAGACGACGAGGAGGAGGACGAGTACGCCGGTCACGCCTGCCCCAACGCCAGGCGCCGCTCCCGCTGTTCCCTGTTGAGATTGATCACGTTCACCACCCTGGTGGACCGTTCACCAGGTTCCGGAACCTGGTGAACCGTCGACGGACATGGTGAACGTGATCAACGGGCGACGACGAGGACCTCGCCGGTGGAGGTGACGACTTCGTAGCTGCTG
>DATHII010000154.1:0-8624 GCA_035316885.1 Jiangellaceae bacterium | reverse complement strand
GATCGTGACCGGCGCTGATCAACAGGTCGGCGATGCTCTCGACGAAGGCCGTGGGCCCGCAGACGTAGCAGGTCGGCTCGAGCTCGGCCGACCAGGTGGCCTGCGCGACCAGGTCGGCGTCGACACGTCCCGGCGGCCGCGCCGAGCCTTCCGGGGCGATCCGCGTGTATGCACCGGACTGACCACCCACATGCTCAAAGCCGGTATCACGGTGTTCGAGATCAACCGCCCCGACCGGCGCACCCGCCGCCAGCGCGGCAAGTCCGACCCGATCGACGCTGAATCAGCAGCCCGTGCCGTGCTGTCCGGCCACGTCACCGCGATCCCCAAGGACCGCACCGGCATCATCGAGGCCATCCGGGTGCTGCGCGTCGCCCGCGACGGCGCAGTCAAGTCCCGCACCGCCGCGCTGAACCAGCTCAAAGACATCATCACCACCGCACCCGAGCAGCTTCGCGCTGGGCTGCGCGGCTTGAGCCTGACCCAGGCAGCCCGGCAGGGCGCACGGCTGCGACCGAACCTCGACGATCTGGCCGACCCGACCCAAGCCACCAAAGCCGCCCTCCGCGCGATCGCGACCCGCATCAGCGACCTCGACGAAGAAATCGGCCAAGCCAGTCAACATCTGGCTGGACTGGTCGCACAGCCAGCACCCCGCACGACCGCGCTGCACGGCGTGTCCACACAGCACGCCGGCCAGCTCCTGACCACCGCTGGAAACAACCCCGAGCACCTACGCTCCGAAGCAGCATTCGCAGCGCTGTGCGCCGCCAGCCCGATCCCCGCCAGCAGCGGCAAGACCAACCGGCACCGCCTCAACCGAGGAGGCGACCGAGCCGCGAACTGGGCCCTCCACCTCATCACCGTGGTCCGAATGCGCTGGCACCCCGAAACCCGCGCCTACGTACAACGCCGCACCGCCGAGGGACTGTCCAAACGCGAGATCTTGCGCTGCCTCAAGCGCTACATCGCCCGCGAGATCTTCCACACCATCCGCGCCGATCTCCAACACCTCCAACACGCCCGAACAGCCCCTTGACGATCTATAGGACCATCGCGCGACATGAAGAACCACCCCGGCAGCTCACCACCCCTATAACGCACGACTCGGCCACAACACCCGTAGGTGCTGCGGCCGAGTCGTTCCTCGACGACGGGAGTTGGCGTCAGCGCCTGAAGTGGGCGCCGAGCCGGTCGCCGGTCGCCACCATCGCCTGATCCGACGCCTTGCCGGTGCCGCTGACCGAGCTGGTGGACATGGCGTAGAGCAGCACCGCGTGGGCGACCGCGTCGGACATCTCCTCGAGGCCCTGGGTGTTGACGTTGCTGATGACGCCGTTGTACTCAAGGGCGCCACCGTATGCCGCATTGAGGGCCTGGTAGAGGCCGGCGTCCGCGCCGTCCCCGATCGGGTCGAGGCTGTCGCACGCCTGGTGGTAGCACGGGTCGTACGCGACAACCTCGCCGTCGAATGTCGCCAGGCCGCCGTAGAGAGCCACCTGATCTTCGGTCTTGTTGTCCTCCGCGCCGGTGAACAGCCCGCCGGCCGGGATACCGGCGGTGATGAACGCGTCGTAGTCCGACCGTCCGTCGAACGCCGTCGGCTCGGACGCCAGACCTTGCGAGGCGAAGAACTCCTCGAAGACTTCTTCGATGGCGTGACTACCGGCGGGTCCCCTGATCCCGAACGCCGAGCCGTCGCCGTCGTACACGAAGCGGGCGTAGTTCGGCGAGCCGATCATGTCGAAGTTGAGGTACAGCTCGATGTCCTTGGCCTCCGACTTGGTGAGGCTGTCGACGTAGAACTGCGAGCCGATCAGGCCGGCCTCCTCGGCGCCCCACCAGGCGAAGCGGATGGTGTTCCGCGGTTCGATGCCGAGTTCGGCGATCTGGAGCGCGGTCTCCAAGAGCGTCGCGGAGCCCGTGCCGTTGTCCTCGATACCGGGTCCTTCCGGAACGGAGTCGAGGTGCGCGCCAGCCATGACGACCCGGTCGTCGCGGCCCGTGGGCGTCTCGGCGATCAGGTTCTGCGTGGGCACGTCCAGCTCGATCAAAGTATCGGTCGCGAGGTGGATGATGACCTCGCCCGCCGCTAGCAGCGCGGCGAGCTCGTTGCCGATCTCGAACGAGGTGCCGATGACCGGAATGGGGTCGGAGAAGGCGTCGCCCAGCGTGCCCGCCAGGGTTTCCGTGCGCCCCTCCTGACCCTCGTTGAAGATGATGACGCCGACTGCACCGGCCAGGAAGGCGTTGTGCGCTTTGACCGAGAAGTCGCAGGTCCCGCGTTGGATCAGCGCAATGTTGCCTTCGACGAAGTCGGCGAAGTCCTCCGGCTCGCAGCCGCTGTTCGACGTGCTGGCCGTCGGTCCTGGTGGCAGCACCAGGTCGACCGCCTGGAGCGCCTCGGTGACATCACCGCTCCCCGAGTAGTCCATCGTGATGAAGTCCTCGTCGGGAACGTAGGTCACATCGTTCGGCGACACCTGCTCGAACACCGGCTCGGACAGCTCCGAGAAACGGTTGAACAGGAAGTCCTGCCGGGTCACCTCGTAGCCCGCGGCCACAAGCAGGTCCTCGATGTAGTCAACAGATGCGTCGTAGCCGGGGGTGCCGCTTGCGCGGGTATCACCGTTGTTGTCGGCGATCTTCTGCAGCTCCGCCAGATGATCCATGATCGCGTCGGCGGTCACCGCCTCCTGCAACTCGGTCGTGTCTGTCGGCACGGCTGCGTTCGCGCTGACGATCGTGGCGGTTACCACGGTCGCCGCTGCAGCCGCCGCAACGGCTGCTCTTGGAAGTTTGAGCACCTTCGCTCTCCCCTGTCCTCATGACGGCCACCGGACGTGGCAGACCGTCGACGTCATGTTCCGGCGTATTCTTTCGTCCGGTACGGAACTCAAACCTGCAGAGCCGATAGTCGACGCCATGTGGGCGTCCCTGAGGGCTCGCGGCAGAGCCGTCCTCACGGTGAGACCTGCCGTCCTTCGGCTCGCTGCTGCAGGAAGAGCTTCTCTGGACCATTGGGGGCGAGTGACGAGGCCACCATGAAGGCCCGGGCCGCCTCCTCGGTGCGCCCCTGCCGTTGCAGGAACTCCGCCTTGGCGGCGTGGAACGGGTAGTAGTCGGAAAGCGCAAGCATGTCGATCTCGCGCAGCCCGGCCTCGGCACCGTGCACTTCTCCCAGCGCCACTGCGCGGTTGAGGGCGACCACCGGGGTGGGCGCCACGACCATGAGTTGGTCGTACAACGCGAAGATCTGTTTCCAGTCGGTGTCCTGGAAGGTCTCGGCGTCGGCGTGCACGGCAGCGATCGCCGCTTGCAGCTGGTATGTGCCCGGCTGGCTGCGGCGTAGGCACCAGCGAACCAGCGCCTGGCCCTCGTCGACGAGACTACGGTCCCATCGTTCCCGGTCCTGGTGGCGCAGTAGGACCAGCTCGCCCTGAGCATCTGTCCTGGTGGGGCGCCGAGACTCGGTGAGGAGCATCAGGGCTAGGAGGCCGGCGACCTCGGCGTCGTCGGGCATCAGCAAGCGCAGGGTCCGGCCCAGCCAGATAGCCTCGGCGCACAGGTCGGCCTCGGCGTCCGGCTTGGCCTGGCCGGTGGTGTAGGTCAGATAGATCGTGGTGAGCACCGTGCGCAGTCGGTCCGGGAGCTCCGACTCCTCTGGGACGCGATACGGGATCTTCGCGGTCTTGATCTTGTGCTTGGTTCGAACCAATCGCTTCGCCATGGTCGGCTCGCTGGTGAGGAAAGCCTGCGCAACCTCGGCCGTCGACAAGCCGCATACGAGCCGCAGCGTCAACTCGACCTGGGCTCGTGCCGCCAGAGCCGGGTGGCAGCAGGTGAAGATGAGACGAAGTCGATCGTCAGGCACGGGTTCCTTCTCGAAGGGTTCACTGCTCGGCCGAGCCGAGTTCGCCTGCGCCGCGACTTCTCGGACAAGCTCCGCGCCGCGGGCGTCGCGCCGGAGGCGGTCGATGGCCCCGTTGCGGGCGGTGGCTGTGATCCACCCGCCTGGATTCGGCGGCACGCCGGTCACCGGCCACTTCTGCAGCGCGATGGCGAAGGCCTCCTGTACGGCGTCCTCGGCGAGGTCGATGTCGCCGAACATGCTGATCAAGGCGGCGACCACCCGGCCGGATTCCTCGCGGAAGATCCGGCCGGCAGCCCCGGCATCGAGCGTCACGCGGGTTGGTGGCTGGCGTCGTCGGCGGTCAAGCCGGCATCTCGTCCACGAGCGGTCGGACCTCGATCGCCGCCTGCACCGCAGTTGCGACCTGGGACGCCCACCGGAGGGCGCCGTCGAGATCGTCGGCGTTGACGATGTAGAACCCTCCGAGGTGGTCCTTCGTCTCCGCGAAGGGCCCGTCGGTTGTCAGCACGTCATCACCCGACGGGCGCACAACCGTGGCGGTCGAGGGGTCGTGCAGTCGCCCGCCGAACACCCAAGCGCCCGCCGACCTCATCTCGGCCTCTATCCGACGAACCGCCGTGACGACCTCGCTGATCTCCGCCTCCGTCATCTGCGGCCGCCGCTCGCCGGCACCGGACGTGTGGGCCGACAGCATGTACTGCGTCATGATTCATTCTCCCCTTCGCGTGGCGGCGGGCTCGGCTTCCCGCCGCTCACCCTTACTACGAAAGGCAGCGGACCCGGATGGACATCTGCCATCAACGTATTCGCTGTGACAGAGGGCCACGCTGCCACGGCGTCAGAGGATTCGGGAGTCGACGATGTGGTTCCCGATGGCGTACGACGCCGCGGCCGTGCGGGAACGACCCTCAACTTGTCGGAGATGTTGCTCACATGACCGGTGCACCATGCGCTCGCTGAGGAACAGCTCGGTCGCGATCGCATGGTTCGTCTTGCCGGCCGCGACGAGCCTCAGCGCCTCGATCTCGCGAGCGCTCAGGCCATGGGAACCAACCGGCTGCGATGGGTGCAACAACGTCTGGGGCCATTCAGCGACCGCGGCCGGCGCGGCACCGGCGAGGTGCCGCCGTCCCACCCGATCAACGGCATGTGTCGAAGTCCTTGGCCACTCGCTAGTGACGGCTCGGGCGGCTCACCCCAGAGGTGACGCTGTAGCGGATGGAGGTCCATGATCGTCCGCGGTGCCGGGAGACCGGCTTCCAGCCGAGCCGGGAGAAGCTCGAAGCTAGGGTGAGACGGTGCGCCGTCTCGTGCTGCAGGGTGGCTTGCCACCCCAGAGCAGGCCGCGTGATAGTCAGCAAACCTGTCCGAAGTACCGGTCCGATTCAGACCGCCCAGCCCGAGTCCCTGGACGCGGTCAACGAGCGCTTGAAGGAGGAAACAGCGAATGAAGACACCCCCAATCGTCTCTTCGCGGGAGTGGGATGAGGCCCGCGAGAAGCTGCTGGTGAAGGAGAAGGAGCTCACCCGAGCGCGCGACGCGATGGCGGCCCAACGCCGGCGCATGCCGTGGATGGCCGTGGAGAAGGACTACCGCTTCGAAGGGCCGAGCGGCCCGCAAGCCTGCTCGACCTATTCGAGGGCCGCCGCCAGCTGATCGTCTACCGCGCCTTCTACGCACCGGACGTCACCACCTACGCTGAGGGCGGCGCGTACCCGGAGCGGGCCTGCGTGGGCTGCTCGTTCGTCGCCGACCAGGTGGCGGACCCGGCGCACCTGAATGCCCGCGACACCTCGCTGGCGTTCGTGTCGCGGGCCCCGCAGGCGGACATCGAGCGCCTGAAGGCGCGGATGGGCTGGGAGTTGATCCCGTGGTACACGCTGACCGACGACTTTGACGCCGACTTCGGCGTGGACGAGTGGCACGGCACGAACGCCTTCATCCGCGACGACGACCGGGTCTTTCGCACCTACTTCGTCAACAGCCGCGGCGACGAGGCGATGGGGAGCACCTGGAGCTATCTCGACATCACCGCGCTCGGTCGCCAGGAGCAGTGGGAGGACGCGCCGGAGGGCCATCCCCAGACCCCGCCATACCAGTGGTGGAACTACCACGACGCGTACGGGTAGGGCGCGTAGTCGCACACATCGGAGGCGTGCCGGCTGAGAAGACGCTGCCGCCGTTGGTGAGCGGAGCGGGGTCGTCGCCGCTGGCCCATGCGGGATCGCGTCACGGGTGAGGCTTGGTCCGGGGCCAGGAGAGCCTGTGCCTTGTCCGCGCTCGGTCACGGATGAAGGCAAGGACCTGCTCCGGCGCCACCGACGCCCGCCCCTCCATCGCCGCGCCAAGGGTGACGGCAGAGACGTGTCATGCACGGAGACGAGTGCGACTCGTTGGTCTGAGGTGGTGATGGCGTAGGCATCCCGACGGATGAGTGCCGTGATGTTCGGCCGGCGGGACCGTCGCATGCAGTACAGCCTGAGCCGCGTGGGTCGCCTCTCGTGGACGAGCCGTTCGGGGCCTGATCCCGCTCCTAGAATGCTTCCGGTGCCGGGGGCCGATGAGTTTCGCGCGCCGTCGGTCGTACCAGCATTGAGTCGCAGGCGCACCGAGGAGGACGTCATGGGCCGGATAGTCGTGACCGAGTTCATCTCGCTCGACGGGGTAATCGAGGCACCGGGTGGCGGGGAGGACTACAAGCACGCTGGGTGGACCTTCGAGATCGACCGTGGTGACGAGGGCAACCAGTTCAAGCTGGACGAGACGATGAGCTCCGCCGCGTTGTTGCTCGGCCGGCGGACCTACGAGGGCTTCGCGGCGGCTTGGCCCGAGCGCGACGGGGAGTTCGCCGACAAGTTCAACACCATGCCGAAGTACGTCGTGTCGTCGACGCTGCGCGACCCGGAGTGGACCAACTCGACCCTCCTCTCGGGCGACGTGGTCGCCGAGATCACGAAGCTGAAGAAGGAGCAGGACGGCGACATCGTCGTGCACGGCAGCGCCCAGCTCGTGCAGTCGCTGCTCGAGAACGACCTCGTCGACGAGCTCCGGCTCATGGTCTTCCCGGTCGTGCTCGGCACCGGCAAGCGGCTGTTCGGCGAGACCACCGACAAGAAGCGGCTGCAGCTGTCGTCATCAACGGTGGTCGGTGACGGCGTCGCCATCCAGGTCTACACGCGCACCTGAGCCGGTAGGGACTTGGCCGTGCCCCCAGAACGACGAGCAGCAGATCGGGACGCTGATCGAAGACTGGGCAGCAACGGTGCATCGCGGCCTACCGAGGCACCTGGCCGGGGTTCTTCGAGTGGCAGGCCGGCGGCGCGTCGTTCGAGATCGTGTCGTTGGACGTCACCGCGGGCGCAGACGTCGCGTATGCCTACGCGCTGCTCCGTTGCGGCACGCCGCAGGATCTCACCGCGCACCCGGAGCACCGTCTGCGGCTCACGCTTGGGCTGCGCAAGCAGGACGGTCGGTGGACGGTCGCGCACGAGCACCACTCGTTCGCCGACACCACCGGAGACAGCGGGTAGGGTCGCCTCCGTCCACCCCCGCGCGTTTGTGGGTCTGAGCGCGGTCAGCGCCGTCGCTGCGCGGGGCAGCGGCGGTCAGATCGACAAACGCGCGCCGCCTATTAGGTGCGCAGCCGCGTTGCAGAAGCACTCGACCTG
The DNA here is from genome assembly GCA_035316885.1 of Jiangellaceae bacterium. Taxonomy (GTDB): domain Bacteria; phylum Actinomycetota; class Actinomycetes; order Jiangellales; family Jiangellaceae; genus DASRTE01. The sequence continues at coordinate 1,081 of DATHII010000154.1, read as the reverse complement.
CTCGTGGGTCCGGCGGGCCGGTGAGAAATGCTGCCATGCCGGGTCTACAGCACGTTGAAACCAGCTTGGATCGAGACCACAGGAGGTCGAAGTGTCGGCATCAGTGCTCTACATATCGATGTCCCTCGACGGGTGTATCGCGGGTCCGAGCGACGAGCCGGGCAACCCCGGCGGCGACGGCTTCGACCGGCTGCACGCGCGGGATCGGCCCTCCAATCTGTCGCGAACTCCTCGACTGCCACCTTGTGCCAAGACGATGGGTCAACCTCTACTCGACACATGGCGTGACACGCCAATCGGCCCCGCCCGAGTCGCGGGTCGATGCGTTGCTTGCGAGTTGTGCGTTCGGCTTCGCCGGGCATGGATGGAGTTTAGGGAGGAGGATCTCGCGACCGGCATGCAGAGCGAACTTCTGGACAAGGTTAAAGATCGTGGACCTAAGGGGTCGTTTGTCGAACCCGACTGCGCCTTCCCGCGGAGCGCCATGCATCATTACCGGACAAGCCATACTACCCTCCGCAATGGTTCGCGCTCGGGACCGACGCCTGGACCGCTTCCACATAGCGAGCACTTGCGCGTGGTGGCTGGGCCGCTTCAGGCCAGGGTTGGGCCGTCTTCCTGATCGGGCATCGCGAGCTGCACATACGCGAGCCCGCGCAGGTCGAGCCAGGTCCGTCCCGGCCCCTTGACCATGCGGAACAGGACATCGTCACAACGGGCGCAGCGGGCGACCATGCCTGGTGCCCGGACGTACAGCCGGGCCTCGGCGAGAACCGTCGTGTGGCCGCATCCGGCGCACCGCCCGACGGCGGTGGTGACCTCGACGGCGAAGACGTCGCTCAATTCACCGGCGGCGGCGTTGCCGTCGAGGAAGGACGGGGAGTCGGCGTTCATCTGATGCCTCCGGTGGGCCCGAAGCGCTCGGTCCTGACCCGGGCCGGATCGTGACCGGCGCTGATCAACAGGTCGGCGATGCTCTCGACGAAGGCCGTGGGCCCGCAGACGTAGCAGGTCGGCTCGAGCTCGGCCGACCAGGTGGCCTGCGCGACCAGGTCGGCGTCGACACGTCCCGGCGGCCGCG
>DATHII010000153.1:0-8497 GCA_035316885.1 Jiangellaceae bacterium | reverse complement strand
CCCGACTGCCATCCGACCTCAGCGGCGGTAGCCCGCGAGCGACTCGAGGCGGGCGATCCGCTCGGCCATCGGCGGGTGCGACGCAAACAGCTTCGCCAGACCCTCCGGCCGGAACGGGTTGGCGATCATCAGGTGGCTGGTCGTCACCAGGTCGCGCTCGGGCGGGAGCGGCAGCTGACGGGTACCCGACTCCAGCTTGCGCAGTGCACTGGCCAGCGCGAGCGGATCGCCGGTCAATCGTGCACCGTCCGCGTCGGCTTCGAACTCGCGTGAACGGCTGATCGCCAGTTGGATGACCGCGGCAGCGACCGGCCCCAGCACCATCAGCAGCAATGCGCCGAAGACGCCTGGGCCCCCGTCGTCGTCGCCGCGCTGCAGGAAGAACGCGAAGTTCGCCAGGAACATGACGACGCTGGCGAGGGCGCCGGCGACCGAGGACGTGAGGATGTCGCGGTTGTAGACGTGCGCCAACTCGTGTCCGAGTACGGCCCGGAGCTCGCGTTCGGTCAGGATCGACAGGATCCCCTCGGTGCAGCACACGGCAGCATTTCCGGGGTTGCGCCCGGTTGCGAAAGCATTGGGCGCCTGGGTCGGGCTCACGTACAGGCGGGGCATCGGTTGCCGCGCCGACGTCGACAGCTCACGGACGATCCGGAACATGACCGGCTGCTGGGCCTCGCCGACGGCGTACGACCGCATCGACCGCAGCGCGATCCTGTCGCTGTTGAAGTACGCGTAGCCGTTGGTCGCGAGCGCGACCACCAGCGCGATCCATAGGCCGGTCGTCCCGAACAGGGATCCGACGAACAGGATGAGCGCGGATAGCAGGCCGAGCAGCGCGGCGGTCTTGAGTCCGTTGCGGTGCACGGGTACCTCTCGTGATTGTCCCGGCTCCCGGAGATCCTCGCGAAAGGGCGCCGAACTCGAAACGTATCGCCGATCCGAGGCGTTCCCGGCCGCCGACGGGGCGTGGGCGCTCAGCCGAGCAGGCCGGCGCTGACGTCGGCCAGACCGAGTACCAACTGCGGCAGCACGGAGAACGCGACCCCGACGGCGATGGCGAGGCCCACGGCAACGCCCGCCGCCGCCGGCACGTCGTACGACACCGCCTCGCGGCCGGCCTCGGGCCGGGCGAAGAGCAAAGCGGTCCACCGAAGGTAGTAGGCCAGTCCGATCACCGTGTTGACGGCGACGGCGACCGCGAGCCAGCCCGCTCCACCGGACACGGCGGAGTCGATCACAACGACCTTGGCCCACAACCCGGCCACTCCGGGCGGCAGGCCGGCGAGGGCAAGCAGGCCGAAGCCGAGCGCGAACGCACTAGCCGGCTCGGTGTACGCGAGACCCCGGTAGTCCTCGATCAGCCCGGTCGGGCGGTGCCGCGACACGATCGCAACGACGCCGAACGCCGCGAGGTTGACCACGGCGTAGACGCACACGTAGGCGATCACGGCGGAGAGGGCCTCGCCGAAGCGTCCACCGATCACGCCACTGGTGGCGACGCCGAGCGGCACCAGCATGTAGCCGGACTGGGCGACCGAGGACCACGCGAGCAGCCGGACGGCGCGGCGCTGGCGCAGCGCCGCGAGGTTACCCAGCGTCATCGTGGCCACCGCGATCACCGCGATGGTGGGCGCCCACACGTCGGCGTATGCGGGAAACCCCTGGCTGACCACTATGACGATGCCGACCAGGCCGGCCGCCTTCGACACCACGGACAGGAACGCGGCGACGACCACAGGGGCCCCGGCGTACGTGTCGGGTACCCAGAAGTGGAACGGGACCGCCCCGACCTTGAAGGCAAGCCCGACCAGGGTGAGCACCACACCGGCGGTCGCCACCGAGGTGCGGCCGGCGGGGTCGGCGAGCGCGGCGGCGATGCGGTCCAGGTGCAGCGAGCCGGTCGCGCCGTATACGAGGCTGATGCCGTAGAGCATCACGGCGATCGACACGACCGACACCAGGAAGAACGTCAGGGCAGCCTCGGCTCCCCTGGGATCGCGACGACGCAGCCCGACCAGCGCGAAGGCCGGCAACGACACCACCTCGAGCGCCACCACGATCGTCGCCAGGTCCCGACCGGCCGCCAGGACGAGCGCACCGGTCGCCGAAGCGAGGACCAGGAAGCCGGTCTCGCCACCCGGCAGCGGCTGGCGGTCCGGTGCGGCACCGATCTCGCTGTGCGCGAGCAGGAGGACGACGAGGGTGCCCGCCAGCACGATCGCCTGGAAGACCAGCGTGACCGGGTTCACGACATACGAACACGACGCGAGGGCGCCCGGGGGGCCGTCGACGCAGAACGTCCCGCGGACGTCGCCCCACAGCAGCCCGACGGCCACGAGGGCGGCGAGCGTGCCGCCGACGGAGATGGCGGTCAGGACGCCCGCGGCCCGCCTGGGCAGCCACAGGTCGGCGACGAGCACCGCCAGCGCCGTGGCCGCCACCAGCACGGCCGGGGCGACAGCCGCCCAGTCCACGCCCTGCGCCACGGTGCCGGTCACGATCCGCCCCCGGACAGCAGGGCCTCGACCGCGGGATCGACCAGCGTGAGCAGGAGCCCGGGCCAGAGACCGAGCAACAGGGTCAGCGCGACCAGCGGTCCCCAGGACGCGACCTCGTGCCGGGTGACGTCACCGAGCACCGGCAACCGCGCACCGATGACGTCGGAACCCTGACAGACCCGGCGCACGACGGCGAGCAGGTACCACGCGGTGAACACCAAGCCCAGGAGGGCGATCACGAGCAGGACCAGGTAGTACGGCCGGTCGAGCAGGTCGGAGGGACGGAACGCCCCGATGATCGACAGCAACTCGCCCCAGAACCCGGCCAGCCCGGGCAACCCGAGCGAGGCAATGGCTCCGAAGGTCAGCAGGGCGCCCAGACGTGGCAGGCGCGCGTAGAGGCCTCCGCCGAGCTCATCGAAGTCGCTGGTCCCGTGCCGGTCCTTGATCGCGCCGGCGAGGAAGAACAGCAGTCCGGTGATGACGCCGTGGGCGATGCCGGCGTACACCGAGCCGTTCAGGCCGGCAGGGGTCAGCGTGGCGACGCCGAGCACGACGAAGCCCATGTGACCCACGCTGGAGTACGCGACCAGCCGCTTGAGGTCGCGCTGCGCGAGACAGGCCAGCGCGCCGTAGACGATACCGACGACGGCCAGGCCGCCCAGCACGGGCGCGAGCCGGGCAACGCCGTCGGGCACGGCTGGAACGGCGATGCGCACCAACCCGTACGACCCCATCTTGAGCAGCACGCCCGCCAGCAGGACCGAGCCGACCGTCGGTGCCTTCGCGTGCGCGTCCGGCAGCCAGGTGTGCAACGGCCACACCGGCACCTTGACGGCCAGCCCGCCGACGATCGCCACTGCCGCGACGAGTTGGGCTCCTTCGGAGATGCCCTCACCGCCGCGGGCAGCCAGCTCGACCATGTCGAAGGTCCCGGTCTGGGCGTGCACGACCAGGAACCCCACGAGCATCAGCGCAGAGCCGAGCAGGGTGTAGAGGATGAAGGTGGTGGCCGCCGACGTCCGGCCCGGGCGGTCGTGCGGGTCTCCCCACCACGCGATGAGGAACCACATCGGCACCAGGACGACCTCGAAGAACAGGAAGAACAGCAGGAGGTCGAGAGCCAGGAAGGTGCCGAGCATCCCGACCTCGAGCAGCAGGACGAGAGCGACGAACGCCCGCACCCGTCCGGCCTCCGGCCGTACCCGCATCGTGTAGAGGGAGCAGCAGAACACCAGGACCGCGGTGAGCAGGGCGAACGGGAGCGAGAGGCCGTCGACGCCGAGGTGCCACCGCAGGTCGAGCGCAGGTGCCCAGGCGACGTCGGTGACGAGTTGAGCGCGGGCGGCGTCGTCGCGGTCGACGATGAGCGCGGCGGCCACCAGCGCCACCAGCGCGAGTCCGGAGGCCGCGACCCCGACGGCCGGCGAGCGCCGGTCAGGGACCCGACGCCCCGCCGCCACGAGGCCCAGGCACCCGACCAGCGGAGCGGCGAGTGCGACGTGAAGCAGCACCTGGCCGGTCACAGCAGCGCCGCCCCTGCGCCGGCCGCGGCGAGGATGACCACGAATGCCAGCACGGCGGTGACATAGCCCTGGACATGACCCGCCTGAGCGGCATGGGGCACACCGCCGAGCGCCCTCGCCGATCGCCCGGCCCCGCGGACATACGCATGGATGACGTCCCGGTCGGTAGCGACGACCAGTCGGCTGAGAGCAAGGAGAGGCCGAACGAACAGGGCGTCGTAGAGCCGGTCGATGCCGAAGCCCTCGGCGAGCACAGGACGGGCCCGGCCGAGGCCGGCGGCGGGATCTCGCTGGCCGACCCGCCTCCATTCGGCGAAGGCGGCGAGCGCGCCCACCCCCACCAGGGCCAACGAGATGACGGCCGTCCCCAGGTGCAACGAGACGCCCTCGGGTTCGGCAGCGACCTGTCCGCCCGGATCGAGCATTCCCGAGACGACGGAGGGTGTGAAGGCGAGCACGCCCAGCACGACGGTCGGCACGGCGAGCGCCACCAGCGACGTCCGCATCGCGGGGGGAGGATCGTGCCCGGTTGCGACCGACCTCGGCGGTCCCCGGAAGGCCAGCAGCCATGCACGCGTCGCGTATGCCGCAGTGAGCAGGACGGTCACCAGCCCGGCCAGCAGGACCAGCCATGCGGACCACGCGGGCAGCGGGCCGTCGTGCAGGGCGGCCTCCTGGGCCGCGCCGAGCACCGACTCCTTGGAAAAGAAGCCCACCAGCGGGGGCAGGCCGACCAAGGCTGCGAGGCCCAGGCTGCTGATCAGGTACGTCATCGGCATCGTGCGCCGGAGGCCGCCCATGCCCGAGAGCAGTGTGGTCCCGATCGCGTGTGCGATCGCCCCGGCGGCGAGGAAGAGCAGTGCCTTGAACGCCGCGTGGCCGAGCAGGTGGAACAGGCCGGCGGAGTAACCGCCCACGGCGAGCGCGCCGAGCATGTACGCCAACTGGCTCGAGGTCGACCAGGCCAGGACGCGCTTGTAGTCGTCCTGGGCCAGCGCCGCGAGTGCCGCCAGCACCATCGTCGCCGCGGCGACGACGGCGAGGATCGCGAGTGCGATCGGCGAGAGCAGATACACGCTGTGCAGGCGGGCGACAAGGAAGACGCCGGCGGCCACCATCGTCGCCGCGTGGATCAGCGCCGACACCGGAGCCGGGCCGGCCATCGCGTCGGGCAGCCAGACGTGCAGCGGCACCTGTGCGGACTTGCCGACGACGCCGCACAGCATCAGGACCAACCCGACGGTCAGCGCAGTCGACGCGGTGGCGGACGTCTGGAGCGCGGAGATGCTGAAGGAGCCCGTCAAGTCGGCCAGGACGATCATTCCGGCGAGCAGCCCGACGTCGCCCAGCCGCGTGACGACGAACGCCTTGACCGAGGCGGACCTCGCCTCTTCGCGCTCCCAGTGGTGCCCGATCAGGAGGGCTGAGCAGATGCCCATGACCTCCCAGCCGACGAGTAGCACGATGAGGTCGTCGGCCAAGACCACGAGCAGCATCGCGGCGGTGAACAGCGAGATCAGAGCGGCGAACGACCCGTAACGCGGGTCGCTGTGCATGTAGGCCGTCGAGTAGATCTGGACGCACAGCGCGACGGCGGCGACCATGATCGCGACGGTGACGCCGAGCCCGTCAGCTCTCGTGGCCACCTCGATCGGGATCCAGCCGGTCGGGATCGTCCCCCACTCGTCGACCGACGGCCCGCTGACCCATACCACCACGCCCATGCCGATCGACAGCGCGAGCGCGAGGGCCGTGCCGATCACCGCCACCCGCTGGGCCAGCAACCTGTTGCGGCCCACGGCGAGCCCTGCGGCGGCCGCCACGAAGGGCGTGAGGACAACCAGCGCGGCCATCATCGCGCGGCCTCCGGCTGGTCGACGACATCCGGCTGGTCGACGGCCGCCGGCTGGTCGACGTTCTCAGCGCGCTCGTCGAGAAGGCCGAGGTCGGTCAGGTCGGACGTACCGCGGTTGCGGAAGACCAGCAGCACGATGGCCAGGCCCAGCCCGACCTCGGCAGCGGCGATCGTGATGACGAACAAGGTCAGGACCTGCCCACCGTGCAGGGCGTCGGCCCACCAGGCGTCGAAGGCGACCAGGTTGAGGTTGACCGCATTGAGCATGAGCTCGACGGACATGAGCACGAGGACGGCGTTGCGACGCGCGAGCACGCCGAACACACCGAGGGAGAACAGCAACGCCGAAACCACGAGCGGGAAGGCCAGCCTCATCGCCCGTCCTCGTCGCCTCGGCCGCGCGAGAGCACGATGGCGCCCACCAGGGCTGCAAGCAGCAGCACCGACAGCGCCTCGAACGGGAGGACCCAGGCACGGAAGAGCGCCGAACCGACGGCCTCGCCACCCCCGACGTCGACGGCCTCGAGGTCGATCACCTCACCGCCCAGTCCGGCGAGCAGGGTCACGAGCAGGACGACACCGGTCGCGACCGCCACGGTCGCGGCCACGACGACGCGGCCCCGCGACGCTCCCGGCGTCGGACCGATCGGCGCCCGCGTCAGCATCAACGCGAAGAGGACGAGTACCACCACGGCGCCGACGTAGATCAGGACCTGCACCCAGGCCAACAGCTCGGCCGTGAGCAGGAGGAAACAGCCTGCGATCGCGCCGAGGCACACTGCGAGCCAGAGCGCCGCATGGACGATCCTGGACGTGGTGACGACGAGGAAGCCCGCACCCAGTGCGACCGCGCCGAGGAGCACGAACGCCAGCTCGACACCGTTCACCCGGCGGCCCCGGATCCGGGGTCCGGGGAGACCCCGGCGGCCTTACGGGCGGTCTCGACCTCCTTCGGTTCCGCGGCGTTGGGGTCGAGTGCCGGCGGCGGCGGCACGGTCCACATCCATTCGCGGAGCCGGTCGCGCTCATGGACCATGTCGCGGATGTCGACCTCCGCGTACTCGAACTCGGGCGACCAGTGCAGGGCGTCGAACGGGCACACCTCGATGCAGATCCCGCAGTACATGCACAGTGAGAAGTCGATCGCGAACCGGTCGAGGACGTTGTGGCTGCGGGGTCGCCCACCCTCGATGGCCGGCGGCAACTCCTCCTTGTGCGAATCGATGTAGATGCACCAGTCGGGGCACTCACGGGCGCAGAGCATGCAGACCGTGCAGTTCTCCTCGGTCAGGGCGATGACGCCGCGGCTGCGCGGGGGGAGTTGAGGTGCCGCGTCGGGGTACTGCGCGGTGACCGCCCGCCTGGTGAGGCGGCGGAACGTCGTGGCCAACCCGCGCGCAAGGCCGAGACCCGCCATGACTCCCCATCTTGGCCCGTCTCGGCCGTCGGCACGAGCCCTCCACGCCGTCGGATCAACCGGGCGGGACGTCATGAGGTCGCGCCCGGTGTGTGCTCAGAGCCGGCTCAGGACAGGAGCTTGGCCTTCTGCGCCTCGAACTCCTCCGCGCTGAGCGCGCCGGAGTCGCGCAGGGCGGCGAGCTTGGACACCTCGTCGGCGACGCTGGCTCCCCCGGTTGTTCCGGCCGCGTCACGCACGTAGCCGCGGAAGGCCCTCTCGCGCTCCTGGTAGTCCTCGGCCGCACGCTCCTGCATGGACCGGCCACGCACGATCAGGTACACCAGGGAGCCGAGTATCGGCAGGATGATGATGAACAGGACCCACAGCGCCTTCGCCCAGCCGCCCATGTCCTTGCTCCGGAAGATGTCGGCGAACAGCGTGAACAGCAGGAACAGCCACGCGATGAACACGAAGAACCACAGCATGGTCCAGAACAGGTCCAACAGCGGGTAGTCGTTCATCGCCCAGCCTTTCGGTCATGCCCGGTCGCTCGGGTAAACACAGAGACGATCATTTCGCCCAGCGGCACTGTAGCGGCGGGCGCGCGGCTGTGACAGGTTCTCGCGCTACTCCTTCGTGTCCATGTCGTAGGTGACCCACGGCGTCGCTGTGGCCACCCGGTCGTAGGCCGCGCGCGCCCGGTGGTTGTCAGCGGCGGTGATCCACCGCACGACGCTCCAGCCGCGGCGCGCGGCTTCGTCCCTTATCGCCGCGAACATCGCGTCCACGACCCCGCTCCCGCGCGCTTCAGGTGCGACGACGAGGTCGTCGAGGAACCCACCGAGGTTGCCGTCGAGCGGACGGACGAAGGGTCGCAGGTGGGCGAGGCCGACGGGCTCTCCACCGGTGGCGGGCACCGCGACGAGGGCGATGACGGTGCGGTCCTCGTGGATCCATCGCCACACGAGGTCCAGGTGGTCGGCGGAGAGTTGCTCACCGTAGAAGTCGCCGTACGTGCGGTAGAGGCGGTCCCAGGCCGTCCGGTCCGCTGACTCGACCGGCCGCACGATCCACTCAAGCCGTCGTTTTGGCATCGACGAACGGTACCGGTGATCGGCCGGTGCCTCATTCGTCGAGTCGTGGGTCTGCACGTTCGTATCGGGGTCTGGTGTTGCGTCTGGCGACTTGGTCGGGGTCGATCCAGGGTGGGGGTGTG
>DATHII010000152.1:0-2310 GCA_035316885.1 Jiangellaceae bacterium | reverse complement strand
GCTGCCGACGTCTCAACACCGCAATCTCGACGGCCTGCAACGATGCGGTGCCGATCTCGCGCGGGCGATCGAGAGATGTCCTCCTCCCTACCACGGGCAGCCCGATCAGCTCGGGGTAGTACGTCGCGAGCGCCCGCGGGTCCGGGCAGTCGATGACCGCGTGGTGGAGGTGCGGCCGATCACGGCGTCGATTATGCCGAAGGGTCCGTGACACAAGAGCCCGCGGCTGACGTCGATCACCTCGACGACATCGGCGGTGCCTGATCGGTGCGGGCGAATCCGGCGCGGTTCATCAGGTGGGTCGTGATCACGAAGAATGACACGTCGTCCGGCGTCGTGTTCCAACTCGCACCCGACCACAAACCGCCTATATGGCCCGACCCGGACCACCCGAAGCAGCTCCACTTCGACCATCACTTGTCGCGGTTCGTGGTCGCCTAACACGAGGGACCACGTTTGATGTCATGTGCAGTGCGTGACCGGCTCCGTGTCGCGGGATAGTCGGCTTGGGTTGGCCCTGGGAAGGGCGTCTGCTCGATGGCGTCGACAGTGATGAAGGCATACAGAAACGCGACGGGATCTCGCCAGTCCGTTAGGGCAGTAAGGCGCCTTTGGCCACGACGTAAGTGCGTTCACCTCGCCGCCAAACTCACCCGGCGACCACCTGTGTGACGCAGAAGGCGATGAACATGAGCGCGCCCAGCCATCCGAACGCGGTGCCCGACCAGGCCAAGGCGCGGCCGGTAAACCGGCTCTTCGGATCTAAGCGTGGGTGGGTTGTCGTCGGTAGGGGCGGGTGCCGCTGGCGGCGAGCAGGATGCGTAGTCGGTAGTGGGTGAAGGTTCTGAAGCCGTGGGCGAGGCGTCGGGTCTTCTCGATGATCAGGTTGATTGCTTCGGTGCCGCCGTTGGACACCCCGCCGGTGTCGAAGTAGGCCAGTACCTGGGCCCGCCAGGCGCGCAGGGTGCGGCCGAGGCGGGCGACCTCGCCGATCGGGCAGGTCGGGAACGAGGCGATCACCTGCTCGGCGGTTCGCCGCCCGGCGGCGGGTGTGGCGGCGTGGTAGATCGAGCGCAGCTGTTGGTAGCACTGCCAGGCCACGGTGAGCTCCCAGCTCGGGTCGCCGGCGCCCAGCCCGGCGTCGAGGCGGGCCAGCTGCCGTTCGGTGAGGTGTTCGACGCCGTGCCGCAGCAGTCCGCGGATCCGATACAGCGGGTCGTCGCGATGGCCGCGGTGGCCGAGGGTGTGCTGCTGGACCCGGCGGCGGACCTCGTCGAGGACCTGGGTGCCCAGGCGGACGACGTGGAAGGCGTCCAGGACGGCGACCGCGTCGGGCAGCTGGTCGCGGATCGCGTTGGCGTAGCCGCGGAACGGATCCAGCGCGGCCTGCTCGACCCCGGCAGTGAACTCGTCGGGCTGCGCGGTCAGCCAGGTCGCGTAGGCGGTCCCGGACCGGCCCGGGACGACGTCGAGCAGCCGGGCGTGCAGGCGGCCGTGCTCATCACGGGTGAGGTCGACCATCGCGGTCACCGCCCGGTCGTGGCCACGACGTCCGGGCCGCCAGACGTGTTCGTCCACCCCCAGGGTGCGCACCCCGGCGAGGCGGTCGGCCGTGTCCACACGACGCAGCGCTTCGGTCTCGACCGCGTCCCACAGCGTGTGCCAGTCCACCCCCAGATGACGGGCCAGCGCCGAGATGGTGGTGTCGTCGTGGGTCAGCGCGTCGGTGGCCCAGCCGACCGCGCGGGTGGTGAGCTTGGCCCGCGGCGCGATCAACGGGTGCTGCTCGGAGAACGTCACCACCGGGCAGGCCGGCTCACGACAGCGCCACACCCGCTTGCGCCACACCACGATGGCGGAGACCGCGAAACACGGAGCGTCGGCCACCCGATGTCGTCGTCGGCCGTGCCCCCCAGCGATCACCCCGCAGCCCGGGCAGCCAGCGATCTGCTGCTCGGTCTCAACCGTCAACACCAGCCGGGCGCCGTCGTGGACCACACCGAGCACGTGCATGCCGGCGACATCGAACAGGGCATCGGCGCGAGCACACCAGCGCACACCCGAACCGCACGTACAGTCATCCACGTCGGGGCCTTCATCTCGATCAAGAGCTTGGTCGCTACTGATCTTGAAGGCCCCGACCCCTCACTTCCGCCAACGCCACGCCGCCGACGAACCCGCTACCCACGCTTAGATCCGAAGACCCATGAAAGCGCAGGTGGTCCTCGTGGTCGAGGACAACGAACACAATCGCAAGCTGGTGCGCGACGTGCTCGGCTTTGCTGGCTTCACGGTCATCGAAGCGACGAC
>DATHII010000151.1:0-22225 GCA_035316885.1 Jiangellaceae bacterium | reverse complement strand
CCGGTTCCGGCTCGGCGCGATCAACGTGCTGAGCCTTCGCGCCGGGAGCATGGTCGAGATCGCCGGGTTCCTCGACCCGGAGGTGCACCGCCACTTCGGACTCCCCGAGCAGCTGACCGAGGACGTTGAGCAGCGACGGGGAACTTCGCCCCGGGCGATGTGTTCCGGTACGAGGTGAGGCGTTCAACTCAGGTGCGAGTGTTGCCGAGCAGAGCGAGTCCTCCTGGTGCGAGCTCGAGCCACGTGGCGGCCAGGAAGAAGCATCCGAAGGCGAGGGTGCCCGCGGGGAAGGGATGTCCTCCCATCAGAAACACCCCGGCCAGTATCAGCAGGATGAAGGGGCCCCGGGAGGCACCGGCGCGCCGAAGCGCGACCGCCGCCGCGACCAGCGCCACCACCCAGGCACCGGTCCCCACGATCGAGAGGCCGAAGATCAGACTCAACCCCGGCATCTCAATCGCTGTCTCGTAGATGGCGGTTTGCCCCTCGAGCGAAAGCCCCTGTGCATTACGCAGGACGAACCCCGTGGCGATGCCGGCCGCCGCATCGTAGGCGCTGAAGAAGACGGCGAAGACAGCGATGGCCCAGCGGCTCACGCTCACCGCCTGCCCCTCCAGGCCGTCGGTCAGCAGGTAGACGGCCAAGGCGATGAACCCGGTGAGCACGAGCTGGATCACATGGAACCAGAAGAACCACTCGCCCTGCTCTACGCCCTCGGCGACACTGTCCGGCTGCGGATGGAAGATCTCCAGCACGGCGAGCGCCAGCGGCGTCCCGAGCAGGACGACCCTGCGCAAGATCAAGCTGAGCGCCACGTCGTTCTGTTTCCCCAGGGGCGGCGGGTCAACCGTTGCCACCTCTAGGCCTGATGCCTTCTACCTCACGGCGTCGACCGGGCGCTGGTCAGCCGGTAGGCGTCGAAGACGCCCTCGACGCCGCGTACGGCCTTGAGCACATGGCCGAGGTGCTTGGGGTCACCCATCTCGAAAGTGAACCGGCTCTTCGCGATCCGGTCCGAGTCCGTGGTGACGGTGGCCGAGAGGATGTTCACGTGCTGGTCGGACAGCACGCGGGTGATGTCGGAGAGCAGACGCGCCCGGTCGAGGGCTTCGACCTGGATCGCCACCAGGAACACGCTGCTGGCCGTCGGGGCCCACTCGACGTCGACCATGCGCCCGTGCTCGCGCTGCAGCGCGGCCACGTTGACGCAGTCGCCGCGGTGGACCGACACGCCGGAGCCCCTGGTGACGAAGCCCACGATGTCGTCGCCGGGAACCGGCGTGCAGCACCGGGCCAGCTTGACCCACACGTCGGAGGCGTCCTTGACCACGACACCGGGATCGCCGGTCGTGCGCCGCCGCGGGCGGTCGGGCCGGGCCGCCTCGGCGGCGTCCTCGCTCGTGCCCTCTTCGCCGCCCAGGGTCTGGACCAGCTTCTGGACCACGCTCTGCGCGGACACGTGGCCCTCGCCCACGGCGGCGTACAGCGCTGAGATGTCCGGGTAGCGCAGCTCGTCGGCCACCATGGTGAGGGTTTCCTGCGAGAGCATCCGCTGGAGCGGGAGATCCTGCTTGCGCATGGCCCGGGCGATGAGGTCCTTGCCCTGCTCGATGGCCTCCTCGCGGCGCTCCTTGGAGAACCACTGCTTGATCTTGTTGCGTGCGCGGGCGCTGGTGACGAACGTGAGCCAGTCGCGGCTGGGCCCGGCACCGGCCGCCTTCGAGGTGAAGATCTCGACGACGTCGCCGTTGTCCAGCGTGGACTCCAGCGGCACGAGGCGGCCGTTGACCCGCGCCCCGATGCACCGGTGGCCGACCTCGGTGTGCACGGCGTAGGCGAAGTCCACCGGCGTGGCATCCGCCGGCAAGGCGATGACGTCGCCGCGCGGCGTGAAGACATAGACCTCGTTCGTGGTGATCTCGAAGCGCAGGGACTCGAGGAACTCGCCCGGGTCCTCGGTCTCCTTCTGCCAGTCGAGCAACTGCCGCAGCCAGGCCATGTCGTTGGGCCCGCGGGAGTCGTCGCCGTCGGGCATCGGACCGCGCTCGACCACGACTCCGGCGTTGGAGTCTTCCTTGTACTTCCAGTGTGCAGCGATGCCGTACTCGGCCCTCCGGTGCATCGCGAACGTGCGGATCTGCATCTCGACCGGCTTGCCGGCGGGGCCGATCACCGTCGTGTGCAGGGACTGGTACATGTTGAACTTCGGCATCGCGATGAAGTCCTTGAACCGGCCGGGGACCGGATTCCACCGGGCGTGGACGATGCCGAGGACCGCGTAGCAGTCGCGGACGGACTCGACCAGGACGCGGATGCCCACCAGGTCGTAGATGTCGGCGAAGTCGCGCCCACGCACGATCATCTTCTGGTAGATCGAGTAGTAGTGCTTGGGCCGGCCGGTGACCGACGCCTTGAGCTTGGCCCCACGCAGGTCGCCCTGCACCTGGTCGATCACCGAAGCGAGGTAGTCGTCGCGCGAGGGGGCGCGCTCGGCCACCAGGCGGACGATCTCGTCGTACACCTTGGGATGCAATGTGCCGAAGGAGAGATCCTCGAGCTCCCACTTGATCGTGTTCATGCCCAGCCGGTGGGCCAGCGGCGCGTAGATCTCCAGGGTCTCGCGGGCCTTGCGGCGCGCGGAGTCCTTGGACACGTAGCGCCAGGTGCGGGCGTTGTGCAGGCGGTCGGCAAGCTTGATCACCAGGACCCGGATGTCCTTGGCCATCGCGACGACCATCTTGCGGACGGTCTCGGACTCCGCCGCCTGGCCGTACTTGACCTTGTCGAGCTTGGTGACGCCGTCGACGAGCATGGCCACCTCGTCGCCGAACTCGTCGCGCAGGTCGCCGAGGTCGTAGTCGGTGTCCTCGACGGTGTCGTGCAGCAGCGCGGCCGCGAGTGTCGGCGGGGTCATGCCCAGCTCGGCCAGGATGGTCGCCACCGCGAGCGGATGGGTGATGTAGGGGTCGCCGCTCTTGCGCTTCTGGCCGCTGTGGGCTCGTGCGGCCGCCCGGTAGGCGCGCTCGACGACCCCGACGTCGGCCTTCGGGTGGGTGGCATGGATCGTACGGAACAACGGCTCGAGGGCCGGGTCGGTCGGGTGGCGCTGCGCCGTCAGGCGGGCAAGCCTCGCCCGCACGCGGACGGGCGTCGACGCGCTGGTGGCGGGGATCGTCTCCTCTGCCACGGACCTCCTCGCGGCTGCCGGGAGACCAGTCTACGAGGTTTCGGCCACCGTCAGACGCGAAGCAGAGCGTGAAGATCGACTTGGCCGCCCAGCTTGTCGCGTCCGGCCAGGAAGTCCAGCTCGAGCAGGACGGCCACCGCGACCAGGTCGGCGCCGGCCTCGCGAACCAGGCCGGCCGTTGCCGCGACGGTGCCGCCGGTGGCCAGGACGTCGTCGACGACGAGGACGCGGTCGCCCGGCTCGAAGGCGTCGCGGTGGACCTCGACCGTGGCCTCGCCGTACTCGAGGGAGTAGCTGGCCGAGCGGGTCTCGTGGGGCAGCTTGCCGGCCTTGCGGACCGGCACCATGCCGGCGCCGAGGACGTGCGCCACCGGCGCGGCCAGGATGAACCCACGCGCCTCGATGCCGACCACGGTGTCGACGCGCCGCACCCCGGACTCGTCGCGGCCCACGGCAGCCAGGGCCGAGACCACGGTCGCGAAGGCGATGTGGTCGTGCAGGAGCGGGGTGATGTCCTTGAACACCACACCGGGCTCCGGCCAGTCAGGGACGTCGCGGATTCGCGAGAGCAGGAGCTCGCGAGCCGCCGTGTCCAGAACGGAGCCGTCGGTGTCTGCGGTCACTGCGCGAGGCTACCGTGCCGGAGGCGCGCAGAGGTCACCGTGCCGGAGGCGCGCAGACGTCACCGTGCCGGACGCCCACCGTTGCCGCGGCGCTGGGAGCGGGTCTGGCGTTGCGGCTGTCGGCGCTCGCCACGTTCGACGACGCCTCCGCCGCGGGCCGCCGAGGCCGCCACGACCGACGGCGCCGGCGCGGGCTCACCCCGCTGTGACCTGGCAGCGGCGCGGCGTGCCTCGACCCGGCGGGCCAGGCCGGCGATCGTCGGCTCCCGGTTCTTCAGGTCCACCAGCAGCGGTGTCGCGATGAAGATCGACGAGTACGTGCCCACCGCGACGCCCACGAAGAGCGCCAGCGCGAGGTCCTTCAACGTTCCCGCACCCAGCAGGCCCGCACCGACGAACAGGATCGACGCGATCGGCAGCAGACCGATGATCGCGGTGTTCATCGAACGCATCAGCGTCTGGTTGAGACCGAGGTTGGCCGCCTCCGCATACGTGACCTGGTTCTGCGCAGTGATGCCCTTCGTGTTCTCGCGCACCTTGTCGAAGATGACGACGGTGTCGTAGAGCGAGTACCCCAGGATGGTGAGGAAGCCGATCACCGTGGCGGGGGTGACGTCGAAGCCGACGAGGGCGTAGATGCCGACGGTGAACACGACGTCGTGCAGCAGCGCGACCAGGGCCGCGAGCGCCATCTTCCACTCGTAGATGACCGAGAGGAACACGGCGATCGCGAGCACGAACAGGGACAGTCCGACCAGCGCCTGGCGGGTGATCTGCGCACCCCACGAGGGCCCGATCACCTGGGCCGCGATCTCGTCGCGAGACACGTCGAGCACGGCGGCAACCGCATCCCGGACCGTGGTCGTCTCCTCCGGCGTGAGGCTGCCGGTGTGGATGCGCACGTTGTCGTCGCCGACGACGACCACACGTGGCTCGGCCGCCTCATCGATCCCGGTGGCGATGACTGCCTCGCGAACGTCAGGAACGGTCGTGTCCGATGTCTGCGCCACCTGTGCTGTGAGCTCGGCGCCGCCGGTGAACTCGACCCCCAGCTGAAGCCCGCCGCGCACCAGCATCGCACCGATGGCAATGAGCATGAGCACTGCGCTGATCGTGTACCACCGCTTGGAGTGGGTGACGATCGGCAGCGAGGCCTCACCAGTGTAGAGGCGGTTGCCCAGGTTGCGCCGGCTCACGAGGTCGCCTCCTTCGGCGGACCCACGAGTCTCTCGCGCACGCGCCCGGCCCGGCTGGGCGCGCCGAGCCGCTGCGGATCGAGACCGGACCACGGATGGCCGGCGCCGAAGAACCGACTCCGCGCCAGCACCGTGAGCAGCGGCTTGGTGAACAGGAACACCACGACCAGGTCGACCAGTGTGATCAGCCCCAGCGTGAACGCGAAGCCGCGGACGTTGGCCACCGAGAACACGTAGAGGAAGAAGGCGGCAAGCAGCGAGACCGTGTCGCTGGTCAGGACCGTGCGGCGCGCTCGCACCCAGCCCGTCTCCACCGACATCCGGACACTTCGGCCCTCGCGGATCTCGTCCCGGATGCGCTCGAAGAACACCACGAACGAGTCGGCCGTGATGCCGATCGACACGATGATGCCGGCAATGCCCGCGATCGTCAGCGTGAAGCCGATGGCCACGCCCAGCAGGACGATCGCCGCGTAGGTGATCAGCCCGGCAACGATCAGGCTCGCCATCACGACCAGGCCGAGCCCCCGGTAGTAGAACAGCGAGTACAGCAGCACCAGCCCGAGCCCGATGGCGCCGGCCAACAGGCCGGCTCGCAGCTGGCTGGAGCCGAGTGTCGGCGTCACGGTGGAGACGTCGCTCGACTCGAAGGTCAGCGGCAGCGCGCCGTAGTTGAGGACGGTGGCGAGCGCCTGCGCTTCTTCCTGGGTGAACTGTCCCGAGATCGTCGCCCTACCCCCCGGGATCGGGTTCTCGACGGTCGGGTAGGACACCACGCGGCCGTCGAGCACGATGGCGAAGGCGTTGTTCGGGAATGTCTGAGCCGACAGCGCCTGGGTGGACGCGAGGAACTTCTCGGCGCCGTCGCTGGTGAAGTCGAGATCGACGACGAAGGACACGTCGCCCTGTGGGATGCCGGCCGTCGCGCTGTCGATATCGGTGCCCACGACGTCGGCCGGGCCCAGCAGGAACCTGCTGGCGTCGTCCTGGTCGCAGGTGAACAGCGAGGCGTCGGGGTCGTCGACGGTTCCCGCTGGAATGTCCGCGCAGTCGAGCGCGGCCAGCTCCGCCTGCTCCTCGGCGGTCGCGGGGCCTTCCGCGGCCGGCGGCTGCTCGGGAGCAGCACCAGGGCTGGGGGTGGGCGTGGCACTCGGAGACGGTGTGGCGGTCGGCGACTCGGTCCCCTGGGCGACGAGTCCCTCGGTCACGGCCCGGCCGGCCGCGGCGCTCGGCGTCGGCGTCGCTGACGGAGTCGCGCCGGGAGTGGGCGTGCCGGTCTCGGTCGGCGTCGGCACCGGAGCCGGGCTACCACCCGGGATCACGGCGCGCACCGGACGAAAGCGCAGCTCCGCGGTCTGGCCGACGAGCTGGACGAGCTCCTCTTCGCCGACGTCGGGCACCTGGACCACGATGTTGGTACGGCCCTGGGTGGTGATCTCGGACTCGGCCACCCCGGAGCCGTCGACCCGCGCGCGGATGATGTCGACGGCCTGCCGCATGCTGTCGTCTGTGACGTCGGTGCCGTCGGTCGTGCGGGCCGAGAGCGTGATGCTTGTGCCTCCACGCAGGTCGAGGCCGAGCCGCGGTGTCCACTCGCCGAGGAGCGCCATCGTCCCGTACAGGACGACCAGTATCAGCGCGAGCGCGCCGAGCAGGCGCCACGGGCGTGGCGCATTGATGGATGCCACAGTCGGTTCAGGCCGAGGTGCCCGGCGTGTTGTCGTCGGCGGTGTCGTCGACGGGTCGCGTCGCTGGCTCGTTGGTGGTCTGCTCCGGCTGGCCGTCGTCGAGGACCCGCACGATCGCCCGGCGGACGTAGCGGTTGGTGACACCCGGCGCCACCTCGAGCACCACTTCGTCGCCCTCGATGGCGACGACCGTGCCGATCAGGCCGGCGCTGGTCATGATCCGGGCGCCGGGCGCGACGGTCGACTGGACCTGGGCGATGTCACGACGCTGCTTCTGCTGCGGCCGGATGAGCAGGAAGTAGAAGACGACAAGAAGCAGAATCGGGAGGAGGAGGGTCTCCATGGGATATGTGAATCCTTCCCAGTGCACCGGACCACAGGGTCTGCACAGGACGACGTTCGGCTGCCTGACGACAACCGCCCGGGCATTCTAGTCCTCGGTGCCGGTGAACAGGTCAAGCTCCCCGTCCTCGGGGCCGGGGCCTGCGAACGGCGCCCGGGGTGGCACGGCCAGCCCCAGATGCCGCCAGGCGCCCGGCGTCGCAACCCTCCCACGTGGCGTACGCGCCAACAGGCCGGCCCGGACCAGGAACGGCTCGGCGACCTCCTCGACGGTCTCGCGCTCTTCACCGACCGCCACAGCCAGCGTGCCTAGCCCGACCGGGCCGCCGGCGAAGCGCCGGCACAGCGCGTCGAGCACTGCCCGGTCGAGCCGGTCGAGGCCCAGGTCGTCGACCTCGTAGACGGCCAGCGCCGCCCGCGCGACGTCGCCACCGACCGTTCCGTCGGCCCTGACCTCGGCGAAGTCGCGCACGCGCCGCAGCAGGCGGTTGGCGATCCGTGGCGTGCCTCGCGATCGGCCGGCGATCTCGGTGGCGCCGTCGGCGCGGAGTGCCACTCCCAGCAGCCGGGCCGACCGCACCAGCACACGCTCGAGCTCGGCGGGGTCGTAGAGCTCGAGGTGGCCGGTGAAGCCGAACCGGTCACGCAGTGGCCCGGGCAGCAGACCCGTGCGGGTGGTGGCGCCGACCAACGTGAACGGCGGCAGGTGGAGCGGAATGGCCGTGGCCCCCGGGCCCTTGCCGACGATGACGTCGACCCGGAAGTCCTCCATCGCGGTGTAGAGCATCTCCTCGGCCGGCCGGGCCATGCGGTGGATCTCGTCGAAGAAGAGCACGTCACCCTCGGACACCGAGGACAGGATGGCCGCGAGGTCGCCGGCGTGTTGCACGGCTGGGCCGCTGGTGAGCCGAAGCGGCACCTCCATCTCGGCCGCGATGATCATCGCCAGGGTCGTCTTGCCCAGGCCCGGAGGACCCGACAGAAGCACGTGGTCGGCGACGCCGCCGCGCGCACGGGCTGCTTCCAGGACGAGTGAGAGCTGCTCGCGCAGCCGCTCCTGACCGACGAACTCGCCCAGCGTGCGGGGACGCAGCGCCGCCTCGAGCGCGCGCTCGTCACCGTCGGCCTCCTGGGTGACCATACGGGTGTCGGCGTCGCCGTCGACGTGGCCGGTCACGGACGCGCCAGCGTTCGGAGGGCGGCCCTGAGCAGTTCCGGAACGTCGGCGCCGTCGACGCCGTCGCCCACGAGCGGAGCCACCTGGTCGACCGCGGCATCAGCATCACGGCCGGACCAGCCCAGGCCGAGCAGGGCGGCGTGGACCTGGCCCTGCCAGCCGCTCTTGGCGGCCCCGGCTGGTCCGACCGTGCCGACCGCGTGCGACAGCGGCGGACCGAGGCGGTCCCTGAGCTCGATCACGATCCGCTGGGCACCCTTCGTCCCGATGCCCGGAACCTTCGTCAGAGCGACGAGGTTCTCGGTCGAGACCGCCCGGCGGAGATCGTCCGGGGTATGGACGGCGAGCATGGCCTGCGCGAGGCGTGGGCCGACTCCGCTGGCGGTCTGCAGCAGTTCGAAGACCGTGCGTTCGTCGTCGTCGGCGAAGCCGTACAGCGTCAGCGAGTCCTCGCGGACGACCAGGCTCGCGGGCAACTGCGCCTGCTCGCCCACCTGCAACGAGGCTGCCGTCGAGGGCGTGCACTGCAGCGTGAGCCCGACTCCGCCCACGTCGACGACCACCTCGCCTTGGCGGGCAGCGGTCACCCGGCCGCGGACGAATGCGATCACCGGCCACCTCCCGCCGCGATGGCCGCCCGCAGCCTGGCCTGCGCCGACCCACGCCACAGCTCGCAGATGGCCAGTGCGAGCGCGTCGCTGGCGTCAGCCGGCCGCGGCCGTTGGTCCAGGCGGAGTAGCCGCGTCACCATGGCGGCCACCTGGGCCTTGTCGGCGCGGCCGTGGCCCGTGACCGCCGCCTTCACCTCGCTGGGCGTGTAGGTCGACAGCGGCATGCCGTGCCGCACCGCGGCCAGCACGGCGACGCCGCTGGCCTGGGCCGTACCCATGACCGTGCGGACGTTGTGCTGGCTGAACACCCGCTCGACCGCGACCGTGTCGGGGCCGTGCTCGCGGATCCAGGCCGTGACGGCGTCTTCGACCGCCATCAACCGCTCGCCGAGCGGGACGCCTGGTGGCGTGCGTACGACATCGACCGCGACCAGGTCGATCCGACGGCCGGGCAGGCCGTCGACCACACCGAGCCCGCACCGGGTGAGGCCGGGGTCGATTCCCAGCACGCGCATGCGTTGCCCTCTCGCCCGAACACCTGTTCGGACGACACGCTATCGGGCAGACCGTCCCCACCGTCGGCACGACGCGCCGCGGACCCGCCGTGTGTCGAAAATGCCTCAGCCGACGGCTTCGATGATCTCGTCGGAGACCTCGAAGTTGGCGACGACGTCCTGCACGTCGTCACTGTCCTCGAGGGCCTCGATCAGCCGGAAGATACGCCGGGCTCCGTCCTCGTCCAGCGGGACGGTGACCGAGGGAACCCACGACGTCTCGGCGGATTCGTAGTCGAAACCGCCGTCCTGGACGGCCGTCCGGACGGCCACCAGGTCGGTGGCCTCCGACCGGATCTCGAAGGCTTCCCCGAGATCCTCGACGTCCTCTGCTCCAGCATCGAGGACGACCTCGAGGACGTCGTCCTCGGAGATCTCCCGACCGTCCTGCTGGCGGGGCACGACGACCACGCCCTTGCGGCTGAACATGTACGCCACCGAACCGGGATCGGCCATCGAGCCACCGTTGCGGGTCATCGCGATCCGCACCTCCGACGCCGCCCGGTTGCGGTTGTCGGTGAGGCACTCGACCAGCACGGCCACGCCGTTCGGGCCGTAGCCCTCGTAGGTGATCGACTGGTACTCGGCGCCGCCGGCCTCGGCGCCCGACCCGCGCTTGACCGCCCGGTCGATGTTGTCGTTCGGCACCGAGGACTTCTTCGCCTTCTGGATGGCGTCGTAGAGCGTCGGGTTGCCCGCTGGGTCGCCGCCGCCCGTGCGCGCCGCGACCTCGATGTTCTTGATCAGCTTGGCGAACAGCTTGCCCCGCCGCGCGTCGACGACCGCTTTCTTGTGCTTGGTGGTCGCCCACTTGGAGTGGCCGGACATCGGGCTAGCTCTCCTTCACGATGTCGAGGAACAAGCGGTGCACCCGCAGGTCGCCGGTCAGCTCGGGATGAAATGACGTGGCGAGCAGCGCGCCCTGCCGGACGGCGACGATCCTACCGGCGGCCGGCCCCGTGACCACTCTCGCGAGCACCTCCACGCCGGGGCCGACCTCGTCGACCCAGGGTGCCCGGATGAACACGGCATGCAGCGGCGGCCCCTCTCCCATCCCTGCCGTGTCGAGGTCCACCTCGAACGACTCGACCTGACGGCCGAATGCGTTGCGCCGAACGGTCACGTCCATGCCGCCGAGGGTCTGCTGGTCGGCCGTGCCGCCGACGATCCGGTCGGCGAGCATGATCATGCCGGCGCACGAGCCATAGGCGGGCATACCGCGCTTGATCCGCTCGCGGAGGGGCTCGTCGAGGTCGAAAGCCCGCACGAGTTTGTCCATCGTGGTCGACTCGCCGCCGGGTAGAACGAGCGCGTCGACGCGCTCCAACTCGGTCGGGCGTCGCACCGGCACGGCCGTCGCGCCACACGCGGTCAGTGCAGCGACGTGCTCGCGAACGTCGCCCTGCACTGCGAGGACGCCGACGACAGGGTTGATCATGTTCTGCGTCCGCCGGGTCTCACCAGCCGCGCTCGGCGAGGCGGTGCGGCGCGGGGATGTCGTCGACGTTGATACCGACCATGGCCTCCCCGAGACCGCGCGAGACCTTGGCGATCACGTCGGGGTCGTCGTAGAACGTCGTCGCCTTGACGATCGCCTCGGCCCGCCGCGCCGGGTCGCCGGACTTGAAGATGCCCGACCCGACGAAGACGCCTTCGGCGCCGAGCTGCATCATCATCGCCGCATCGGCAGGGGTGGCTATGCCGCCGGCCGTGAACAGCACGACCGGCAGCTTGCCGGCCTGCGCCACCTCGCGGACCAGCTCGTACGGCGCCTGGAGCTCCTTGGCCGCGACGTACAGCTCGTCCTCCGGCAGCGTCGTCAGACGGGCGATCTGGGCTCGGATCGCCCGCATGTGGGTGGTCGCGTTGGACACGTCGCCGGTGCCGGCCTCGCCCTTGGAGCGGATCATCGCCGCGCCCTCGGTGATCCGCCGCAGAGCCTCACCGAGGTTTGTGGCCCCGCACACGAACGGCACAGTGAACCGCCATTTGTCGATGTGGTTCGCGTAGTCGGCCGGCGTGAGCACCTCGGACTCGTCGATGTAGTCGACCCCGAGGCTCTGCAGTACCTGCGCCTCGACGAAGTGACCGATCCGGGCCTTGGCCATCACCGGGATCGACACGGCGTTGACGATGCGGTCGATCATGTCCGGGTCGCTCATCCGGGACACGCCGCCCTGTGCGCGGATGTCGGCGGGTACGCGCTCGAGCGCCATGACGGCGACGGCGCCCGCGTCTTCGGCGACCTTGGCCTGGTCAGCGGTGACGACGTCCATGATCACGCCGCCCTTGAGCATCTCGGCCATGCCGCGCTTGACGCGCGCGGTGCCGGTCTCGGGGGTTGTGGTGGACAGGTCGGACATGGTGAACCTCGTGACAGGAGCGTCGGGTGGATACGCCTCCATGGTAGGCCCGCTCCGAGCCCCCTCCCCCATCTTGTGGCGGGATCGACACGCCTCGTGCGTCGATGAGACGTTGCGAACCAGCCACAAGTCGCAGATGGAACGCCTTGACAATCGTAGAGCGTTAGTCATAACTTACCGTTTGTGGAGACTTACCGAGGGGCGAGCCAGCTCGACGCGCTGGGCGATCCCACGCGACGGGCGATCGTCGAGCTGCTCGCAGCCGGGCCGACCCCCGTCGGCCGCCTCGCCGACCAGCTGCCGGTCAGCCGGCCCGCGGTCTCCCAGCACCTCCGGGTGCTCAAGGACGCCGGACTGGTCCGCGCCGACGCAGTCGGAACCCGCCGGCTGTACCGGCTCGAACCTCAGGGCCCGGCAGAGCTGCGGGCCTACCTCGACCGGTTCTGGACCACGGCGATGGCTGCGTACGCCGAGGCCGTGGCCATCGACGCGGCCAAGAGCCGCCTCGCCGCAAGCGACCGACCCGACGACCCGACGAGTCCCCAGGAGGATCAGCCATGAACCCGACCACCACTCTCGCGCCGGTGCGGACCGAGGTCACCGTGCCTGCCACGCCGGCGCGCGCGTTCGAGATCTTCACCGCCGGCCACGACTCCTGGCGCACACCGCAGCACTACCTGGGCGCCGAGGAGCCCGAGGAGGTCGTACTGGAGTCCACGGCAGGCGGGCGCTGGTACGAACGCCAGGCGGACGGCACCGAGTGCGAGTGGGGTCGCGTCCTCGAGGTCGACGCTCCGCACCGGATCGTTATCGCCTGGCAGGTCGGCGGCGACTGGCAGTACCACGCCGACCAGCAGAGCCGGGTCGAGGTCACGTTCACTGAGGTCGGCCCCGGCCAGACCCGCGTCGTGCTGGTCCACGACGGCTTCGAGGGTCACGGCGACGGCGCCGCGATCGTCCACCGCGGGGTGGGCGCCGAGGACGGGTGGCCGATCGCGCTCGAGCTGTTCACTAAAGCGGTCAGCGCCAGCTGAACCGCGCGGTCAGCCGGCCAGGCCCCGCGGCACCTCGTCGTCGAGCTCGACCGTCTCGGGCCACGGAGCGCGGCCGGCCAGCCCCAGCCAGCGCACCAGCACCTTGCGCCGCAGCCGCCGGGCCGCCCGGATCGTGTCGTTGTGGAACCGTCGGGCGTGGCCGGCCCGGCGACATGCGGCGGCCAACTCGTCCAGCGCCGCGCCGGCACCCTGCTCGGACCGGAGCGTCGCCGTGTAAGCGGGATCGGCGAGAGCCGCGCCGAGCGCCTCGGTCAGGTCGCTCTCGGCCTGCTCACGCCCGTCCTCGTCCACCGTTCGCGCCCTCGACGCGGCGTCGGCCACCAGCACCGCGCTCGCCGGGTCGAGCAGCCCGGTCCCCGCGAGGTCGAGCGCCGCCCCCGAGCGCCGCAGCAGCTGCGCGTCCAGCACGGCGCGGGAGGCGTCGACGCGCCAGTGCAGGCGATCGAGGCGGCCGGCGGTCCACGACAGGTAGATGCCGAGCAGTACCACGACGACCGGGACGACCCACTCCACGACGCAACCTACCGACGCGGCAGCCGGAATCGCCCGTGCCCGTGGCCGGTCCCGGCGGCCGCAGCCATCTCGTACACCGCGAGGACCTCGTCAGCGACGATCGACCAGTCGTAGCGCCGCACCGCGATCCGGGCGGCGTCGGCCAGATCCCGGCGCCGGTCCGGCGCCGCCAGCAGGTCCAGCATCGCCGCGGCCAACGCGTCGGAGTCGCCGACCGAGACGAGGACCCCCAGCTTGCCCTCGTCGAGGACCGTCCGGAACGCCACCAGCTCGCTCGCCAGCACGGTCGTTCCGGCGGCCATCGCCTCGGCGAGGACGATGCCGAACGACTCGCCACCGGTGTGGGGCGCGACGTAGATGTCGCTGGAGGCGAACATCGCCACCTTCTCCTCGTCGGTCACCCCGCCGAGGAACAGCACGTCATCACGGCAGTCTGCGGGAATCCCGCGCCGGATCTCGTCGATGTCTCCCCGTCCCGCCACAAGCAGCCGAACACCGGCCCGTTCCCGGTGGATCGTCGGCCACGCCTCCAACAGGACGGGAAGCCCCTTGCGCGGCTCGTCCAGGCGCCCCAGGAACGACAGCGTGCCGCCCGCGCCCTGCCACGCCGGTCGGGCCGGCACGCCGGTGAAGCGATCGACGTAGAGCCCGTTCGGGATCACCACCGGGTCGCCGCCGAGATGCTGGACGACCACCGTGCGGGCCTCCTCCGACACCGCGATCCGGGCGGAGATCTTCTCGACCGCCGACTGCAGGATGCCGAAGGCCGCAGTCATCGCCCGCGACCTGGGGTTCGCCTGGTGGAAGGTCGCGACGACGGGCACGTCGGCCCACCAGACCGCGAGCAGGCCGAGGCTGGGCGACGCCGGTTCGTGGACGTGCAGGACATCGAAACGGCCATCGGCGAGCCACCGCCGGACCCGGGAGGCGGACAGGGGGCCGAAGGTCAGCCGGGCGACCGAACCGTTGTAGTGGATCGGCACCGCCCGCCCGGCCGAGACCACGTACGGCGGCACCGGGGTGTCGTCGTCCGCGGCCGCGATCACCGAGACCCCGTGGCCGCGGCGCATCAACTCCTCGGCCAGGTCACGGATGTGCACCTGCACTCCCCCGGGCATGTCCCAGGAGTACGGGCAGACCATTCCGACCTTCATCCGCCGGCTCCGGTCGTCACCGTTCGCCGCGGGTCACGCTCGGGCAGGTCGGCGAGGAACAGCTGTTGCAGCATGTGCCAGTCCTGCGGGTGAGCCGCGATGCCGCGGCTGAACTCGTCGGCGAGGTCCTGGGTGAGCCGGCGGATCCGCTCGGCTCCCCGCGCGACCGCCGGCGGCGGCAGCTCCTCGTGGAACCGCACCACCAGCAGGTGGTCGGGTTCGGCGCCCTCGTACCAGAGGCTCACCGGCACCAGCGCCGAGCCGGTGCGCAGGGCGAGAGCCGCCGGGCCGGCCGGCATCCGCGTGGGCTCGCCGAACAGCGCGACGTCGATGCCGCGGCGGGACAGGTCGCGGTCGGCCAGGAGCGGCACCAGGCGGGGCTCGCGCAACCGGGCCGCCAGCGTCGTGAAGAGGTCGCCCTCCCCCCCGGTGAGCGGGAGGATCTCCATCCCGAGGCCCTCCCTGAAGGCGAGGAACCGTTCATACAGTGCCTCGGGCTTGAGCCGCTCGGCCACTGTCGTCACCGGCGCGCCGGTGACGCAGGCCCATGCGCCGGCGTGGTCCCAGTTGGCCATGTGCGGCAGCGCGGCGACGACACCGCGGCCGGCCCGCAGCGGGCCCCGCATGTTGTCCTCGCCCTCGACTCTGATCCGCGACACGATCCGCTCCGTGTCCCAGTCGGGCTGGCGAAAGGCGTCGCACCAGTACCGCAGGTAAGACCGCATCCCGGCCCGGGACGCCTCACGGACGGCATCCTCGTCGGTGCTTCCGACGGCCCGGGCGAGGTTGGCCTCGAGCCGGCGCACGCTCGGACCGCGGCGCCGCCACGCCTGGTCGGCGATCGTGCGGAACGTCGCGTAGGCGGCCCGGTCGGGCAGATGTCGGACGGCCGACCAGCCGCCGGTGTATCCGAGCAGCGCGATCCGCTCGGTCAGGCTCGCGCTCATGCCGGCTCGGCGATCGACTGGCGGCGCACCGTGCGCACGCGCTGGAAGACCGTCCACGCGCTCGCGGCGGCGAGCAGCCAGAGGACAACCTCGAGGACGACGATCGGCAGGTCGAACCATCCGACCAGGCCGGTCGTCACCAGGACGGCGACCAGCCGGTCGGCCCGCTCGGCGATACCCACGTCGGCGCTGTAGCCGAGGCTCTCGGCCCGGGCCTTCGCGTAGGAGACCGCGGCACCCAGCGCCAGACAGGCCAAGCACAGGGCAACCATGCGAAGGTCGTCGCCTTCGCCGGCGAACCACAGAGCGAGGCCGATGAAGATCGCCGCGTCGCCGAACCGGTCGAGGACCGAGTCGAGGAAGGCCCCCCACGGGCCCTGCTGATCGGAGAGCCGGGCCATGATCCCGTCGACGTTGTCGGAGAAGACGAACGCCGTGATCACCAGAGTGCCGACGAGGAACTCGCCGCGCGGGTAGAACACCAGCGCACCGGCACACACGCCGAGCGTCCCGACGACGGTCACGGCGTCGGGCCTGACCCCCAGCCGGAGCAGCGCGGTGGCGATCGGGGTCAACAGGCGTGTGAAGAACGCGCGGGCGAAGCGGTTGAGCATGCGGCGGCACTCGCTCCGGTCGGGTCTGCGGGCGGCGCCATGCTAGCCCCGCCGGGTTCGGGCTCCCCCTTGTGTCGTGCGCTCCGCCACGCCAGGGTGGAATTACCAGGTTCACATGAGTTGGCCGGAGCGTGACCGGCGTCGCCGGGCCTCCGGATGTCGATAGTGGAGGCGAGCGCGATGGCGGACAAGAACCCTGCGGCGGCCGACGGCACAGTGCCCGGGGCCGACCAGACCAGCGACGGGCAGAGCGTTCGCAACGTCGTCCTGGTCGGCCACACGGGAGCAGGCAAGACGACCCTGGTCGAGGCGCTGCTCGTCGCGACGGGCACCATCCACCGGGCCGGCCGGGTCGAGGACGGCACGACCGTCAGCGACCACGACGAGGCCGAACTGCGCCAGCAGCGGTCGGTCAGCCTGTCGCTGGCGCCCTTCCACCACGAGGGCGTCAAGGTCAACCTGCTCGACACACCGGGATACGCCGACTTCGTGGGCGACCTGCGCGCGGGCCTGCGGGCCGCCGACTGCGCACTGTTCGTCGTCTCCACCGCCGAGGCGATCGACGGGTCGACCCGGATGCTCTGGGCGGAGTGTGCGGCCGTCGCCATGCCGCGCGCCGTCGTGCTCACCAAGCTCGACCACCCGCGCTCCGACTACGCGGGAACCCTCGCCGCCTGCCGCGAGGCGTTCGGCGAGAAGGTGTTGCCCCTCTACCTGCCGGTCACTGACGCCGACGGCGCCACCACCGGGCTGGTCGGCATGCTCAGTGGCCGGCTCTTCGACTACTCGGGAGGCACTCGAAAGGAGTCCGACCCGTCGCCGGACGACGCCGAGCGCCTGGACGCCGCCCGTGGCGAGCTGATCGAGGGCGTGATCGAGGAGTCCGAAGACGAGAGCCTGATGGACCGCTATTTGGAGGGCGAGGAGATCGACCAGAAGGTGCTGATCGACGACCTCGAGCAGGCGGTCGCCAAGGGCTCGTTCCATCCGGTGATCCCGGTCTGCGCCGCGACCGGCCTCGGCACGACCGAGCTGCTCGAGATCATCACCAGCGCATTCCCGTCCCCGAGCGAGCACCCGATCCCGGAGGTCTACAGCGTCGTCGGCAAAACGCGTGAGGGCCTCACCTGCGATACGGGCGGTCCGCTGCTCGCCGAGGTCGTCAAGACCACCACCGACGCGTACGTCGGCCGGATCAGCCTGGTCCGGGTCTTCTCCGGCACGCTCCGGCCCGACCAGACGGTCCACGTGTCCGGGCATTTCCTCGCCGACCGTGGCCACGAGAACCACGACGAGGACGAGCGGATCGGCGCGGTTACCTCCCCGCTGGGAAAGACCCAGCGGCCGGTCTCATTCTGCGCTGCCGGCGACATCTGCGCGATCGCCAAGCTGTCGCGGGCCGAGACCGGCGACACATTGTCCAGCAAGGACGACCCGCTGGTGATGCGGCCGTGGGAGATGCCCGAGCCGCTGCTGCCGGTCGCGGTCGTGGCCCACGCCAAGGCCGACGAGGACAAGCTGTCGCAGGGTCTGCAACGGCTGGCCGCCGAAGACCCGACACTGCGCATCGAGAACAATCCCGAGACCCACCAGCTGGTGCTGTGGACGATCGGCGAGGCCCACGCCGACGTGCTGCTCGACCGGTTGCGCTCCCGCTACGGCGTCGCCGTCGACCAGGTCGACCTTCGGGTGCCGCTGCGCGAGACGTTCGCCGCCACTGCCCGGGGTCATGGCCGGCACGTCAAGCAGTCCGGCGGGCACGGCCAGTACGCGGTCTGCGACGTCGAAGTCGAGCCGTTGCCCGAGGGTGAGGGCTTCGAGTTCGTCGACAAGGTGGTGGGCGGGTCGGTGCCGCGGCAGTTCATCCCGTCGGTCGAGAAGGGCGTACGGGCCCAGATGGAGCGGGGCACGACGCCGGCCGGCTACCCCGTCGTCGACATCAAGGTCACCCTCTTCGACGGCAAGGCGCACAGCGTCGACTCCTCCGACATGGCGTTCCAGACCGCCGGCGGGCTTGCCCTGCGCGAGGCTGCGACCGCCGCGGGCGTCAATCTGCTCGAACCGGTCGACGAAGTCGGCGTGCTGATCCCCGACGACTACGTCGGCAGCGTGATGGGCGACCTGTCCAGCCGTCGCGGGCGGGTGCTCGGCACCGAGCCGGTCGGTGCCGGTCGCACGCTCGTGCGCGCGGAGGTGCCGCAGACCGAGATCGTCCGCTACGCGATCGACCTGCGGGCGATGAGCCACGGCACTGGCACGTTCACCCGAACGTTCTCCCGTTACGAGCCGATGCCGCAACACCTGGCCGCGAAGGCGAAGTCCAAGGACTCGTGAGCCGCTCGCTGTTGATCACGTTCACCACCCTGGTGGACGGTTCACCAGGCGCACGAACCTGGTGAACGGTCGCCAGGCCTGGTGAAGTGGTCAACGGGCAGCCGGCCAGTGGGTGGCGAGGAGCTCCCGGGTCTCGGCCA
The DNA here is from genome assembly GCA_035316885.1 of Jiangellaceae bacterium. Lineage (GTDB taxonomy): Bacteria > Actinomycetota > Actinomycetes > Jiangellales > Jiangellaceae > DASRTE01. The sequence continues at coordinate 3,727 of DATHII010000151.1, read as the reverse complement.
GCAGCTGCGGCATCACCTTCGTCTGCCCGAGCACGGTCATGAAGTTGGCGTCCCCGCTCCACCGGGGCACGACGTGCTGGTGCAGGTGATCCGCGAGCGACCCGCCGGCAACACCGCCGAGGTTGATCCCGACGTTGAAACCGTGCGGCCGTGACGCCGCTTTCAGGGCGACGACCGCGTCGCGGGTCGTCGTCCCCAGTTCGGTCAGTTCGTCGTCGGTGAGGTCCTCGAGTTCCGCGATGTGCCGGTACGTGACGACCATGAGATGCCCGGGGTTGTACGGGTGCAGGTTCAGAACTGCGTAGACGAGTTCGCCGCGAGCCACGACGAGACCGGTCTCGTCGTCGAGCGTGGGGATCCGGCAGAACGGGCACCCGTCCTCGGCATCCCGTCCGGTGCCCGCATCGCCTGTGATGTAGGCCATCCGGTACGGGGTCCACAGCCGCTGGAGCTTGTCCCCGTCCCGAGGACCGTCCGCCGCACTCACGAGCCCACCAGCGCATCGACGACGCCGGATCGCGGGACCACATGCCGCAGGCCACGTACCTCGGCAAAGCCGACATCGGCGGACACCAACGCGTGTGCTCCGGCGCCGACGGCGACGGCCGCCAACACCGCGTCGAATGCACCAAGGCGGGAGTTCTGCCGATACAGATCCAGTCCGGCACGCAGATGCTCATCCTCGATGATCAGCAACGGAGAAAGCAGGTCGACGAATTCCATCGCCAAGCCGGCAGCGTCATCCCTGCCTCGCCGACGAGCCCGGACATGTGCGAACTCCTGCACGACCTCGGCAGTGGTCGTTCCCTCCAGGCGCTGGTCACGCACGGCGATCACGATCTGGCGACACGGTTCGCGGAGGGGGTGCTCCGCACCCACGGCGTAGACCAGCACCGTGGTGTCTACCACGATCACGCTCGCCGCTCCCGCAACGCATCGATCTCGTCGAGCAGGTCGTCTACGTCGGGTACGTCCATCGGCTCGGCCGCGAGGATGCGATCCGCAGCCATCTCGCGCCGGCGGTCCGGAGAGGGGAGGCCACGGTCGATCGCGTCCCTGATGACCGTCGCTACGGAAACCCCCCGCGCCTGCGCGAGTGCGACGACCCGCCGGTGTCGCTCCTCATCGAGGAGAATCTGCAATCGGTGCGTCATCGACATACACATACATTAGCATGTGTAGGTCAGGGTCACACCTGAATCCGGCGCTCAACGGCGTCGACGATCTCCTTGACCGCGTCCGCCACCGGTACCCCGTTGTTCTGCGAGCCGTCGCGGTAGCGGAACGACACGGCACCCTTGGCCACGTCGTCGTCGCCCGCGATGACCATGAACGGCACCTTCTGCCTCTGCGCGTTGCGGATCTTCTTCTGCATGCGGTCGTCGGACGCGTCGACCTCGACCCGGATGCCGTGCTCACGCAGCGATGTCGCGACGTCCTCGAGGTACGCGACGTGCTCATCGGTGATCGGGATGCCGACGACCTGGACCGGCGCCAGCCACGGCGGGAACGCGCCGGCGTAGTGCTCGGTCAGGATGCCGAAGAACCGCTCGATCGACCCGAACAGGGCACGGTGGATCATGACCGGACGCTGACGTGAGCCGTCGGCCGCGGTGTACTCGAGCTCAAAGCGCTCGGGCATGTTGAAGTCGAGCTGGATGGTCGACATCTGCCAGGTGCGGCCGATCGCGTCGCGCGCCTGCACCGAGATCTTCGGCCCGTAGAAGGCGGCGCCGCCAGGGTCGGGCACAAGCTCGAGCCCCGACTCCTCGCCGGCCTGGCGCAGGACCTCGGTGGCCTCGTCCCAGGCCTGATCGGTGCCGACGTGCTTGTCCGGGTCCTTGGTCGACAGCTCGAGGTAGAAGTCGTCGAGTCCGTAGTCGCGCAGCAGGTCGAGGACGAAGGTCAGCAGCGAGGTGAGCTCGGCGCCCATCTGCTCCTTGGTGCAGTAGATGTGCGCGTCGTCCATCGTCAGCCCGCGGACCCGGGTGAGGCCGTGGACGACGCCGGACTTCTCGTACCGGTAGACGGCGCCGAACTCGAACAGGCGCAGCGGCAGCTCGCGGTACGAGCGCCCTCGGGCTCGGAAGATCAGGTTGTGGAACGGGCAGTTCATTGGCTTGAGGTAGTAGTCCTGCCCGGGTTTGCGGACCTCCCCCGTCTCCTCGTCGATCTCGGCGTCGACGTGCATCGGCGGGTACATGTTCTCCCGGTACCAGTCCAGGTGACCGGAGGTCTCGAACAATGCCGCCTTGGTGATGTGCGGGCTGTTGACGAACTCGTAGCCGGCCAGCTCGTGGCGGCGTCGTGAATAGTCCTCCATCACCCGTCGGATCACGCCGCCCTTGGGGTGGAAGACCGCCAGGCCGGACCCGATCTCGTCGGGGAACGAGAACAGGTCGAGCTCCGCGCCGAGCCGGCGGTGGTCGCGCCTCTCGGCCTCGGCGAGGTGGTCGAGATGGGACTGAAGCTCCTCGCGGCTCTCCCATGCGGTGCCGTAGATCCGCTGCAGTTGCGGGTTCTGCTCGCTCCCCCGCCAGTACGCGGCCGCGACCCGCGTGAGCCTGAACGCCGAGATGTGCCGGGTGGTCGGCAGGTGCGGCCCCCGGCAGAGGTCCTTCCAGGCTCGCTCGCCGTCGCGGCGGAGGTTGTCGTAGATGGTGAGCTCGCCCGCGCCGACCTCGGCGCCGGCGCCGTCCGCACTGTCGGCCGCCGCCGTGCCCTTGAGCCCGATCAGCTCGAGCTTGTAGGGCTCGCCGGCCAGCTCGGCGCGCGCCTGATCGTCGCTGACGACCCGACGGGAGAAGGACTGCCGCTCCTTGACGATCTGCTGCATACGCTTCTCGATGCGCTTGAGGTCGTCGGGATGGAACGGTTCGGCGATGTCGAAGTCGTAGTAGAAGCCGTTTTCGATCGGCGGTCCGATGCCGAGCTTCGCTTCGGGGAACAGCGACTGCACGGCCTGCGCGAGCACGTGCGCGGTCGAGTGCCGCAGGATCGACCGACCGTCGGCCGAGCCGATCTCGACCGGATCGACCCGGTCGCCGTCCGCGAGCACACGGGCCAGATCGACCAGCTCGTCGCCCAACCGGGCGGCGATCACGGCGGGAGCGTCGGCGAACACCTCCGCCGCCGTCGTGCCCGCCTCGACCGACCGCTCGATTCCGGCGACGGCGACGCGGATCTTCTCGGACACGACTTCTCCCCGACGAGGGCGGACGGGTGCGGCTGAACCCGCCGATCGTACCGACGGGTCACACTCCCCCGCGCACGGTTTCCGCTCGGCCAAGATCACCTGACTGGACCGCGACGCTTCCCCGACGGCAGAGCGGAATGTAAGGCTGTCGCAGCGATTGGCGATTCCCGGCTGCGCGAGGGGAACCATAACTGTCCGACGACCGCGCAGAGGTCGGCACGCTCATCGTGCAGTTCTGGAGTGACGTCAGGGGCGGGTGGCGAGTGGACTGGGCGTGCAGCGGTGCCATGCTCGACGCGAACACCTTCCTGACCGCTGCGCACTGCGTCACCGACTGGGGCAGCAAGCCGCCCCGGTTCTTCGTCAGCCTCGATGAGGACGTCGAGCCCGCCCTCGAGCCGATCCGTGACGACGAGGACGGCCTCACCGATGCCGAAGCGGCTGCGGTCGTCGCCGAGCTGACCAGCGCTGCCGGCCGCGAGGGCGTTCGGGCGGTCGAGGGCGTCGAGCACCATGACCAGGGCTTCCCGG
>DATHII010000150.1:0-15435 GCA_035316885.1 Jiangellaceae bacterium | reverse complement strand
TGCCGGCAGGAGCAGCCCGCGAACCACGGTGACGTCGAGAGCAATCGCCACCGCCATGCCGAGGCCCACCTCTTTGACTGCAACCAGCTCGCCGAGCACGAATCCCAGGAAGACGATGATCATGCAGATGGCGGCGGCTGTCACCACCGGACCGCTGCGGACGATGCCGTGCAGTACTGCCTGTGCGCCGGCTCCCCGGTCGTGCTCCTCCTTGATCCTGGAGAGCATGAAGACCTCGTAGTCCATGGTGAGTCCGTAGATGAAGACCAACAGGAACACCGGTGTCGTCAGGTCCATCGCTCCCCACGGCTCGAAGCCGAGCAGCGCGGCACCCACCCCCCGCTGAAAGACCATCACCAGCACGCCGAGCGTCGCGAGCAGCGTCAGCAGGTTGAGCATCACGGCCTTGACCGGAATCACCACCGACCCGGTCAGCACGAACAGCAGCGCCATCGTCGCGACCAGCAGCACCCCGACGACGACGGGTAGGCGCCCACCCAGCGAGTCGGCGTGGTCGACCACCTCGGCGGCCACTCCGCCGACCGATACCGGCAACGGCGACGACATCGCCCGAATCTCCCGGACCAGCTCGCGCGACTCGGGCCCACCGGTCTCCCCGACCGGCGTCAGGTCCACGACCGTGATGCCCGGTGGAAGGTCGAAGCGCACCTCCAACTGCTGCACTCGAGGCAGGACGAGTAGCTCGTTGAGCAGATCACGCACCGCCGCCTCGGCGGGATCGGCGTCGATCACCACGACGACCGGTGCCGCACGGTCGGCGAGGAAATCGCGCTGCATCACGTCGTACGCCTGCCTGGCCTCCATCGAGGTCGGCAGCGACCGCGCGTCCGAGTTGCCGAGATTGATCGTGAGGACCGGAAGCGCCAGCACGAGCAGTCCGCCGGTGGCGACCGCCGCCACCGGCCCGGGCCGGCGTTGGGCGTAGCTCGCCAGCCGGGCGAGCATCCCACCCTCCGTAGACCGCGGCGGGCGTCGGACGAACACACCCCGGACCCGCCGGGTGATTCGCCTCACCCAGGTAATGGAGTCGGCCGCCGGCACCCGCCGGTGGGCCACTCCGAGCAATGCCGGGCCGGCCGTGAGCGCGACCGCCGTCGCCAGGAGCGCCACGATCGCGCCACCCTGCGCGATCGACGCCAGCAACGGCTCGGCGAAGACCGACAGCCCTACCATCGCGAACGTGACGGCGAGACCGGAGATCAGCACGGCTCGCCCGGCGGTCGCCATGGTGCGACCGACCCATTCGACCGGGTCGGCGTCGGGCTCCGCCGCACGCTCCTCACGGAACCGGTAGAGCAGCACGATCGTGTAGTCCACAGCCAGGCCGACGCCGAGAAGCGTGACCACGTTGATCGCAAACTCGCTCACCGGCGTCATTGCGGTCAGGCCCACCAGTCCCAGGAAGGCGGCCGCGATCGCAGCCAGCGCTACCACGAGCGGCAGCCCGGCCGCGAGGAAACCACCGAGGATCACGACGAGGGTGAGGAACAGAGCCACCAATGCGATCGACTCACCCACGGCGGCGTCCCGGACTGCCTGGTCGGCGAACGCCCGCTCGGCGAGCTGCTCCCCGCTCACCAGCACCGTCGGAGCGTCAATGGTGCGCAGGACGGCAGCGACCTCCTCCTCCAGTCTCTCCTGATCCGCAGCGGCCAAGCCGAGGCGTAGCTCCACCTGCACCGCAACGCTGTTGTTGTCCGCCCCGACCAGCCCACCTGGAGCTGTGTAGCCGTCACGCACTTCGACGACCCCGTCGATTGCGCGCAGCTCGTCCGCGACGCCCACCAGACTCTGGATCAGGTCGGGATCTCGCGGGTGCCGTCCACGCGCGATAGCGACGACCTCGGGCCCGTCGCCCAGCCGCTCGTCGAGCACGTGCTCCGTGCGTACCGACTCTGCCGCCGGGCTGAGGCTCTCGACGCTCGATGCCCGGTCGAAGATCTGGCCACCGATGATCCCGCCACCGACGACGATGACCGTCCAGAGCACCAGCACGAGAACACGCCACCGGTACATGGCCCGGCCGAGAGCCGTGAACATCGACACCCTTCTGACTCACCCCCCAGATGCACGGTCCCACACCCGAACTGTTTCGGCGTGCCAGCTGCGGGCGATCAGCTGGCCTCGGTGATCATGCCGGCGCCGACCGTGCGGTTCGTCGACTCGTCGACCAGGATGAACCCTCCGGTCGTGCGGTTGCGGCGGTACTCGTCGGCGAGCAGCGGAGCCGTCGTGCGCAGCCGCACCCGGCCGATCTCGTTCAGGCCGAGCTGGTCCGCGGCCTCGTCCCGGTGCAACGTGTTGACGTCGAGGCGGTACTGGAGCTCCTTGACTAGGGTCCGCACCGACCGGGTGGTGTGCTTGAGCGCGAACTTGGCCCCGCGCTGCAGCGGTTTGTCCGTCATCCAACAGACCATCGCGTCCAGGTTCTGCGCGATCGTCGGTTGGTTGTGCGGCCGGCAGATCATGTCCCCGCGGGAAACGTCGATCTCGTCCTCAGGCGGATCGTCACAGACATCGGTGGGAACGCCTCGTCGACCGGTCCGTCGGCCGTCGTGATCGCAGCGATCTTGGTGCTGAATCCGCTGGGCAGGACCATGACCTCGTCGCCCGGCTTGAGCACTCCACCGGCGACCTGGCCCGCGTACCCGCGGTAGTCGACATGGCGGCGCGACTGGGGCCGGATGACGTACTGCACCGGGAACCGCACGTCGACGAGGTTGCGGTCGCTGGCGATGTGCACGTGCTCGAGATGATGCAGCAGCGACGGCCCCTCGTACCAGGGCATGGACTCGGACCGGGCGACGATGTTGTCCCCGTGCAGAGCCGAGATGGGAATGATCGTGAGGTCGGCGATTTCCAATTTGGCGGCGAACCTGCTGAACTCGTCCGCGATCTCGTCGAAGGCCTCCTGTGACCAATCGACCAGGTCCATCTTGTTCACCGCGAATACCAGGTGCGGAACGCGCAGCAGCGACACGATGAACGCATGCCGCCGGCTCTGCTCGACGATGCCCTTACGGGCGTCGACCAGGACGACGGCGAGGTCGGCCGTGGAGGCGCCGGTCACCATGTTGCGCGTGTACTGGATGTGCCCAGGGGTGTCCGCGATGATGAACTTCCGCCGCGGCGTCGCGAAATATCGGTAGGCGACATCGATGGTGATTCCCTGCTCCCGTTCGGCTCGCAAGCCGTCGGTGAGCAGCGCGAGGTCCGTGTACTCGTCTCCGCGCTCGCGGCTGGTCCGTTCGACACTCTCGAGCTGATCGGTGAAGATCGCCTTGGAGTCGTACAGCAGCCGGCCGATCAACGTGCTCTTGCCGTCGTCGACCGACCCTGCCGTGGCGAAGCGCAGCAGGTCCATGCTCAGAAGTAGCCCTCCCGCTTGCGGTCCTCCATCGCTGCCTCACTGAACCGGTCGTCCCCACGGGTTGCCCCGCGCTCGGTCAGCCGCGTGGCGGCGACCTCGTCGATGATCTTCTCGATGGTGTCCGCGTCGGACTTGACAGCCGCGGTCAGCGTGGCGTCGCCGACGGTCCGGTAGCGCACCTTGTCGGCGAAGACCGGCTCGTCATCGCGAGGCCGGCAGAACTCGTTCGCCGCAAACAGCATCCCGTCGCGCTCGAACACATCCCGCTCGTGTGCGTAGTAGATCGACGGAACGTCGATGCCCTCCCTAGCGATGTACTGCCACACGTCGAGCTCGGTCCAGTTCGACAGCGGAAAGACCCGGATGCTCTCGCCGAGATGAATGCGGCCGTTGTAGAGGTTCCACAGCTCAGGACGCTGGTCCTTCGGGTCCCACTGGCCGAACTCGTCGCGGAAGGAGAAGACCCGTTCCTTTGCGCGGGACTTCTCCTCGTCGCGGCGGGCGCCGCCGAACAACGCGGTAAAGCGGTAGTCCTCCACGGTCTCGAGTAGGACCGGCGTCTGTATCCGGTTGCGCGAACCGTTGGGCTCCTCGCTTACCAGCCCGCGCCCGATCGCGTCGTGGACCGACGCCACCACCAGTTGGACCTCCAACTCACCAACTCGCTTGTCGCGGAACTCCAACACTTCGGGGAAGTTGTGACCGGTGTCGACGTGCAGCACGGGGAACGGGATCCGCGCGGGCCAGAACGCCTTCTCGGCCAGCCGAAGCGTCACGATCGAGTCCTTGCCGCCGGAGAACAGCAGCACCGGGCGTTCGAGCTCGGCGACGACCTCACGCATGACGTGAATCGCCTCGGCCTCGAGCGCCTCGAGCTGGGTGAGCTGGTATCCGGGAAGTGTCATCGATTGTCTCAGGGGGCTTCCTCGCTGATGGCGTCGAGGAGCGCATCGGCGAGCTCCGGCCGGCAGACGACCAAGTCTGGCAGGTAGGGCTCGGGCTGGTTGTACCGCAGGTCAGATCCGTCCAGCCGGCTCGCGTGCAAACCGGCGGCACGGGCAACGGCCACCGGTGCTGCAGAGTCCCACTCGTACTGCCCGCCCGCGTGGACGTAGGCGTCCACCTCGCCCAGCACCACAGTCGCCACCTTGTAGCCGGCTGAGCCCATCGGCACCAGCTCGGCCGCCAGGCGTCCTGCCACCCGGGTGGCGATGGCCGGTGCTCGCGTGCGGCTGACGGCGATCCGGACCGGACCCGGCGCCGGGACCGGGCGCTGGAGCGGTTCGGCGGTGGACAGGGTCGTGCCAATGCCCGGAAGAGCCACCGCGCCGGCGGCGAGCTCGCCCTCGCGCCAGAGCGCCACATGCACCGCCCAGTCGGACCGGCCCTCGGCGAACTCCCGGGTGCCGTCGAGCGGATCGATGATCCAGACCCGGCCCGCGGCAAGCCGGCGCTGGTCGTCGGCGGCTTCCTCGCTGAGCACGAAATCGCTGGAGCGTGCTACAGCCAGCTCGGCCGCAAGGAAGCGCTGCGAGGCTAGGTCGCCCGCCTCACGCAGCTTTGCCAGGTCCGCGTCACCCCACGACGGCAACTCACGCAGCCCCAACAGCAGCGCGCCTGCCTCAGAGGCGAGGCGGCGGGCCAGTGTTGCATCTGCTCGCTGATCCACTGGCCCTCGAATGCACGTTGGATGGCTGTGGGCACTGGGCCGACTGACCGGCCCGGCCGGACCACCGGCCAGTGTAGGGACTGATGGTCAGTACGCGCCCGTGCCCCGCACGACAACGCTCGCTGTCCGCCACAGCATTCGCAGATCCGTCGCGAAGGTCCAGTTGTCGACATAACGGAGATCAAGGCGGAGTGTCTCGTCCCAGTTGAGCGTGGATCGCCCACTGACCTGCCACAGCCCGGTCATGCCGGGCGGCACGAGCAGCCGGCGGTGCTCCAACGCCCCGTAATCGGCGACCTCCGACGGCAGTGGTGGGCGCGGACCCACCAACGACATCTGGCCCAGCGCGACGTTGATCAGCTGCGGCAACTCGTCGAGAGATGTCCTGCGCAGTAGCTGACCGATCCGCGTGACCCGCGGGTCGTTGCGGAGCTTGAACATCATCCCGTCGTTCTCGTTCGCGCCGAGGAGGTCGCTGCGGAGATCGTCGGCGTTCGCCACCATCGTGCGGAACTTGACCATGGTGAACGGACGGCCGGCTATCCCGATACGGGTGTGCCGATACAGGGCCGGACCGCTGCTGGTCGCGCGGATCGCCACCCCGATCGCGAACATAGGCACCGCAAGCACAACTAGGGCGGTCGCCGCTACGACCCGATCGACTACAGCCTTGGCGAGGCGGCGTGGGCCGCCGCTGGGGACGGAGCGCAGGTGCAGCAGCGTGACGATTCCAGCCCGGTCGAACTTCACCCGGTGCGAGGCAATGTCGACCAGGCCGGGCGCCGTGACGAGGTCGACCCCACGATCACGCAGCGCCCAGGACAGCGCACGCAGCCGATCGCTGGCGAAGACTGACGCGCCAACCACGCAGACGGTGTCGGCCTCCAGCCGTTGAGCAGCGTCCAGCACGGTATCGACCGCGGGGCCCCCGCGCAGGCCCTCCGCGTCGGAATTGGGATCGATCCGGACCTCGCCCACGACCGGAATGTCCTCGGCGAGCGCACCACCCTCGGTGCACGCCCCGACGACCACCATCGGGTGATCGGTGACACGAGCGAGTTGGTCCACCAACTCGGTGATGGCCTCCCCGGCACCGACGGCGACGACCCGCCGGACCGCGATGCCGTCCCGGCGGAGGCGCCGCAGGCGCAGGGCGACGACCCGCCGCGTGCCCATCGAGATCGCGAACAGCAGCGGCCCGACCACCACCACGGTGGTCATCGCGACACTCTGCTCCAGGACAGCGGACACGACAGCGAACAGCGCGACCAGTGTGACCACTGCTCGTCGGATCTGCTGCTGGCCGTCGCGAGCAGCCATTCCGGCCCTGGTGTAGCAGCCGCGCGCAGCGAGCAGCACCGGCCACGCCAGCGCTGCTCCGGACGGCCCGAACAGCACCTCAGGAGCGTGACGGGTGGGGAAGATCAGCTGGCTGGCGGCCAGGGCCACGACCACGGCGACCGTATCGCCGACGACGACCGCCACCACCAGCCATCGCGGGACGCGGACGCGCGACCGTGCAGGATCGCTGACGACGTTGCGGGCTCGCGCGGCGATTCCCGACAGGCTCATCCGCCGCCGCGTTCGCACACCAGCCGGATCATGACTAACCGCTGTCATTGCCCCCCCAGGGCCAGTCGAACCCCCCAGCCGCGGCCGTTCCCCCACCCCCGGCCGGGCCATCAGGAGTGGGACTATACGTCGATGCCGCAGCGTTCGCTATGTCCCTGGGAGAAATCGTGATCAGGGCGTGTCCTGGGGCGAGTCGCCCGGCACGAGTCGACGGATCCGACCACACCGGTTACCCTCGACCCGAGCGATCTGGTCTAGGGGGGCCAGTACCGATCATCCACTTGGCGGGGGGCCAATGCGCGTTCTCATTGCGGGCGACCGCGGCTACCTCGGCGCCGTGATCGTCCCGTTCCTTAAGCAGGCAGGTCACGACGTGGTCGGCCTCGACGCCGGCTGGTATGACGGCTGCGACTTCGGACCACCGTTATCAGGCTATGAGCAGCGCAGCGGAGACATCCGCGACGTGAATCCCGATGAACTCGTCGGTCTGGACGCAGTCGTCAACCTGGCCGCAATCTCCAACGACCCGGTCGGTGACCTGAATCCCCGAGCCACGTACTCGGTGAATGCCGACGGCGCGATCCATCTCGGCCGGACGGCGAAGGCCGCGGGCGTTCCAAGGTATGTGTTCTCGTCGTCCTGCTCGCTCTACGGGGCTGCTGCCGACGAGCCCTGCACTGAGGACGCGCAGTTCAACCCTGTGACGCCGTATGGCGAGAGCAAAGTCATGGCCGAAGCCGGGCTTTCGGAGTTGGCGGACGAGGACTTCAGTCCCACCTTTCTGAGAAACGCGACGGCGTACGGGTCCTCCCCCCGGCTGCGGGCCGACATCGTCGTCAACAACCTCACGGGCATTGCTTTCACCCGCGGCGAGGTTCGGCTGCAGAGCGACGGCAGTCCCTGGCGGCCGCTGGTGCACGCAGAGGACATCGGGCGCGCGTTCCTCGCCGCACTCGAGGCGCCACGCAATGCCGTGCACAACCAGGCGTTCAACGTCGGCCGGGATGAGGACGTCATTCAGATCCGCGACATCGCCACGTTGGTCGCCGATGCCCTCGATGCGCCGGTCACCTTCGCCGCTGGTGCCGGCCCGGACAAGCGTGACTACCGGGTGGACTTCACCAAGATCAAGACCGTCCTCCCCGCCTTCACGCCGAGGTGGACAGTCGCGGACGGGATCGAGGAGCTCGCCACGGACATGCGACGGTTCGGTCTGTCCACCGAAGACTTCGAGGGTCCGCGCTACGTTCGGTTGGCCAGGATCCGAGAGCTCATGGCGGCCGGGCGCCTCGACGACGAGTTGCGCATGCACACAGCTCAGGCCGTTTCCGGGAGCCGGTCATGATCAGGCCGCGCTGCCGCCTGTGCTCGACGGAGCTGACACACACGTTCGTCGACCTCGGCATGTCGCCGCCGTGCGAGAGCTACCTCAGCGCCGATCAGCTCGACCAAGGCGAGGTATTCTATCCCCTGCACGTCCGGGTGTGTTCGGAATGCCTGCTCGTCCAGCTGCCTGCATACATTCCAGCCGAGGACATCTTCAGTCACTACGCCTACTTCTCGTCGTACAGCGACTCGTGGGTTGCCCACGCCCAGCGCTTCGTCGATTCGGCGGTCAGCCGGCTGGAGCTGTCGGGTGACTCGTTCGTGGTGGAAGTGGCAAGTAACGACGGCTATCTGCTGCAGCACGTCGTCGAACGGGGTATCCGCGGGCTGGGAATCGAGCCGGCGAGCAATGTCGCTGAGGTTGCGGTCGACAGGGGCATTCCCACCGAAGTGCTGTTCCTCGGCGAGGAGGTCGGTAGCAAGATCGCCAGTGAGCACGGGCCCGCCGACCTGGTCGTCGCCAACAATGTCTTTGCGCACGTACCCGACATCGTGGACTTCGCCAAGGGGCTACGGGCACTCGTCGCCGATGACGGACACGTGAGCATCGAGATCCCACACTTGCAGCGACTGATCGACGGCCGACTTTACGACACGATCTACCACGAGCACTTTTCGTACCTGTCGCTCTTGACGACACAGCGGGTGCTGGCCGCGGCCGGACTGACCGTGGTCGACGTCGAAGAGCTCCCGACACACGGCGGATCGCTGCGAACCTGGTCACGACCGGCCGAGGCTGCGGGTGAACCGAGCAGCGAGATTGTCGACGTGCTTGTCGGCGAGGCCGAAGCCGGCCTCAACACTCTGGCTGGACACATGGGTTTCGCCGCCGAGGTGGCCGGCGCGCGCAACGATCTCGTCGAGTTCCTCGTGGAGCGTTCACGGCAGGGCGCTCGGGTCGCCGGCTACGGAGCCCCCGGCAAGGGAAACACACTGCTCAACCATGCGGCGGTTCGATCCGATCTACTGGCGTTCACCGTCGATCGCAACCCGTTCAAGCATGACAAGTACCTACCCGGTACGCACATCCCGATCCATCCGGTCGAGCGCCTTGCCGAGGAACGGCCCGACTACGTGCTGATTCTCCCGTGGAACCTCAAGGAGGAGATCTCGGCGCAACTTGCCTATGTTCGTGAGTGGGGCGGGCAGCTGGTCGTACCGCTGCCCGAACTCGAGGTCTTTTGATTGATTGTGGGGGGCAAGGATCATGAAGGTAGTGCTCTTTTGCGGAGGCCTGGGCTTACGCATGAGATCGAGCGACGACTCGCTGCCGAAGCCGATGATGCCGATTGGGCATCGGCCCGTCCTGTGGCACGTCATGCGTTATTACGCCCACTTCGGCCACACTGATTTCATACTTTGCCTGGGATATGGGGCACGCGCCGTCAAGGACTACTTCCTGAACTACCACGAGACACACTCCAACGACTTCGTCCTGACCAAGGGCGGCGAACACATCGAACTGCTCGGGAGCGACATCAGCGAGTGGAGCATCACCTTCATCGACACCGGCATCGACACCGCAATCGGTGAGCGGTTGCGGCGAGTGCGGCGATACATCGACGATGACGAGATCTTCCTAGCAAATTATGGCGACGTGCTGACCGACGCTCCCCTCGATGAGATCATCGATGAGGTAACTGCAAGTGATGTGGCCGGCAGCCTGCTCGCCGTTCCGCCGCAGGACTCCTTCCACGTCGTGGATGTCAACGGCGAGTCACGGATCACCGCGTTCACACCTGCCGCCGAGATGAATATGCGCATCAACGGCGGCTACTTCGTCCTCAAGCAGGACATCTTCGACTATCTGCACGAGGGCGAGGACCTCGTCATGAATGCATGCGTACGTGCCGCCGACGAGGGTCGCATGCTCGCCATCCAGTACAACGGCTTCTGGGCAGCTATGGACACCCTGAAGGAACGGTCGTGGCTTGAGGACCTCTACCGCACCGGCAGGAGCCCGTGGGCGGTCTGGCAACAGCATTCACCTACTGCCGGCCGCCGGATCAATGCACTTGAGGTGCCCGATATCAACGGAAGCCGCTAGTTGATCTCGCTCCAGTTACCGTCCGGCGCACTGCGCATCGTCTGTCTCGGCGCACACCCTGACGACGTGGAGATCGGGTGTGGCGGAACCTTGCTCACCCTTGCGGAATCGAGAGACATCCATGCGGTCGTCGCCGTCGCGACCGGCTCCGGAAGCCGGCACGAAGAGGCCATCAAGTCGACCGCGCGCTTCCTGCCCGGTGCCGACACCGACATGCACATCCTGGGACTGCGCGACGGGTTTCTGCCCACTTACTGGGGCGCCGTCAAGGAAGCCTTGGAGCAGGTGTCGAGGTCGATGACCGCCGACGTGGTGTTCGCACCGCGGCCCGATGACGCCCATCAGGACCACCGCCTGATCGCAGAACTCGCACCGACGGTCTGGCGAGACGCTCTGGTGCTCCACTACGAGATCCCGAAATGGGACGGCGACCTCGGCAGAGTGAGCCACTATGTGACGCTCGAGCCCGAGATTGTCCGCCGCAAGGTGGAACTTCTCCACGAGTGCTTCCCGTCGCAGACGGGCCGCGACTGGTGGGATGACGAGACTTTCCTGTCACTGATGAGAATACGGGGAGTCGAGTGCAGGCACCGGTACGCCGAGGGCTTCGTGATCATGAAAGCCCTGCTCGCTGCGGGGAGGTGAAAACGATGGCTGAGATGTCGAGGATCCTGGTTCGTGGTGACGGAGCGCAGCTCAATGTCGACATCGTGACGTCAGGCCGTAATGTAGCCCGGCTGCGGCAATGGCACCCAGAATCTGGGATTCCACTCAGTGTCCTGAGCCATAAGCCGAAGCTGAGTGATGACCTCCGTGGCAATGTCCCACGTCAGCACGATGACCTCACCTGGCTCAGCGGCGATCAGGTCCTCGACCGGCCTGATGGGTACATGGGCGCCGGGTATTCGGCAGCCATGCTTCGCTTGCGACAGGTCGACCGTGTATGGGAGCAGCGACGCATCGACGCCAGCAAGGGACATCAGAACCGCGGCTTTCGACGGCGCTCCATACCCGGCAATGGAAACGCCGCGATCAGCGGCCGACACAAGCTGCTCGCGAAACGCTGCGGCAGCAACACGTCCCCGCTCGGCCAGGGAGGCCACGGCCCACTCGCGGTCAAGGCCGGCACGATTCTCGGCTTCGAGAAGCTCAGCGATGCTGGCATCGGCCTCGGCGCCATCCTGCGCTCGCCGTACGAACGTGCGCAGGCTTCCTCCGAATGTCGGTACCCGCTCCGCCTTGCAGGCGATTAATCCATGTCGGCTGAACGCGCGTACAGCGGCGTCAAGGGACAGATAGCTGAAATGACCGTGTCGAATCGTGTCTATGAGCGAATTCTCGACCAATGCGCCGAGGTAATAGAACTCGCAGACCAACCTGCTTCCGTGCACCATTCGGGCAGCATGTGCCGCCACGGCCGCATCCAAATCTGCCTCGTGCATCAAGCCATGGAGGTCGATGACGAGGTCAGCCGTCGAGTCCAAATCGCGTTCAACGAGGCCGGCATGTACGAAGCCAGGAAGCCAGGACCCGCCGTGACCACTGTCGATCTCGATGACACTGTCACCAGATCGCAGATCCTCTTCGTGCATGATCGACTGCACCGCGCTCCGCGCATGCGCGAGCGCAGTAGCCGACTCGACCGAGCCTTGCTCGTCGATCGCTGGAAGCCCGGCCGGTCCAAGCTGCACCAGCGCGCAATCCCGGCACATGTACAGCTCGAGCGGCCACCGCGGATCGGGATCAGGCGAACTGAAGGGTGGGAAGGTATCCGACGCCGGCACATCGCCCAGATCGAGGACCAGCCCGACCCGGTCGGAACGGCAGGAACGGCACCTGTGGTCAGCGGTCATGATGGCGCCACACTACCTACCGCAGCCTTCCCGGCAGGAGGACCAGGCGACTACCCGAGCAGGACGACCGGAGGCGGGTGATGGACGTCGCGACAAGTTCCATCACCGGCCTGCTGATCTTCATGCCAACACCTCATGCGGATGACCGCGGCTTCTTCAGCCGCACATTCGACGCTGACATCGCTCGGCTGCATGGCATTGATCCCAACGCGTTCGTCCAAGACAGCCTTTCCCGGTCAGCCCAGGGTGTCATCCGAGGGCTTCACCTGCGCTCCGGTGAGGGCGAGGCCAAGATCGTCCGGTGCTCGTACGGCGAGATATTCGACGTCGTGGTCGACCTGCGACCCGGATCGCCGACATTCCTTCTGGTGGAAACGTTTCGGCTGCGCGATGATACCTGTCATTCGATCTACGTCCCGGCGGGATGTGCGCACGGCTTCCAGGCACTCACCGAACCTGCTGACGTCGCCTACCGGATCGACCGCCCACACGACCCGAGCGAAGACGTCGCGATTGCCTTCGATGACCCGGAGCTCGCGATCCCCTGGCCATTTCCACCCACCCTGCTCGCGGATCGAGACCGCCGAGCTCGATCACTTGTCGAAGTGCTTGCGAGCGGTCGATGACACCTGCCGTATGGACCGGACATGGCCAATATCTGCGGCCACGTGACATGATTACTATCCCCGTACGAGCAGGTTCTCCGTTGTTGAGGTGGGCTTAGACCATGAAAGTCACATACGTAAACCAGCCGGGGAAGCGCCGACTCACCGGTCTAGTCACTGGAGCAGTCTCTGGAATCGGTCGCGCGACCGCAATCGCATTAGCAGATCACGGGATGCGGGTCATACTTGTCGGCAGGCGTGAATCATTACTACATCAGACGGTCGAGGAGATAAACTATAGCAAAGACGAAACCGCAGCCTGGGACGTCGGAACGCTCTAGTAACTCCACATCTTTGATACAGCCGGAGGATGCTGTGACGGTAACTGAAAATAGCCAGACCAAACGTATGTATCGCAAGGGAGACCTGCTCCGCGTTCGAAGTGCCGACGAGATCTTGTCGACCCTTGACCCTGACGGTGCCGTGGACGGGCTTCTGTTTATGCCCGAGATGCTCAAGTACGCAGGGCGCGAGTTTCGCGTTCAAGCCAGCGCGCACAAGACCTGTGACGGCAAAGGGGCGACTCGCCAGATGGATCGCACGGTCCATCTGGACGGACTGAGATGCGATGGAAGTGCACACGATGGTTGTCAAGCGGGATGCCTGCTCTTCTGGCGAGAAGAATGGCTTAGCCCGGCTACAGAAGCGCAACCACAGACCACGGCAACGATCGATCAAGCTTTAGAAATACTGACACCCAATACACGCAGCACCGACGATACTGGCGAATCTGTTTACCGATGCCAGGCGACTGATATCCTTCGTGCTTCTCGACCGCTATCCAAGTACAATCCGCATCAGTATATTCGTGACTTGGCAAGCGGCAATATCACCCTCCGGACTCTATTTATCGGCCTCTCGGTCTTCTTTTTCGGCAAGTATCAGGTGATGACCCGCAGGCTCCTTCCCCGTTGGCTACGGATACGCGGCGGATTACCATATCCCTTCTACCAAGGCACTGGCAATGGTGCCAGGACACAGGTTGTTGACGTTTCCCCCCGTCAGCTCGTCGAGCTTCGCACAAAGGACGAGATCATGCCGACTCTCAGTTCGGAGAATCGGAATCGGGGCATGTGGTTCGATCCGGAAATGATTCCGTACTGCGGGACCCGCGCACCTGTGGAACGCCACGTCCAACGCATCATCGATGAGTCAACCGGGAAAATGGTCAAGTTGGGCGACTGCGTCGTGCTGGACAACGTTGTGTGCCAGGGCATCTACCACAGATTCTGCCAGCGCAGTATCCCACTATATTGGCGATCTGCCTGGCTGCGCACGATAGACGGTCAAGATGTCGAGTAACCACCTTGCGAAGGCGCTTTGCACAAAGGCGACCTGCCCCGCACGGCATCGACGTACGGGGTCACTTCTCCCTCTCGAGGACGTGCCTGTCTTAGCTCCAACGCCGCGTCATCACGACCGTGAGTTTGCCGCCGCACACGGCCTGGACTCTGCCGCGTTCAGCCAGGACTCCCAGTCCCGCTACCGATCTCGTGTACTGCGTGGCTTGCACGGCGGCCCGGAAGGGGAGAGGCGACGCTCGTTCGATGCGCCCGCGGTTGCATACGAACGCGGTGGCGAGGCCCCGGCTCGTAAGCTCAACTACTGAGGAGTGTCGATCGCTGATGCCGAGATCGCCCTTCGTCGGGAAACGGGCAATGGTGACCGGCGCCACCGGGTTCATCGGCTTGGCGCTGCGCCAACGGTTACTCGACCTGGGCGCAGAGGTTCATGGTGTCTCACGAAGAAAGCCTGCCGGCAAGAACGGCATCCGCACACAGTGGTCGATCGCGGATCTAGCTGAGGACGAGGCGGCACACCGCGTGTTATCCGATATCCGGCCCGACGTGGTCTTTCACTTGGCCAGCCACGTAAGCGGAGATCGGTCGTTCGCGGCGCTGGGATCGACCGTCCGCGACACTCTGTTAGCCACCGTCAACCTTCTCACCGCGGCGTGCGAGTCAGGCCGCCCCCGGGTGGTGATTGCCGGGTCGATGGAGGAATGTCTTCCGGGTGACCCCGACCCTGTCCCCGGATCGCCCTACGCTGCGGCCAAGACGGCGGTCGCGACCTACGGTCGCATGTTTCACGCCCTCTATAACCTCCCCGTGGTGCACCTGCGGGTATTCATGGTCTACGGGCCGGGGCCACAGGACGTTACCAAGCTCGTCCCCTATGTCACGAATTGCTTGCTGCGAGGCGAGCCGCCGTTGTTGAGCGGCGGCCGACGGGAGATCGACTGGATATTTATCGACGACGTAGTCGACGCATTTGTCGCCGCCGCTCATGCCCCGAACGCTGTGGGCACTGCGATCGAGGTTGGATCCGGCGAGGTCGTCACAGTCCGGGCTCTCGTCGAGCAACTCGCTCGGCTGGTGGACGGCGAGGCCGCACCGCAATTCGGGGCCCGCGCCGAACGACCGCTGGAGGTCCGCCGCGTCGCGGACCTCGCCCCGGCCCGTGAGCTGCTCGGCTGGACACCAACAACGTCCCTGCATGCCGGGCTTCTCCGCACCGTCGAGTGGTTTCGTGACTACACGCAACAAACTGAGCGTTGAGGGGGAGGGTGTCGGAGCCTGGCCCGGGTCTCCGGATGCCTGTTCGTAGCGAGGAACCTGGAGATCAGCGAGTGGTGCCTACGCCGCTGGAGGGAGCATGGACGCGGTCCGCCATCGAGCGGTCTCGCGGGTCCTCGACCTCCCCGCGTCACTCCTGATTGCCTGAATTCGGACCCAGGAACCACGGACTAGCCTGGACCATGGCCTTGCCCCCGTTCGCTGCCTCGCTCCGGCGATGGTGGATGCCGTTGGGGTCGGCAGGTGTCTTCATCGCCATGGCCGTGAGCGTCCGTC
>DATHII010000149.1:0-2107 GCA_035316885.1 Jiangellaceae bacterium | reverse complement strand
AGTCGACGCGACGCAGACGGGGCATGCCCTCGGTGTACCCGCGATACTGGCCACCATGCCGCAGAGCAGCGGAACTACTCGGAGGACGGATGGGCGGTGGCCGGCGCCACGTGCGACCGGACCACTGGACGCCGTCGTGGCAATGCCGGGGTCGAAATCGCTGACAAACAGGGCGCTCGTGCTGGCCGGCATCGCCGACGCACCGAGCATCGTCCGCCGACCGCTGCGGGCCCGCGACACCCTGCTCATGGCCGGCGCGCTCCAAGCCCTCGGCATCGCCGTGGACACCTCCGGGACGGACTGGCCGGTCGTACCTGCGCCGCCGACGGGCCCGGCCGACGTCGAGTGCGGGCTGGCGGGGACCGTGATGCGATTCGTGCCGCCGGTGGCCGCCGTGACGTCAGGCGACGTGCGATTCGACGGCGACCCCCGTGCGCGGGAGCGGCCGGTCGGCACGCTCCTCAGGGCACTGCGCGTCCTCGGTGCCGACATCGACGACGGCGGCCGCGACGCCATGCCGTTCACGATCCGGGGCACCGGGCACCTCGCCGGCGGGCCGGTGACGATGGACGCGTCGGAATCGTCGCAGTTCGTCAGCGGCCTGCTCCTGGCAGGCGCCCGCTTCGACCAGGGCGTTGCTGTCCACCACGTCGGCAAGCCTCTGCCCTCCGAGCCGCACATCTCGATGACGGTGGCGATGCTGAGGGCGGTCGGTGTTCTCGTCGACGAGGAGCCGAACACCTGGGGGGTGTCCCCCGGCCCGGTGAAGGCGCTCGACATCGACATCGAGCCCGACCTGTCCAACGCGGCGCCCTTCCTCGCCGCTGCCCTCGTCGTCGGCGGCTCCGTGCGGGTGCCGGACTGGCCGGCGCACACGACGCAGGCAGGCGCCGTGTTGCCCGACCTGCTCACAGCCATGGGCGGCGACTGCAGGCTCGACCCCGACGGTCTCGTCGTCCACGGCACAGCGAGCGTGCGGGGAGTCGACGCCGACCTGCACGACGCCGGCGAGCTCACGCCGGTCCTGGCCGCGCTGGCCGCCCTCGCCGACTCGACGTCGCACCTGCGCGGGATCGCCCACCTGCGAGGTCACGAAACCGACCGGCTGGCGGCGCTCGCAACCGAGCTCGGCAACCTCGGCGCCGGTGTATCCGAGAGCGCGGACGGACTGGAGATCCGGCCCCGGCCGTTGCGCGGGGGCGTGTTCCGGACCTACGGAGACCACCGGATGGCACAGGCGGGAGCTCTGCTCGGGCTGGCCGTGCCGGGCATCGAGGTCGAGGACATCGGGACGACCGCGAAGACCATGCCCGACTTCGCCGGCCTCTGGACACGCCTTCTGGGCAGCGATCCGGCGTGAGTGGGCGGCGCTCGACCCGCACGTACGACGAGACCGATGCGCGGGTCCGCCCCGGTCGGGGCTCGCGTCCGCGGAGCAAGGTGCGGCCGGCCCACGACGATGCCGTGCCGGGTGTGGTCATCGCGGTCGACCGTGGTCGTTACACCTGCCTGGTCGGCCCGGACGAGCAGGCGGTCACCTCGATGCGTGCGCGCGAGCTCGGCCGCAAGGCCGTCGTGGTCGGCGACCGGGTCGGGATCGTCGGCGACGTGTCCGGCCGCGAGGGAAGCCTGGGCCGCATCGTCCGTGTCGACGAGCGCACGACCGTACTGCGGCGCACGGCGGACGACGACGATCCCGCGGAGCGGGTCATCGTCGCCAACGCCGACCAGATGGTCATCGTCACCGCCGTCGCCGACCCCGAGCCCCGGCCGCGGCTGGTCGACCGGTGTCTCGTCGCCGCGTTCGACGCCGGTCTCGAGCCCCTGCTGTGCCTGACCAAGACTGACCTCGCCGACCCGACCCCGTTGCTCGCGACCTACGCACCCCTCGGGGTACCGGCGCTGGTCAGCGGGCTCGGCGAGGATCTCGACCCGCTTCGAGAACGGCTCGCGAACCGGTGGAGTGTGCTCGTCGGCCACTCCGGTGTCGGCAAGTCGACCCTGGTCAACGCGCTCGTCCCGGGCGCTGATCGGGCCATCGGCCGCGTCAACGTCGTCACCGGCCGCGGCCGGCACACGTCGAGCAGCGCGGTTGCCCTCCGGCTGC
>DATHII010000148.1:0-13194 GCA_035316885.1 Jiangellaceae bacterium | reverse complement strand
AACAGCGAGCGCCCACCGAAGAAGATGCCCGCGATCAGCCCGCCGACGACGGCCACCGAGAGGATCACGGCCAACACCGAGCCGAACCGACGGCGCCGGCGCCGGCGCCTGCGGCGTCGATGGCTGCGGGTCGTGCGCGGGCCGTCGTCCATCGTCAGCCCGATATGGCTCATCTATCCACCTGCACGATCTCGCCGGGAGGCCGGCCGCTGCCACGCTCGGTATCGAGCGCGGCCTGGAGGATGACCACTGCGGCTGCTTGGTCGACCGTACCCCGACCCCTTCGGGCGGAGACACCGCCGGCCTGCATACCGCGGGTAGCGGCGACGGTCGACAGGCGCTCGTCGACCAGCCGCACCGGGCATGGTGCCACATGAGCGGCGAGCGCCTGGGCGTAGGCCCGGGCCGCCTGCGCCGACTGACCCTCCCGGCCGGACAGCGTCCGGGGTAGCCCGACGATCACCTCCATCGCCGCGTGTTCGATGGTCAGGCGGGCGATCCGGGCGAGGTCGGCCGCGGCCGGATCGCGCAGAACGGTCTCGACAGGCGTCGCCAGCACCCCGTCCGGGTCGCAGGTGGCTACTCCGACGCGGACGCTGCCCACATCGACGCCGATCCGGACTCCGCGGCGCACTCTCAGGAGCCGCCCGTGACGATCTCGCCGACCGCGTGCTCGATGCGGTTCAGCGCATCGTCGATCTTGCTCGGATCGGCGCCTCCACCCTGCGCGACGTCGTCCTTTCCGCCGCCACCTCCACCGAGGATCTGCGCGGCGTCGCGGACGAGCGTGCCCGCCCGCAGGTTCCATTCGCGGCCACGCTCGTTGACCGTCACCACGACCAGCGGCCGTTCCCCGGCGACCCCGGAGACCGCGACCACCGCAGGGCGGTCACCGGGAAGGCTGTCGCGCACCTGCAGCGCCAGCCGACGCAGGTCGTCGGCGTCAGCACCGTCGGGAGCGTGGTGACCGACATACGCCACGCCGTACACGTCCCGAGCCTCCCGGGCCACCGCGGGAGCAGCGGCGAGCAGCCGACCCTGGCGTATGCGCTCGATCTCCCGGTTCGCCTCGCGGAGTTGGTCGACGATCGAGGCGACCCGTTCGGGCAGCTCCTCGGGCCGCACCTTGAGTGCCTCGGTGAGCTTGGCGAGCAGGACGTGCTCGCGGGCCAGATAGCGGTAGGCGTCGGCGCCGACCAGCGCCTCGACCCGGCGCACGCCTTGGCCGATCGACGACTCCCCCAGCAACTTGACCACACCGAGCTGGCCGGAGCGGCGCGCATGGGTGCCGCCGCAGAGCTCGCGGGCCCAGTCACCGACGGAGACGACCCGGACCCGGTCGCCGTACTTCTCGCCGAACAGCGCCATCGCACCGGCCGCCACGGCCTGCTCCTGGCTCATGACCTCGGCGTGGACCTCGAGGTCGGCGATGAGCAGGTCGTTGACCCTCGCCTCGACGTCGGCGAGCACGCTACCGGGTACCGCGCCGGAGGCGGCGAAGTCGAAACGGAACCGTCCCGGCGAGTTCTCGGACCCGGCCTGGGTCGCGGTCTCGCCCAGGGCCTCACGGAACGCCTTGTGCACCATGTGTGTCGCCGTGTGCGATCGGGAGATCGAGCGCCGGCGCTCGACATCCACGATGCACAGGACGTCGGCCCCGGTCGTGACCTCGCCCGAGACGACCCGCGCACGGTGGACGATCAGCCCGCCCATCGGGGACTGGACGTCGAGGACCTCCAGCCGGCCGCCACCGGCGACCTCGATGACGCCCTGGTCGGCGAGTTGGCCACCGCCTTCGGCGTAGAACGGCGTCCGGTCCAGCACGATCTCGACGTCGTCGCCCTCGCGGGCCGCGGGGACGGAGTCCCCGGCCACGACCAGGCCGTGGACCGTCGCCTCGCCGGTGACCTCGTCGTACCCGGTGAAGTCGACCGGTGCGCCGAGGCCGTCGGCCACAGATCGGTAGACGGACAGGTCGACCAGGCCGGTCTTCTTCGCCCGCGCGTCGGCCTTGGCCCGATCGCGTTGCTCGTTCATCAGCCGGCGGAACTCGCCCTCGTCGACCGAGAGACCCTGTTCGGCGGCCATCTCGAGGGTGAGGTCGACGGGGAAGCCGAACGTGTCGTGCAGCCGGAAGGCCGTCTCGCCGGAGAGCGTCGGGCTGCCGGCCTCCTTGGTCTCGGCCGCGGCCAGGTCGAAGATCTGGGTCCCGGTACGCAAGGTCGCCCGGAACGCCTCCTCCTCGCCGTACGCGACCGCCGAGATACGGTCGAAGTCGCGCTCCACCTCAGGGTATGAGGCCTTCATCGCCGCCATGCTCACCGGCAGGAGTTCGGGCAGCACGAGGTCGTCGACCCCGAGCAGGCGCATGGTCCGCACGCTGCGGCGCAGCAGCCGCCGCACGACGTAGCCGCGGGACTCGTTCGAGGGTGCGACGCCCTCGCCGATGAGCATGAGTGCGCTACGCACGTGGTCGGCGACGACGCGTAGCCGGACGTCGTCGTCGTGGTCGGCGCCGTAGCGGACCCGGGCAATCTCCGACGCCCGGGCGAGTACCGGGTAGACCTCGTCGATCTCGTAGAGGTTGTCGACGCCCTGCAGCAGGTACGCAACACGCTCGAGACCCATACCCGTGTCGATGTTCTTCTTCGGCAGGTCGGCGACGACGCGGAAGTCCTCCTTGCTCCGGACGGAGTCGATCGCCTCCTGCATGAACACCAGGTTCCAGATCTCCAGGTAGCGATCCTCGTCCGCCACGGGTCCGCCGTCACGGCCATGCTCCGGGCCGCGGTCGACATAGATCTCCGAGCACGGCCCGGCCGGGCCGGGCTGGCCGGTGTGCCAGTAGTTGTCCTTCGTCCCGCGCCGCTGGATGCGCTCGTCGGGCAACCCGGCGACCCGCTTCCACAGTTCCGCAGCCTCGTCGTCGTCGTGATAGACGGTGGCCCAGATGGTGTCGGGGTCGAAGCCGTACCCACCGGCGTCCTGGGAGCCGGTGACCAACTCCCAGGCGTAGGTGATCGCGCCCTCCTTGAAGTAGTCGCCGAAGGAGAAGTTGCCGTTCATCTGGAAGAACGTGCCGTGCCGCGTGGTCTTGCCGACCTCCTCGATGTCGAGGGTGCGCACGCACTTCTGGACGCTCGCCGCACGCGCGTAGGGCGGCGTCTCCAGGCCGGTGAGATAGGGGATGAACGGCACCATGCCGGCGACCGTGAACAGCAGCGTCGGGTCGGACGACACCAGCGACGCGCTGGGCACGACCGTATGCTCGCGCTGCTCGAAGAAGTCGAGGAAGCGACGGCGGATCTCGGCCGTCTCCATCAGTGCGGGTCCGCCGGACGATCGGCGTCGAACATCTCGCGAACGGTCGCGGCATCGATGTCGTGCGGCGGGCCGCCGTCGCTGTCGATACCCAGCGCGTTGCGGAGCTCGGCGTCGCGTTCGGCCATCCCTGCGCGAACGTCGTCGGCGAACTCGCGGACGCCTTCGGTGAGCCTGCCAACGGCGCCGGACACCTGGCCGGCAGCGCCCTCCGGCGTCAGCCTGCTGGCCGCCCGGGTCAGCCGCCGGGCCACCAGGATCCCGGCGGTCGCGCCGAGCGCCACCCAGAACAGACGTCTCATCGCCGGCCCGCCTGCCCGCGCCCGCCCCGCCGGCGCGAGAGCGCCCTCCGCACGCCGTAGGTGAACGCCGCGGTGCGCACCACCGGGCCACCGAGCACGGCCGCGAACAGCGAAGTCATGGCGGCGGCGTTGCCCGTGACGGTTTGGGCGTTGGACGTGATCGCGTCGACGCGCTGGAGTTGCACGTTGGTCGACGCGAGCAGCGCGTTGGTCTCGTCGACGGTGACGCTGGTCTTCGCCACGTGCTCCGTTCGCAGGTCGCGAACTGTCAGCGTGAGCTCGTCGACCGTCTTGCCGAGCTTGAGGATCGGCACGGCGAGGACGCCGACGAGCAGCACGAACGCGACGGCCGCGATCAGCCCCGCGATCTCGCCTGCGGACATGATGGGGAACCTCTCCTGGCTGTTCGTCTCGGGAGGGTCCGACCCTACCGTGCGACGAGGCGATGACGTTCCTGGTGTTCGTGAGCTCGGATCACTCGCCGCGGACGATCTTGCGCAGTCGCGCGTACCGCTCGGCGTAGTCGCGCTCGGCGCCCCGGGTCCCGGGCTCGTAGTACGCCTTGTCGGCCACCGGATCCGGCGCGTACTGCTGTTCAACGACGCCGCGCGGGTCGTCGTGGGCGTACGCGTACGTCGTGCCGTGGCCGAGCTTCCTCGCGCCGCCGTAGTGGGCATCGCGTAGCTGTGGCGGCACGGCGCCGACCAGGCCGGCGCGGACGTCGCCGAGCGCGGCGCCGATCGCCTTCACCACGCTGTTCGACTTCGGCGCCAGGGCCAGCGCTATGACGGCGTGCGCCAGCGTGATCTGCGCCTCCGGCCAGCCGATCAGCTGCACCGCCTGGGCCGCCGCCACCGCGGTCTGCAGGGCGCTCGGGTCGGCCAGCCCGACATCCTCGCTGGCCAGGATCACCAGCCGCCGCGCGAGGAACCGGGGATCTTCCCCCGCTTCGGCCATCCGCGCCAGGTAGTGCAGGGCGGCGTCCACGTCGCTGCCCCGGATCGACTTGATCAGCGCACTGGTGACGTCGTAGTGCTGGTCACCGTCGCGGTCGTAGCGCACCGCGGCCCGGTCGACGGCCGTCTCGGCGGTCGCGAGGTCGATCCGCGGCTCGTCGTCAGACGCGACGGCTCCGGCCGCGGCCTCGAGGTAGGTCAGCGCACGTCGGGCATCTCCTCCCGCCAGCCGTACCAGGTGCTCTTTGGCGTCGTCGTCGAGCGCGACGGTGCCGCCCAGCCCTCGCTCGTCGGCGAGCGCCCGGTCGACGACCTCGGCGACGCCGGCCTCCTCCAGCGGTTCGAGCGTCAGCAGCAGCGAACGGGAGAGCAGCGGGCTGATCAACGCGAAGAACGGGTTCTCGGTGGTGGCGGCGACGAGGGAGACCCAGCGGTTCTCGACGCCGGGGAGCAGCGCGTCCTGCTGGGTCTTGGAGAACCGGTGGACCTCGTCGACGAACAGGACGGTTCCGGTCCCGGAGCGAGCCAGGTCCTTGCGCGCGGCGTCGATCACGGCCCGGACGTCCTTAACCCCCGCGCTGACGGCGGAGAGCTCGACGAAATGGCGCTGCGTCGCGCGGCTGACGACGTAGGCGATGGTGGTCTTGCCGGTTCCCGGCGGGCCCCACAGCACCAGTGCCATGGGCTGGTCGTTCTCGACGAGCTGACGCAGCGGCGAGCCGTTCCTCAGCAGCTGGTCCTGACCGACGATCTCGTCGAGCGTGCGGGGCCTCATCCGCACCGCGAGTGGCGCGCCGCCGTGGTCGGCATCCACGCCGGCGAGCGAGCCCGCAGGCGTCGCTACCTGGCCCGCGACCTCGAACAACTGCTGGTCATCGCTCACGGCACCGAGGCTAGGCCCTCGCTGGTTATGGTCGTTGCATGACCGTGACCCACGGCACGGACTCGTTGGAGCCCATGACGACGGGGGTCGCAGACGGGACGATCTTCCGCCCATGCTGATCCGCCTGCTGGCGACCTATCTGCGTCCATACCGCCGGTTGCTGGCGGCCGTCGTCGCGCTGCAACTCGTCGGCACGCTCGCGTCTCTGTACCTGCCAAGCCTGAACGCCGACATCATCGACAACGGCATCGCCCAAGGCGACACCGGCCTCATCCTGTCGACGGGAATGACGATGCTGGTCGTCACCCTGGTGCAGATCGTGTGCACCGTCGCCGCCGTCTACTTCGGCGCGAAGGCGTCCATGACGTTCGGCCGTGACGTGCGCGCTGCCGTCTTCGACACCGCGGGAAGGTTCTCCACCCGCGAGGTCGGCCGGTTCGGCGCGCCGTCGCTGATCACCCGCAACACCAACGACGTCCAGCAGGTGCAGATGCTGGTCATGGTGACGACCACGATGATGGTCATGGCGCCGATCATGATGGTCGGCGGAGTGATCATGGCCTTGCGCCAGGACGTCGAGCTGTCCTGGTTGATGGTCGTGTCGGTGCCCGTGCTGCTCGCGGGCATCCTGCTCGTCGTCAGGGCGATGGTGCCGCAGTTCCGGTTGATGCAGGCCCGGGTCGACGAGGTCAACCGCGTCCTGCGCGAGCAGATCAG
This sequence comes from Jiangellaceae bacterium, assembly GCA_035316885.1. Classification (GTDB taxonomy): domain Bacteria; phylum Actinomycetota; class Actinomycetes; order Jiangellales; family Jiangellaceae; genus DASRTE01. The sequence continues at coordinate 7,015 of DATHII010000148.1, read as the reverse complement.
CGGCATCCGGGTGGTCCGCGCCTTCGTCCGCGAGCGCTACGAGGCGGTGCGCTTCGGCGCGGCGAACGCCGACCTGACCGACACGTCGTTGCGGGTCGGCCGGCTGATGGCGATCGTGTTCCCGTACGTCATGCTGGTCTTCAACGCCTCCAGCGTGGCCGTCCTGTGGTTCGGCGGACACCGGGTCGACAGCGGCGCCATGGAGATCGGCGCGCTGACCGCTTTCCTGCAGTACCTCATGCAGATCCTGATGTCGGTGATGATGGCGACGTTCATGGTCGTCCTGGTACCGCGCGCAGCAGTGAGCGCCGAGCGGATCACCGAGGTGCTCGACACCCAGCCGTCCGTCCTTCCGCCCACTGCCCCTGCGGCCGAGCCGAGCCGCCCGGCGACGCTCGAGGTCCGCAACGCCGGCTTCACCTTCCCGGGCGCACAGGAGCCCGTCCTGTGCGACGTCACCTTCCGCGTCGAGCCCGGGCAGACGACGGCGATCATCGGCAGCACCGGGTCGGGCAAGACGACGCTGGTCAACCTGATCCCGCGCCTGATGGACGTCACGTCCGGCGCGGTGCTGATCGGCGGAGTCGACGTCCGCGATGCCGAGCCCGAAGCGGTGCGGGGGCTGATCGGGCTCGTGCCCCAGAAGGCGTATCTCTTCTCCGGCACGGTCGCCAGCAACCTGCGGTACGGCAAGCCCGCTGCCAGCGACGACGAGCTGTGGGCCGCCCTGGAGACCGCCCAGGCCCGCGACTTCGTCGAGGCCATGCCCGAAGGCCTGGACGCACCGGTCGCACAGGGCGGCACCAACGTCTCGGGCGGGCAGCGACAACGGCTCGCGATCGCGCGAGCGCTCGTCCGGCAGCCGGACATCTATCTCTTCGACGACTCGTTCTCAGCGCTCGACCTGGCCACGGACGCGCGGCTGCGGGCCGCCCTCCGCCCGCACACCGCAGGCGCGGTGGTGGTCATCGTCGCCCAACGCGTCTCGACGATCGCCGACGCCGACCAGATCGTCGTACTCGAGGACGGCGCGGTCGTGGGCCTGGGCCGGCACGACGAGCTCGTCGCAAACTGCCCGACCTACGCCGAGATCGTCGACTCGCAGCTGACCGCCGAGGAGGCGGCGTGAGCACGCCCAGAACCGTCACACCCGCCCGGCCCAGCGCGCCGCTCCCCGCGGGCCGCGCCGGTGGCCCGTTCGGCGGCATGGCCGGCCCGCCGCAGAAGGCGCTGGACTTCGGGCCATCCGCGAAGCGGCTCCTCGGCCGGCTTCGGCCCGAGCGGGCCGGAGTCCTGATGGTGATCGGGCTGACCGTCACCAGCATCGTGCTCAACGTGCTCGGCCCCCGCATCCTCGGACACGCCACCGACCTGATCTTCTCCGGTTTCATCGGGCGCCAACTGCCCGCGGGCACCACGAAGCAGCAGGCCGTCGACGGCCTGCGAGCGTCCGGCGACGACACCCTCGCCGACATGGTGTCCGGCATGGAGGTCACACCAGGTCAGGGCGTCGACTTCCCCGCGCTGACCTGGGTGCTGCTCGGCGTGCTGGCCCTCTACCTGGGCGCGTCGCTGTTCTCCTGGGCACAGGGCTACCTGCTGGCCGGCGTCGTGCAGCGGACCATGTACCGGCTGCGCTCGGACGTGGAGGACAAGCTGAACCGGCTTCCGCTCTCGTACTTCGACCGCAGCGCGCGGGGCGACGTTCTGAGCCGCGTGACGAACGACATCGACAATGTCTCGCAGAGCATGACCCAGACGCTGAGCCAGCTGCTCCAGTCGCTGCTCACCGTCGTCGGCGTGCTCGCGATGATGGTCTGGCTCTCGCCGCTGCTCGCCATGATCGCCCTGGTGACCGTACCCCTGTCGGTGGTTCTCACCGCCGTGATCGCGCGACGGTCGCAGAGGCACTTCGTCGACCAGTGGCGGCACACCGGCGAGCTCAACGCGCAGGTCGAGGAGGCCTACACCGGTCACGAGATCGTCAAGGTGTTCGGCCGTCACGACGACGTGGAACGCACGGTCCAGGCCAAGAACGAGGAGCTGTACCAGGCCAGCTTCAGTGCCCAGTTCGTCTCCGGCACGATCCGGCCGGTGATGATGTTCCTGGGCAGCCTCAACTACGTGGCCGTTGCGGTCGTCGGTGGCCTGCGGGTGTCCTCGGGCTCGATGAGCCTGGGGGCGGTGCAGGCCTTCATCCAGTACTCCCAGCAGTTCACCCAGCCGCTGACCCAGCTTGCGTCCATGGCCAACCTCCTGCAGTCCGGCGTGGCGTCCGCCGAGCGGGTGTTCGAGCTGCTCGACGAGCCCGAACAGGTCCCCGACCCGGTCGAGGCTGTGCACGTGCGGCAGCCGCGGGGCCGGGTCGAGTTCGAGCACGTCTCGTTCAGCTACGACTCCGACATGCCGCTGATCGAGGACCTCTCGCTGGTCGCGGAGCCAGGCACGACGGTCGCCATCGTCGGCCCCACCGGCGCGGGCAAGACGACGCTGGTCTACCTGATCATGAGGTTCTACGAGCTCGACGGCGGACGCATCACCCTCGACGGCCAAGACGTCGCCCGGATGCGCCGCGACGACCTTCGCTCGCAGATCGGCATGGTGCTCCAGGACAGCTGGCTGTTCGGCGGGACGATCCGCGACAACATCGCTTACGGCAATCTCGACGCCACCGACGAGCAGATCCGGGTCGCCGCCGAGGCGACGTACGTCGACCGCTTCGTACACTCCCTGCCCGACGGCTACGACACCGTCATCGACGAGGAGGGCGACAACGTCAGCGCCGGAGAGAAGCAGCTCATCACCATCGCCCGGGCCTTCGTCGACGATCCGTCGCTGCTGATCCTCGACGAGGCGACGAGCTCGGTCGACACCCGCACCGAGGTGCTCGTGCAGCACGCCATGGCGGCGCTGCGCAGCGACCGGACGAGCTTCGTCATCGCCCACCGGCTCTCCACGATCCGCGACGCCGACCTGATCCTGGTCATGGAGTCGGGCTCGATCGTCGAACAGGGCACCCACGCCGACCTGCTCACCCGACGCGGCGCGTACTTCGACCTGTATGACAGCCAGTTCGCCACCGCACAGACGACCGCCGACTGAGCGACGCCTCGACCTGCCATCCTGAGGCTGTGGTGGTGATCGTCAGCCTGGCCCACTTCGTCCTCGCGCCGGGAGTCGTGGTCGGCGTGGTGCCGTGGCTGTTGACTGGGTGGCAGTCGCATGACCCCGCGTGGGCGGGTGCGCTGCAACTCCTTGGCTGGGCCATGGTCGCCGTCGGCGTGGCCGTCATCGCGCTGTCGTTCGTGCGCTTCGTCACTGAGGGCATGGGTACCCCGGCGCCGGTCGTGCCGACCCGGAAGCTGGTCGTCGGCGGCTTCTACCGGTACGTGCGCAACCCGATGTATGTCGCGGTGGTCGCCGCGATCGCCGGGCAGGCGCTCGTGCTCAGCCGGGTCGTCCTACTGGCGTACGCCGGCGTGATCTGGCTGACCGTCGCCGCGTTCGTCCACTGGTACGAGGAGCCGGCGCTGCGCCGGCGCTTCGGTACCGGCTACGACGAGTACCGCAGGGCCGTGCCTGCCTGGCGCCCCCGCTTGCATCCGTGGGCGCCGGCCGTCACTCCCCCGGATCGGCCGTAACGGCCGACTGCGCCGCCGGCTGCGCGTCGACGCCGGCCTCCTTGCGCTGTTCCGCGCTGATCGGGGCGGGAGCCCCGGTGAGCGGGTCGTAACCGCCGCCCGACTTCGGGAAGGCGATGACGTCGCGGATGGAGTCACTGCCCGCGAGAAGAGCGGTGATGCGGTCCCACCCGAAGGCGATACCGCCGTGCGGCGGCGCCCCGTAGGAGAAAGCGTCGAGCAGGAAGCCGAACTTCTCGTGGGCCTCGTCCGCGGACAGCCCCATGACGTCGAACACCCGTTGCTGGACGTCGGCGCGGTGGATACGGATCGACCCGCCGCCGATCTCGTTGCCGTTGCATACCAGGTCGTAGGCGTACGACAGCGCGTTCTCGGGGTCCTCGTCGAAGCGGTCCAGCCAGTCGCGGCGCGGTGCGGTGAACGCGTGGTGTACCGCCGTCCACCGGCCGTGCCCGACTGCCACCTCGTCGGTCTCCTCGACCGACTCGAACAGCGGGAAGTCGACGATCCAGGCGAACTCCCAGGCGCCCTCGTCGATCAGACCGGTGCGCCGGCCGATCTCGAGCCGCGCGGCGCCGAGCAGCGTCTGGGCGCTGCGCCGCGGTCCGGCAGCGAAGAGGACCGCATCCCCCGGTGCGGCGCCTGCCCGCTCGGCCAGGCCCCCGCGCTCGGCCTCGGAGAGGTTCCTTGCCACCGGCCCGGACAGCTCGCCGTCCGCCCCGACCAGCACGTAGGCCAGCCCCTTGGCGCCACGAGCCCTCGCCCATTCCTGCCACCCGTCGAGCTCGCGCCGGGTCTGGCCCGCACCGCCGGGGTGGACCACGGCGCCCACGTAGGGCGCCTGGAAGACGCGGAACGTTGTCTGCGCGAAATGCGAGGTGAGCTCGGTGAGCTCGTGACCGAAGCGCAGGTCGGGCTTGTCGGTGCCGAAGCGATCCATCGCCTCGTGGAAGGTCAGCCGTCGGATCGGCGTGTCGACGTCGTGGCCGACGAGCTTCCACAGCGCGGCCACGATGCGCTCGCTGAGCGCGATCACGTCGTCCTGCTCGACGAAGCTCATCTCGACGTCGAGCTGGGTGAACTCGGGCTGGCGGTCCGCGCGGAAGTCCTCGTCGCGGTAGCACCGGGCGATCTGGAAGTAGCGCTCGAAACCCGCCACCATGAGCAGTTGCTTGAACAGTTGCGGCGACTGGGGCAGCGCGTACCACGAGCCGGGACGCAGCCGTGCCGGAACCAGGAAGTCGCGCGCCCCTTCCGGCGTCGACCGGGTCAGCGTCGGAGTCTCGATCTCGACGAAGCCCTCGGCCAGCAAGAGGTCACGCGCTGCCTGGTTGACCCTCGATCGCAGCCGCAGGGCCGCGGCCGGGCCGGAGCGCCGCAGGTCGAGGTAGCGGTAGCGCAGCCGCACCTCCTCGCCAGCCGCCGCCGCCGAGCCGGTCTCGTCGACCTGGAACGGCAACGGCGCAGCCTCGCTGAGGACCTCGAGCGCGTCCGCGACGACCTCGACCTCGCCGGTGGGCAGGTTGGGGTTCTCGTTCCCCGCCGGACGCCGCTGGACCCGGCCCTCCACCCGGACACAGAACTCGCTGCGCAGCCCGGCTGCGACGGCCTCGTCCCGCACGACCACCTGGGCGACGCCGGAACCGTCGCGCAGGTCGAGGAACGCGACCCCGCCGTGATCGCGCCGCCGGGCCACCCAGCCCGCAAGCGTGACGGTTCGACCGGCGTGTTCGGCGCGGAGGTCTCCGGCCGACTGGGTACGCAGCACGGTGCCCCTCTCTCGAGGTCTCGGGTCGTGAAGCGACCCCGATCCTACGGAAGTGGTCAGCTGGGTCGTCCTCGCCGACCCCGAGGGCAACGAGTTCTGTGTGCTCCGGCCGCTAACACCCTGAGGAGCTCGCCGACTGAGCGCACGCCTACAGCAGGCTGAGCTGCTTGGGCGCGCCATCGCCGCGCGCCAGTGGTGGGCTCTCTGCCGGGAGCACGGGATCGCTGCGGACGGCGAGTCCGCGCGCCGCGCCGGCGCGGTGGCCGGCCAGGCCGTGACGGACCAGCAGCGGACGTACCCGACCGTCGAGCCATTTCGTGTACGCACGCGGCACGTAGGAGCCCTTGGCGTAGAGCCGCTGGTATCCGGGACCGAGGTCGGGGCGTTCGCGGGCCAACCAGGCCAGGAACCACTCGCGGGCACCCGGGCGCAGATGCAACGGGATCGGCGTCACGGCGGTGGCCCCGGCCTCGGCCAGGCTGGCCAGGGCGACGTCGAGATGTTCGGTCGAGTCGGTGAGCCACGGCAGCACCGGGGCGAGCAGCACGGCGCAGTCGAACCCGGCGGCGCGTACCGACCGGACCAGGTCGAGGCGTGCGCGTGGCGACGGCGTGCCCGGCTCCAGACTCTGGTGCAGCGCCTGGTCATAGATGGCGATCGAGATCGCCAGGCCGACCGAGACGTCCAGCGCCGCCTCGGCCAGCAGTGGCAGGTCCCGGCGCAGCAGCGTTCCCTTGGTCAGCACAGAGAACGGCGTCCCGGACCCGGCCAAGGCCTCGACAATGCCCGGCATCAGCCGGTAGCGGCCCTCGGCGCGTTGGTAGGGATCGGTATTGGTGCCGAGTGCGACGTGCTCGCGCGTCCACGACCGCCGGCGCACCTCGCGGGCGAGCACTTCGGCGGCGTTGACCTTGACCACGATCTCGGTGTCGAAACCCCTGCCGGTGTCGAGCTCGAGCCACGAGTGGCTGCCCCGGGCGAAGCAGTTGTGGCTCACGACACCGTTGGCGACGAAGTCGCCCGTGCCGGTCGTGATGTCGTACATCCGCACGTGGTCGCCCACCGGATCGACACCCACCACCCGGCGCCGGGCGTCGGCGGCGACCGCCACGCCCCCGCGGCCCACCGCCCTGCCAACCTGCTCACGGCCCAGCCCGATCAGTTCGTCGCCCGTGGTCAGGTGCGGGCGCACCACGGTGTCGGCGCAGGCACCGGGCGCGACGTGCTTCCACCCGGTCGGGGTCAGGAACCGGTGGTCGCCGCTCGCGACCAGGACCGCACCGTCGTCGAGCTCGACGGCGACACCGGGCTTGTCCGTCTGCCAGTGTGCGCCAACCTCGGTGGACACGAAATGGCGCACTCCGGCCCTCAGCTCGGTGCCGTAGACCCGGTCGCCGACACGAACGTCGGCGAGCCGCCGCACAAGTCCCGACGCCAGCATCACCAGCGTGTCGCCGGACAGGCAGTACGTGCAGGCATGGGTGCACCCGCGGTAGGGGTTGACCGTCCACCGGAACGGCATCACGGACTGCCCCGGAACCTCGTTGAGGACGCTGCGGGCCCGAACCTCGTGAAATGTGACACCGACGAACTCGGGCGTCGTCAC
>DATHII010000147.1:0-4196 GCA_035316885.1 Jiangellaceae bacterium | reverse complement strand
TCGTCTGCGCTGGATTCTCCCCGGGCTCTACATCGTCGTCGGCGCGCTCGGCCTCTGGTGGGCGCGGTACCTCAGGGTGTCGCGGCCGGATGCCTACGAGATGATCGGTCGCGGTGCGAACGCCGCCACCGGCGTCTCCGTACTCGACATGCCCACGGATGTCAGCGAGACCGGCCAGGAGCCGGTCCGGTAGGTCCATCGCCGGCGAGATCCGCCCCGTGGTGGCGGGTCTCGCCGTGCGCACGATGGGATCCTGGCAACACGACCAGGCAGTGGTTCTCAGCAAGAAGTGGAGGCGGGCGATGCCCGTCGTCTTCCGTGGACGCGTTCGCAGGTGGCGCGAGGACAAGCCGGGTGGGCTCGCCGTGGTCGACGTGCTCCGTTCCAAGGAAGCACGATGCTCGTCGCCGGCGGCGGCTTCTGCGTGGGGGTAAGTCGTGCGGCGTTGAAGGCCGCCGGTGCCACGCTGGGCGACGACGTCGAACTCTCGATCGCGCGTCCCCCGGCGCCTCCTGATCTGTACGTTATCGCCTTCGTTCGTGAGTACTCGCCATGCCTGCTCGTCACATCGGCTGTGTTCCGTTCGTCGGTGCTATGACGGAACGCGACGGGAGAACATGACCGATGGACGACCACGACTGGCTGGCGGAGCGGTTCGAGGCCAACCGGGCGCACCTGCGTGCGGTGGCCTACCGGATGCTCGGCTCGCACAGTGAGGCCGACGATGCAGTACAGGAGTCCTGGCTGCGGCTCAGCCGCTCCGAGCCGAGGGACGTGCAGAACCTGGGCGGATGGCTGACCACGGTCGTCGCCCGGGTGTGCCTGGACATGCTGCGTTCGCGCGCGTCCCGCCGTGAAGAGCCGCTGGACGCACACCTGGTCGAGCCGGCCGTGGGCCGGCCGGGCGAGGTCGACCCCGAACACGAAGCGCTTCTGGCCGACTCGGTCGGTCCCGCGCTGCTGGTGGTGCTCGACACGCTTGGGCCGGCCGAGCGGCTTGCATTCGTGCTGCACGACATGTTCGCCGTGCCCTTCGACCAGATCGCCGCCATCGTCGGGCGCTCCCCGGCCGCGGCCCGCCAACTCGCCAGCCGCGCCCGCCGCCGAGTCCAAGGAGCCCAGGTCCCGGACACCGACCGCAACCGCCAGCGCGAGGTCGTCGACGCCTTCCTGGCCGCCTCGCGCGGCGGCGACTTCGACGCCCTGGTCGCGCTGCTCCATCCCGAGGTCGTGCTCCGCGCCGACCCCGCAGCCGTCCTCGTCGGCGCAACAGCGCAGGTCAACGGCGCGCCGGCGGTGGCCGACACGTTCTCCGGCCGGGCCCGTTACGCCCAACCAGCGCTGGTCGACGGAGCCGCCGGAGCCGTCTGGGCGCCACACGGACGCCCACGGGTCGCCTTCGGCTTCACCATCACCCACGGCAAGATCACCGCAATCGACCTGATCGCCGACCCCGACCACCTCGCCCAGCTCGACCTGACCATCCCCGACCACTGACGAACCAAGCCACGATGCGCCCCCTGCCTGGTGGTTCGGGTCAGCAGCCCTGGTGACGCCACCCACCTTCAGCCCAGGACCGCCAGGCTCTGCGTGCTGAACAATGAGATCATGGCGAGGGCTCGTCCCGAGCGGCGGCGACAGACTGTCGACGACAGCGTGCTGGGTTCGGGTCGGGTGGTCGTCGGGCTCACCGTGGTTCTCTCCGTCCTGTTCGTGGCGTCGGCATGGTGGGAAGGTGAGCTGGACGAGGGCAAGCCGTTCCTCAGTGCGTCGCTGATCCTTCTCAACACCGCACCGTTGCTGGCCGTGAGGTGGAACCCGCTCGTGGTAGTGCTCACGTTCGGCGTGGCCTACCCGCTCTGGCTCGCGCAATTCGTCGACGGGGTGGAGCGCCAGGGCCACGTGCTCCAGTCGCTGCCCACGATGGTCGCCCTCTACGCCGTTGGTTCGTGGTCGCGGCCGCTTTGGTTGCGTGCCGTCGCCCTGGCCGTGCCGGCGTGGATGATGGGCGCCGCGCTCAGCGGGCTGTGGCCCACCGACGTCCTCGACCTGAGTTATGTGGCGCTGGTGTTCGTCGTGGTGTGGGCGTTGGGGGTGGCGATGGCCGCGAGACGGGCGTACGAGGCCGAGCTGGAGGCCACGGCAGCGGTACTGCGGTCGACACAGAAGGCACTCGCCGAACGGATGATCGTCGACGAGCGCGCTCGGATCGCCAGGGAGCTGCACGACGTCATCGCGCACGCGATGAGCGTCATCACCGTTCAGGCCGGCGTCGCCCACCACCTGGGGTCGGGCCCCGCTCAGGCGGGTGCCGCGCTGTCGGTGATCGAACGAACCGGCCGCGAGGCTCTGTCCGAGCTGCGACGCATGCTGATGGTTCTGCGTGATCCCAACCCCGGCAACCCCCTGACCGAACCGCGGCCAGGGCTGGCCGATCTGCCCGCTCTAGTGGCCACGGCCGCCGACGCGGGCGTGACCGTCACCACGGTGACCGACGGGGCTCCACGCCCACTTCCGCCCGGGCTCGACCTGGCCGTCTACCGGGTCGTCCAGGAGGCGCTCACCAACGTCGCCAAGCACTCCCCCGGCGTGCGGGCGAACGTGACCCTGCGCTACCGGGCCGACCGCCTCATCGTCGAGGTCCACGACCGGGGCGGCCCTCGCGGGGCTGCGTTCACCGCGGGTCAGGGGTTGCGGGGGATGGCCGAACGGGTCGCTCTCTACGACGGCGAACTCGACACCGCGGCAGAGCCCGAGGGCTTCCATGTCACGGCCCGGTTCCCGCTCTCCGCCGACCCGGCAGGTCTGCCGTGATCCGGGTCGTCGTCGTCGACGACCAGGACCTGGTCCGGGCCGGCTTTCGGGCTCTGCTGGACTCCGACCCCGAGGTCGAGGTCGTGGCCGAGGCCGGCGACGGGGCCGAGGCCGTTGATGTGGTCGGCGAGCACCGGCCGGATGTCGTGCTCATGGACATCCGGATGCCGCAACTCGACGGCATCGAGGCGACCCGGCGCATCCTGGCCGCACCAGAGCCGCCGCACGTCCTCATCTTGACGACGTTCGACACCGACGAGAACGTCTTCGACGCGTTGGAAGCCGGTGCGGTCGGGTTCCTGGTGAAGGACACGCCACCGGCCCAACTCCTCGAAGCAGTAAGGGCGGCAGTCCATGGCGGAGCGGTGATCTCCCCGGGCACGACCCGTCGGCTCGTAGACCACCTCGTTTCCGCCCGGCTGGGCCGGGCCCGTCCGGCTCCGGGCGCACTGGACGCGTTGACCGATCGCGAGCGCGAGGTGCTCGAATTGATCGCCGCAGGCTGCTCCAACCGGGAGATCGCCGGGCGGCTGTACATTTCCGAGCTCACTACCAAGACCCACGTCTCCCATGTGCTGACCAAGCTGGGTGTGAGAGCCGGGTCCAGGCCGCGGTACTCGCCTACCAGACGGGGTTGGTCCACCCCCTCGGCCTCGGTCGGCTACCTCCTTCGGTGTAGGGCGAACGGCTCCTTTGGCCGACGACGACGCTGCGGCGCCTTCCTAGATTGACGGACATGGACACCGTCATCTCCATCGAGCACCTCCGCAAGAGCTACGGCGACACCGTCGCGGTCGAGGACGTGAGCTTCTGCGTGGCCCGAGGCGAGGTCTTCGGCCTGCTGGGTCCAAACGGCGCCGGCAAGACCACGACCGTCGAGTGCCTGCAGGGCCTGCGTTCCCGGGACGGCGGTCAAGTCGAGGTCCTCGGCTTCGACCCGGCCCGCCATCCTGATCGGCTGCGGCGTCGGATCGGCTCGCAGCTGCAGTCATCCGCCTTGCCTGACCGCCTTCGGGTCGGTGAGGCCGTCAGGATGTTCGGGACGCTTCACGGTGGTGTCGACGTCGACCAGACACTCGCAGCCTGGGAACTGGCGCCGCTGCGACGTCGATCCTTCGCCGCGCTCTCGGGCGGTCAGCGCCAACGGTTGTTCCTCGCGCTCGCCTTGCTGGGCCGTCCCGAGGTCGTGTTTCTCGACGAGCTGACGACTGGGCTGGACCCGCAGGCACGCCGGGCAACCTGGGACCTCGTCCGCGGCGTGAGGGACCGCGGGGCGACGGTCGTCCTGGTGACACACCTGATGGAGGAAGCCGAGGCGTTGTGCGACCGGGTTGCGATCATCGACCGGGGCCGCATCGTCGCGCTGGATCGCCCGTACACCC
>DATHII010000146.1:0-5256 GCA_035316885.1 Jiangellaceae bacterium | reverse complement strand
CGACCGCGACAACGAGCTGCCCGACCCGCAGCGACTCGGCCTCGCCGAACCGGGCTGCCTTCGGCGTCGTGCCGCGCGCCCGGACGATGGCCAGATCGGACAGCGGGTCGGCTCCGACGACGTCGAACTCCGTCTCGGATCCGTCGCCGAACGCGGCCGTGCCACGCCGGGTGCCACCGACGACGTGGGCGTTCGTGACCAGGTAGCCGTCGTCGGTGAAGACGACCGCCGAGCCCGCGCCTTCGAAGGTGGCGCCGCCCCGCGCACCGCGGACGCGGACGCTCGCAACGTGGGGGAGCAACTCGGCCGCCACCTCGGTCACGATCCGCGAGTACGCGTCCAGCGGTTCCTCGTCGCTCATCAGCCAGCACCGCCCATGATTACGCCGTTACACAAGATTGCCACGACAACGCGGACATGGCGGTCGGCGTTCCCGCGGGCCGGCAGCCGTTCGCTGACAGCGTGACTCGCCGCCGATCCGCTCGTACCGACGATGCACGACGCCGACCGCACCGGCACGTGCTCTATCCTGCGGCCTGGGAAGGAGCTGTCCAACGATGCCACGCTTCCCCCGGGGCGGTAGCTCAGCTGGTCAGAGCAGCGGACTCATAATCCGTCAGGTCGTGGGTTCGAGTCCCACCCGCCCCACCACAGCCTGTGCGATCTCGGTTGATCCTTGACACCCGTCCCGTGGATGCCGCCGCGCGGATCGCGGCTCTGGTGGACGCGTCTGACTCGAATGCGTCGGGGGTGTAGGCGATGATGACGAGCGTGGTAGTTGATCTGCTCGACCGGGACACGTACACCGTGCGCGATGCTGCGCGGTTCCTCCGCGTGCCGGCGCAGACCCTAGGTCGCTGGCTCGAGGGGTACGCGTTCCGAGGCACGGCCTACCCCCCGGTGATCCGTCCCGAGCCGACGGCAGAAGATCTCGTCACGTGGGGTGAGTTCGTCGAAGCAGCGTATCTACGTGAGTATCGGGCCCTCAGCGTTCCGCTACAGCGGATCCGTCCGGTGGTGGATCGGCTTCGTGAGCGGTACGGACGGTATCCGCTGGCCAACGAGCGGCCCTGGGTGATGGATCGGGAGCTGGTCAAGCAGGTACAGGACGAGGTCGACGACGCCCCCAATCTGATCGTCTTGCGTAGTGGGCAGTTGGTGCTGTCCCGGGGTTGGCAGCGCTGCGGTACGAACTACCCGATGCCGCCTAGCTCCCATGCCTGTTGCGCCGGCGCCGCTCCCGGACGTCCGGTTCTTCGTTGACGCCGATCTTCTCGGCGTCGGCAGGCGCTCGCGGTCGTACGCAAGGACGTAGTGCACCCAGGGCACCGTCGCTGCCCTGGGATCCAACCGGAGACCCCGGACTCCGTCTGGCTACCGATTGTCGGGAACGCTGGCTGGATTGCGATCGGCCGCAACAAGCGCATCCGCTACAACCCAGTCGAGAACCGGCTGCTCCGCCAACACGGCGTCCGCGCGATCTTCCTTACCAGTGGCAGGGAGATGACCTCGTGGGATCGCCTCGCGCTCATCGTGCGCTACTGGCAAGCCATCGAGGCAAGCGTCGATGAAGCCGGACCGTGGGTGAAGGCCTTTGACCCGGACCGGACCAGCCGACCTCACGATGACGGGTCCGCGCCATTGACAGGGGGTCGGGGTTGCGGCGTTCAGCCACATTACGGCGTGCTCCGCACGCTCCAGACGTATATCTCACTCCGGGCCACGTGGTTACAAACTGGCGGTCGACGAGGAAGCCTGCCGACGTGAACAGCATTATCGTCCACTCGCCCAATACTCGGGTGCCATCCGTGGCTATTGAGCGGATCTTCCTGCGCGTGGGCGGTATGAGCGGAACGATGCAGGCGCGCTGGAGACGACTGGCTATAAGTCGGTACGCCGCCCGGACGGCGCTCGGCATCGGCACTGTAGGGGAGGTGCAGATCCGCCCGGCTCTAGGGTGTCGAGACCGTCTGCTTTGTCATGGACTGGTACGCGGCCACCCGGCCCGTAGCCGAAGGTCCGACCCGAGAGGTTGGTCATGATCGTTGTCTGCGTCGCAGGAGCGACAGGGTGGGTGGGTCGCGCGGTGGCGGAGGGTGTGCTGGCTGCGCCGGACCTCGAGTTGCGCAGCGCGGTTGCTCGCACGGCTTCCGGTCGAGACCTGGGTGCGGTCTGGGGTGGCGAGCGCAATGGCGTGCCGGTGACGGCCGACGTGGCCGACGCGCTGGCCGGTGTCGACGTACTTGTCGAGTACACCTCCCACGACGCCGCCAAGCGTCACGCCCTCACGGCGGTCGCGCGCGGCGTCAACGTGGTGATCGGCACGTCGGGACTGACGGCGGCCGACTTCGACGAGATCGACGCCGCTGCGCGTACCGCCGGGGTGGGCGCTGTGGCCGCGGGCAACTTCTCGCTGACCGCGGCCATGGCGCAGGCGGCGGCACTGCTCGTCGCACCGCACCTGCCGCAGCGCGAGATCGTCGACTACGCATCGGCGAGCAAGCCCGACGCCCCCAGTGGCACCGCGCGAGAGCTCGCCGAGCGACTCGGCAGCGTGTCTACGCAGGCGCTCGACGTGCCTGTCGCCCGCACCAGCGGTCACCCAGAGGCACGCGGAGCGACGATCGCCGGCACGCAGGTGCACTCGGTGCGGTTGCCCAGTTTCGTGGTCTCAACGGAGGTGGTGTTCGCCCTACCGGAGGAGCGGCTGGTGATCCGGCACGACGCGGGCGCCACGCCCACGCCGTACGTCGCGGGCACGCTGCTCGCCGTCCGCGCCGCACCTCACCACGTCGGTCTCGTGCGCGGCCTCGACACCTTGTTGTTCTCCGAGGGCCCCAAGGCATGAAACGACTTCAGGGCCGGCGAAATTACGACGGACGACGAAGAGCCCGTTACATCAGCTCTGCTAGGTAGGACAGGCCTTCCTCGGTTTCGGCGCGGTAGCGCTCGCCCGCGCCACGCTCGGCGGCGTTCGCCTGGCCGCCACGACGCGCAGCGCACGTCATCGCCGCCGGCGCCGCCGTCATCGGTATCGTCACCGCCACCGCCCTGCCCGGGGACAGCTCGCCACCGCGCGGCAGATCACCCGCGACGCCGTCGGGATGGGCGGGCTCGTTGTGCTCGGCGCGGCCACCCTCGGCGCCAGCAGGGCCTGGATCGCGCCGCTGACGTGGACCCTGCTGGCCCGGACTCTGCAGGACCTGCTCTGGCCGAGGCCCTCCGGGTCAACGGTCCAAGCAGTGGTCACCTGGATGGTCCAGCCACCGGCGACGACATCCGCCACGATCACCGCCGTGGCGGTTGGCACGGCCGGCGCCCTCACCTACGCGATCTTCGGCCCTCGCCCTAGAGTTTTCGCGGGGCAGGGAGTGCTCCAAGCGAGGCGACCGTGTCGGATCGCACGGGGCGAGTCAGAGCACGGTGAGGTTTGCTCGGTCGCCGCATGGACCGCGTCAACGCGACCGAGCGGTCGAAGGTGACGAACCGACCGTCGTTGGCCGTTGCTAGGGCGAGCTATTGCATCAGCCGTTGGACGGACCTAGCGGAATGCGGCGATGACCTTCGCCATCCGCTCGAGCGATGTGGAGTCGGCGACGTCCGGCAGGCGGACCATGACCTCCTGGGTGCCGGCCTCGGCGAGTTCGCGAAACCGTCCGATGTGGTCGTCGACCGTCCCGGCGTTGACCGCTGTCGCGTACCGAGCCGGATCCTGACGGGGCGGGCGATGCCGGTCGACGAGCTCGGCGACATGGCGGTCGTCGACGCCGACCAGAGCGGTCGAGAGGTGGGTCATCGCGACGGCTGCAGGATCGCGCCCGACGTCGGCGCAATGGGCACGCAGCACGGCTACCTTGTGCCGGACCACCGCGGCGTCGCCCAGGACGTTGGCGGCGTCGGCGAACTGCGCGGCGAGTCGCAGCGTCCGCCGTTCGCCGCCGCCGCCGACCACGATGGGGAGATGCTCCTGCAGTGGCCGTGGATAGCAGGCCGTGTCGGGCACCGACAGCACACGACCGGTGAACGCTGCCTTGCCCGGGCCCCACATGATCGGCAGCAAGCGCAGGGCGTCCTCGAGTAGGGCGTAGCGCTCGGTCGTGGGCGGGAAGTCCCATCCGTAGGCGAGATGCTCCTCCTTGAACCAGGCCAGGCCGAGCCCGCAGGTGGCGCGACCGCCGCTGAGCACGTCCAGCGTCGCGACGATCTTGGCCAGGTGTGCGGGGTTGCGGTAGGTGATCCCGGTGACGAGCGCACCGATCCGGACCCGTTCGGTGCACGCGGCGACGTAGCCGAGGGTGGTGTAGCTCTCCAGGAAGTCGTCCCATGCCCGCCCCACCTGGGGGATCTGCCGGAAGTGGTCCATGACGTAGATCGCGTCGAACCCGGCCGTCTCGGCCGCGACCGCTACGTCGCGGAGCGTTCCGCCCGTCGCCGTGGATCCGCCGGGGAAGGTGAAGCTGCCGAGATGCAGACCGAATCGCAGGCCGGTCGGGCTCTCGTCCTGACGCCGGGCGGCGGCGGCCGCGCCCACGAAGGCCTCCGGCACGACCCTGACCGGACGCGGAGCGAGGACGTCGTCGTACCCCTCTGCGGGCAGCAGGTCCCGTGTGCTCGCCCACGTCCGCAGCTGCGACGTGAGGACGTCGGCGGGGATCCGCTTGGACCTCGCCCGGTTCCGCGCCCGGCACTCCTCCGCTGGGGTGTCGAAGCCGACGGCCACGCAGGGCAGGCCGTGCCGCCGCGCGAGCGCGAGCCACTCCTGGCGGCGGTCGGCATCGAGCCCGAGCGTGTCGATGACGGTCGTCAGACGGCGGGCGACACGGCGCCGGACGACCTCGTCGAGCAGTTCGAAGGCGTCGCTGCTGGCCGCGATGTCGTCCTCGCCCGATCCGACGAGGGCTCGCAGGCGGTCGCTGGAGACGATGGCGTCGGGTGGGAAGTGTGCGGTCGCCCAGGTCGACTTGCCCGACGCGCCCGGGCCGACAAGCACCACCACGCACGGCGACGGCAGGTTGACCGCTTCGGGCACGCGCCCAGTCTGGTCCACGTCGACGCGCCGGTCGTGCGGCCTGGGTAGAAATGACCTCATGCGGGTTCGGGACATCATCGTGGTCGGCGCCGGCGCCATGGGGTCGGCGGCCGCCTGGCGGCTGGCCCGGCAGGGGGTGGACGTGACCCTGCTGGAGCAGTTCGAGCAAGGTCATACCCGCGGCGGTTCGCACGGCAGTTCGCGGATCGTCAGGCTCTCGTACGACG
>DATHII010000145.1:0-2479 GCA_035316885.1 Jiangellaceae bacterium | reverse complement strand
CGACCGAATCACGGAGCACAACCGACCCGACACGACACGTCGCCTACCTGGGGCTTTGCGATGCACCCCCAACGGGTTCGAAACCGTGTCTCCACCTTGAGAGCTGAGCACAGCTAGGTGCGACCGACTGGGCTTGGGCGGGCGTCGCCCACGAACCATACCTGCGCATCTGATTGAATCGCCCTGGGTCTGATGGAGGCTCGGGCTATTGGATTCCAACCCCGGCGGGGTCGGCCTGTTGGGCAGCGTAGAAGGCTGCTTCGAACTCTGCGGGTGGCACGTCGTCGCAGCGGCCATGGAGCCGCTGCTCGTTGAACCAGTGCACCCAGGAGAGGGTGGCGAGTTCGAGCTCGTCGACGTCGTCCCACCCGGTGGCGTCGGGTCCGTAGACGCACTCGGTCTTGTAGAGCCCGTTGGTCGTCTCGGCCAGCGCGTTGTCGAACGAGTCCGCGATCGTGCCGATCGACGGCTGGGCGCCGATCTCCTCGAGCCGCTCGGTGAAACGCACGCTGGTGAACTGCGAGCCGGCGTCCGAATGTGTCACCAGGCCGACGAGGCGGCGGGCGCCGCGGGAGACCCGCGCCATCTCGAGGGCGTCGAGGACCATGCCGGTGCGCATATTGGATGCGACCCGCCAGCCGACGATCCGCCGTGAGAACGCGTCGACGATGAAGCACACGTACGCCATCCCCGACCTCGTTGGCACGTAAGTCAGGTCCGTGACCCACAGGGCGTCGGGACGATCGGCGGTGAAGTCCCGGTTCACCAGGTCCGGTGCCCGCCCCACGTCGGGGTCCTGGCGGGTGGTGAACACCTTCTTCCGCATCCGTGACACGCCACGGATCTCCAGCTCACGCATCAGGCGACCGACCTGGTCCCGGCCGATCTCGTTGCCGGCCCGCCGGGCGGCCTTCCAGAGCTTGTGGGCCCCGTAGACCTTCCGGTTCGCCACCCACAGCGCCAGCAGGATCGGCATCAGCGCCGCGTCCCGCTTGGCCCGGGCCGACGGCTCAGCCTCGCGCCGCTTGACCGCGTAGTAGGTGCTCGGAGCCACCTGCAGGTGCCTGCAGATGAACTCGACTCCGAACTCGCCTCGGTGCTCGTCGACGAACGCGACGATCACCTCGATGGGCGGTCGAGCTCCGCCGCGAAGAAAGCCGAGGCCCGCTTGAGCAGATCATTGGCCCGACGCAGCTCGCGGACCTCCTGCTCGAGCTCCCGGATCCGCGTCTGCTCAGCGGTACTCACACCGGGCTCGAGACCCTCGTCGATGTCGGCCTGCTTGACCCACGTGCGCAGCGACTCGACGCCACAGCCGATCTGATCAGCGACCCGCTGGATCGTCCCGTGCGACGTTCCCAGCTCCTTGCGCAACTGGCGAACCAGCCGCACCGCACGAGCCTTCTCCTCCGGCGTGTACCGACGCGTCGTCGGCCTCCCCGGCATCCGTTCGACTCCCATGACTCCATCCTCGTTTCCAAGGTCTGGAGCCTCCAACGAACCCAGGGCGATTCAATCTGGGCGCGTGCGCCCTCAGCGACTCGAGCGCGACAGTGGAGCTGTGACCGAGGCGGAACGTCCGCTGCACCAGCGGCTGTCGATCTTCGACCGACCGCAAGTCGAAGGCGACGTGCCGCCTGACCCCGAGCCAAGCGTCAGGCGGTGGGTTGAAGCCGCTGACGATCCGTCTGCGATCCGCCTCGGGCTCGAAGACGCCCAGACGCGCATATATCTCGTATCGCGAAACGATGATCAGATCAGCAGGCTCCTCCGAGTCCCTGATGGTGGCAGCGCGTCAACCGGCCCACGCTCGTTCGACGCCTACGGTGCAATGCTCTCGATGAGCCAGGTCTCACACGAGTGGCTCGTGTATGGCGTGGTGCCTGACCACGTCCGCGGCGTACGTGTGGACGGCCGCGATGCCCTGCTCGCGAACAACACGTTTCTCGCTCGCGTCCCACGCCACCCCAAGCAAATGGTCCTCACGCTCACGGACGGCGAACGCACGGTGGCTATCCCTCCGTCTCCTCGACTGCCGGATTCTGACTGATTCGACGGGCGGCGCCTCGCCTGTCTGATCGTCAGTGCAGAGCGAGGCAGCGCGAGATCGGCAGCTCGGCACGCAGGTTGCCCGGCGCGGACGTAGCGCGCGTGCGGTACCGATCGCCGGTTCCGCGTGCGGGTCTCGGCGTGGAGGCCGATGTTCTGTGCGCGTTCCAACCGTGTGTTCGGGCGCGCCGGGTCAGGTCGTTGCGAGCTGGACGCCGTAGCGGCTCGCGACCCGTCCACAGGTAGCGGTGACGGGCTCGGCGCTGTGTTCGGCTGCCGCCCGCACGTAGGTCACCAGCGCTTGGAGCGCCTAGAACCACGGATCATCTGTGCACCACCGGCTCACCTCGTCGACCAACCCGGGATCGACCCCTGCCCGGACCATCGCCGCCGCCCGCAGTGTGTACTCAGCCTTGTAGTGCTGGGCCCT
>DATHII010000144.1:0-2494 GCA_035316885.1 Jiangellaceae bacterium | reverse complement strand
GGGCGCACCCCGCACCCCCGAGGCGGTGCGGGAGCGGGCCGCGGCCTTCGAGGAGCTGGGCGTGGACGAACTCATCTTCGACCCCACCGTCGCCAACCTTGACCAGGTGGACCGGCTCGCCGACGCGATCTGATAGGACAGACCCGCACGTCGGCGCCAACCACGACCACCAGCCGCCCGGTCTGCCCGCCCGGGGACTGTGCCCGGTCGGGCCGCACCGCAACCTCCACGCGCCGCAAAGGCCACCATCGCGAACCGGCCAACGCCATGGATCACCCCGAGCAGCGGCACCTCAGCCTTGGTACATGATGCCGCCCTCGAGCCATCCCCACATGCCGAATTGAGAACGCTTCTGACGATCTTGCTGTTGTGCCGAGTTAAGTGCGTCTGTCTGATCTCGCGGAACCCTCGCTCCGTGGGTGCGCGGGTCGAAGGGGAAGGCGTTGTCAGATGCACGATCACATTCCGAGCAATTTCGCCTGCTGCTGCGGGACTATCTGCGCTGTCAGGAAGCGGTTCCAGCTCGGAGAAGATCGGCATCCGCCGACATTCGCCCCGGCCTCGTCCACAGCGCGGGGCGACCTCCCACGAGCGGATGAGGCCGGTCGCTGCGCCGCCGACGAGTAGCAGAACGTGCCGGGACAGGCGCCTGTGCTGGGGTGTTTGAAAACCGGTCCCTGCTAAGGTGCGATCCGCTGTGCGGTGAGCTGGCTACCGGATCGGGGCGAGATCCGAGCTGGAGGGTCGGCGCGGAACTGGGGCCGCGGCTTCGTGTTCGGGTCTGTGGCCGGTGAGGTGTGCGATGAGGGTTCGCTGGTGGCTGGCCATGGGGTCGGGGTTCCTGGCGATCGCGCTGCTGCCGATGGTGGCTGGTGCCGTGCCGGAGGACGTCAAGGGTCCGCAGGCGCAATCAAGACCATACAAGGTCAAGGATCTGCGGGTGGTGTCGGGACCGAGCCCGTTTGCGGCCGGTTGTCCCGGAGCCCAGTCTGACGACACGAACATCACCGGCCATGAGCTTGAGCCGGCGATCACCGTCAACCCGGACAACCCGCGGAACATCATCGCGGCCTGGAAGCAGGACGTCGGCCCCGACTCCTCGCGCAGTGATCTAGTCGGCTCCTCGCTTGACGGCGGGAAGACGTGGAGCCGAAGTACGATTCCCGGCCTCACGATCTGCACGGGCGGAACGGCGGACGCTGGCTCCGACCCGTGGGTTTCGGCAGGTGGCGACGGCATCGTCTACTTCAGCGGTCTGGCCGCCGACATCTCGACCGATCCGCCGACGACGGCGGTACTTGCAAGCCACTCCACCGACGGTGGGCGCAGCTGGCCGGCGCCGGCGACGGTCGCGCCGCCTCTGCAGGGAAACGAGACGGAATCGATCACGGGTAGTCCGACGATCGCCGGGCGGGCCTACGCGGTCTGGGCCGATTTCGGGATGGGAAACCTCAAGTACGCGGGCACGACCGACGGTGGCATCACCTGGTCGTCCCCCGTCGTCGTGGACCAGCCAGGCCCGGCCGCCGTCGACGTGGCACCTCGCCTTCTCGTCTTGCCCGACGGGGCGTTGTTGACCGTCTTCGCGCGCGCAGATTTCGAGTCGGGGCTGGGCGAGCTCCACGCGGCCCGGTCGCTCGATGACGGGCAGACGTGGTTGCCCGCTGTACAATTCGCCTCGAAGCCGATCGAGACGTTCTTCGATCCCGAGGGCGAGGCGCTTCCGCAACCGCAATTCCCCAGCGCCGCAGTGGCGCCCGACGGGACGGTCTATGTCGCCATCGAGGCTAACAACTCTGCAACCTCTGGCGTGATCGGCGTGGCGCGGTCGCGTGACGGCGGTGTCACCTGGCAAAGCGCCCCATTACCTGGGGTGAGCGCGTACGCGTTCGAGCCCGCGATCGCCGTCGACAAGCACGGCACTGTCGGGATCATCTGGTACGACCTGCGCAACGACCGGCCGGGCGACGCCGCCCTGACGGCCGATGTCTGGTTTGCCCACTCCGACGACCGCGGCTCATCCTGGCGGCAAACCCACGTCGCCGGCCCCACAGACCTTCGAACCGCACCGCTTCCCGCCCACAACTACGTAGGCGAGTACCAGGGGCTGGCCGCGTTACGCGGCCGGAGCTTCGCCGCGATCTTCACGCTGGCTGCGCCGCAGGCTAAGGACGGGCCGACGGACATCTTCTTCGCCCGGATCGGGCCGGGCTGATCGGCACGCCCCCCACGACGACGACAACAACCACGAGATACAAGGGCGGCCCAACCGGAGTCAGGTGGCAGCCGGGTGAGACGTCAGCCACTCGGCCCCGTGTCCGGCCGCCGCCCCGCGGTGAGGCTCCCCGACAACGCAAGATCGCCGCCAGCGACGACGCCAGGCACGGCGGCGCCCTCAAGGCCGC
Organism: Jiangellaceae bacterium; assembly: GCA_035316885.1. Taxonomy (GTDB): domain Bacteria; phylum Actinomycetota; class Actinomycetes; order Jiangellales; family Jiangellaceae; genus DASRTE01. The sequence goes on along the minus strand of DATHII010000144.1, from coordinate 89 downwards.
TGCCCGCTTCGCGGACTCCGGTGCTGTGCGGCGGCCGCCGCGGGGCACTCACGTGATCGACAGTTCCGCATCAGCTCGAGCCCAACGAC
>DATHII010000143.1:0-15838 GCA_035316885.1 Jiangellaceae bacterium | reverse complement strand
CCTGCCGCCGGGACGTGAACACCGCATGATGCCCGCAACCACTCAGGCGTGGATCGGGTGTCGCTGACCCGGCGGATGCACACGTCACCGGATGTGACTCGAACCACGCCGAAGGTGGCGATGATCATGCCGACGACACCGATGACCTTGAGGACGTGGTGTGGGTTACGCCGCTGCTTACGGCTGGTCGTCTCGTTCGGCTTCGAGCTCACGCCGTGCCGCCGCGTTGGCCGCTCGCTCCTCCTCCGAGACAGTCGGCCAGTGGAGGTCCAGTGACCGGATGGTGTCCACCAGTGTCGCGGCGACGAGGGCCTGGGAGAGCCACTTGTGGTCGGCGGGGATCACGTGCCAGGGCGCCCATGGTTTTGACGTAGCCGTGAGCGCGTCCTCGTAGGCGGTCATGTAGTCGTTCCACCGGGCTCTCTCAGCGACGTCGGCCGCATTGAACTTCCACTCTTTGTGCGGCTCGTCGAGCCGGGCGAAGAATCGTCTCTTCTGCTCCGCCTTCGAGACGTGCAGGAAGAACTTCACGATCTTCGTCCCGTTCCGGTCGAGGTGACGCTCAAAGGCGTTGATGTCCTCGTAGCGCTCCTCCCAGAACCGCGGACCACGCGTCGCGGGCGGCAGTCTTTGCGATTCGAGCCACTCTGGGTGCACCCGGAGTGCGACGACCTCCTCGTAGTGCGAGCGGTTGAAGATGCCGATGCGTCCGCGCTCCGGCGCGACTTTCGAGATGCGCCAGAGGAAGTCATGATCGAGTTCTTCGGACGAGGGCTGTTTGAAGGAGAAGACCTGGACGCCCTGCGGATTCACCCCGGACATCACGTGCTCGATCGCACTGTCCTTGCCGGCTGCGTCCATCGCCTGGAAGACGACGAGGAGCGCGAACGTGTCGCTTGCCCATAGCAGCTCCTGCGCTTCCGAAAGCTCCTCGACGCCTCGAGCCAGGGCAGCCCTCGCCTCGGCCTTGAGCTCCTCCCGAGAAAGCCCTTCGTAGTCCGGCCCCCCAGCCCAGGCCGGGTCCCGGTCGCCGAGCGCTGCGCTCGTCCCGGGGTCGAGGACGAGCTGCTGCAGTATCCGTTCTCTCCCGGCCATGTCTCTCCTACGCTCCTGCGCGCTCGAGCACCGAGTGGCCCCGTCCGGTGTGGCGGAGTGCGAGCTTGCCGAGCTCTGTGATCGCGAGGAAGACAATCGGGCCGAGCAGGCAGATCCCCCATTGCGAGCTCGTCAGCGAAACCGTGGCGAAGATCCGCTGCAGGGGAGCCAGCTCCGTGACGAGGAAAGCGAGCCCCACCGCCGTACCGATCAGGTACACGAACCGCCGGTTTTCGATCGTGTAGCGGCTGAAGATGCTCGCTGTTGGCTCGCGCGCCTCCAGAGCAGCAGCGATGTGCATCAATGAGAGAGTCGTCAATCCCATCGTGGTGGCGACGGCCAGGTCGTAGCGGTTCTCACCCCACGCAACGACCCCCAACGCGAGCGCAGCCATGATCAGGCTTGCGGCGCCGAGCTGGAGCGCGAGTCCGCGATCCACGATCGGCGCGCTCGCGTCTCGGGGCGTGCGCAGCATCAGTCCAGGGGCCGGCGCATCGAAGCCCAGCCCTACCGCCAGCAGCACGTCGATCGCGAAGTTGATCCAAAGGATCTGCAACGGGTTGAGCGGAGAGCCCCCGGCGACATCGAAGATCGCGGCACCGACGAAAGTGAGGATGAACCCACCGAGCATCACGAGTTGGACGCGCACGTACTTCATCAGGTTGTCGTAGATGCCACGGCCGCCTTCGACCGCTGTGACGATGGTGGCGAAGTTGTCGTCGGTGAGGATCATGTCGGCGGCTTCCTTCGTCACCTCCGTTCCCGTGATGCCCATCGCGACGCCGATGTCCGAGCGCTTGAGCGCAGGAGCGTCGTTGACCCCATCACCGGTCATGGCGACGACGTTGCCCGCCCGCTTCAACACGTCCACGAGGCGCACCTTGTCCTGTGGCGCGACGCGTGCGACCACGCCCATGCCGTCGACCTGATCATCGAGATCCGCGTCGCTGAGCGCGGCGAACTCGGTGCCCGGCAGGGCGCGACCGTCAATTCCGAGCTGGGCCGCGATCGCGGCCGCCGTCGTCGCGTGATCGCCGGTGATCATGCGTACGCGAATCCCCGCCTCCTTGCAGCGCTCGATGGCGTCCTTCGCCTCCTTGCGCGCAGGGTCGACGATGCCGATCAGTGCCAGCAGCTCTAGCTCGCTCACCAGAGCCAAGAGATCACCTGCCGGATCAAAGGAGGCGGAATCGAAGTCACGCTTCGCAAGCGCCAACACGCGTAGGCCCTCGCCCGCCATGCGATCATTCGCCGCCACAACCCGGTCCCGCGCCGCGGCGGCCATTGGCATGGACGAGCCGTCGACGTCCAGGTACCGCGAGGAACGGGCCAGTAGAACGTCGGGAGCGCCCTTGACGTAGCACCTGACCATCCCCTTCCGCCCGTGGTCCTCCATGTCATGAAAAGTCGCCATCAACTTGTACTCGGAGTCAAACGGGACCTCGGCAACGCGCGGATAGACCCGCCTCGTCTCCTCGACGTCGAGCCCGCCCTTCGCCGCGAGGACGACCAGAGCCGCCTCCGTCGGGTCGCCCACGATCTCTCCCTCGCGGACGGCGGCGTCGTTGGCGAGTGCCATCGGCAGCAGGAATGGCTCGAGTGAGGTGTCTGTCTCGCCCGCGACACGAAGGATCTTGCCGTTGCTGGAGTAGCCCTCCCCCTCGATCGAGTAGCGGCGGCCGGCGATCACGAGCTGGCGCGCCGTCATCTGGTTGAGCGTCAGCGTGCCGGTCTTGTCCGAGCAGATCGCCGACGTCGAGCCGAGCGTCTCCACCGACCGCAGCCGCTTGACGATGGCTCCCTTGGCCGCAAGCGCCTGCGTCCCCATCGAGAGCATGGTCGTGACCACTGCGGGAAGCCCCGTCGGGATCGCTGCGATTGCCAGGCTGATCCCGATCAGGAAGAGTTCGTCGAAGTCGTCACCGCGGAATAGCCCCAGGATCACCACCAGCGCCAGCGCGATTCCCGCCATGAGTGTGATCAGAACGGTCAGCTGGTCGAGCTGGCGCGTGAGCGGAGTCTTCTCCTGCTGAACCTGGCCGAGCATCCCCGAGATCTGACCGACCTCGGTCGCCATACCGGTCGCCGTGACGACCATCTCCCCCCTGCCACGCGTGACGGTCGAGTTCATGTAGGCCATGTCGATGCGGTCACCGAGGGCTACCTCGTCGCCGGCTACCGGTTGGGCGGTTTTCGCGACCGGCGTGCTCTCACCTGTCAGCGCGGCCTCCTCGATCTCCAGCGTCGCAGCCAGAAGTAGCCGGCCATCCGCGGGAATCTTGTCGCCCGCCTCGAAGACGACGACGTCTCCTGGCACGAGTTCCTCGGCGGGGATGTCCATCAGCTCGCCTTCGCGGCGAACATGGGCCCTGATCAACAGCATCCTTTGGAGCGCTGCGACGCTCTCTGCCGCCTTGCCCTCTTGGTTCAAACCCAAGACAGCATTGAGCACCGTCAGGCCGATGATCACGACTCCGGTGGAGAATTCCTGCAGCGCAACGATGCTCACGATGGCGGCCCCGAGCAGGACGATCTGCATCAAGTCGCGGTACTGGCGCAGGAACGCACGCCAGCCGGGCTCTGTTTTCGCTTCGGCGAGCTTGTTGGGACCCACCTGCTCACGTCGCCGCTGGACCTCTCCAGCATCGAGTCCGTGCTGAGCATTGACACCGAGCTCAGTACAGGCTTGCTCTGCGGTGCGGCTGTGCCAGGCAACCACGTCTCGAGTCATACTCGGGCTCGCACCGCCATCCGCGCCGCGCGTGCGTTGATCGGTCCCTCCTCGTCGGCGACCCCTCCCGGTTTCCACGTCGCTCTCACCGGCCATGCGTCAGCCCTCCGCCCCCTCGTCGATCACGGTCGCGCTGAGCAGGGTGAGCCCGAGGTCCGTGACGCGTTGCAGGAGACCCTGGAGCTCAGCCTGGTCGCGGACGCGTCCGACCACCACTGTCTTTCCCTCCGTGCGCGTGAGGGTCATGCCCATGAACGCGGACCGGACGCTGTCGCTGAGCTCGCCATCGATTGAGCTCGGGGCTCAGGCACTCTGGGTGAGGATGGCGCTCTTTTGTGCCTCGAACTCGGCCTCGGTCAGCACGCCCTGTTCTTTCAGTTGACCGAGTTCCTTGAGTTGGGCCAACTTGTTGTCCATGTCACTTGTTGGCGCGGCCGGGGCAGGTGCGGCGTAGGCCGGCTGCTGTTGTTCGTAGGCCGGCTGCTGGTATGCCTGTGCCTGTTCCTGCTCGGCCCACCGGCCGGCCTGCCGCCGCGAGACGCGGTTGGACACTGCGGTTGCCGTGCCGGCAACCACGGCGGTGCGAGCGACTCCCCGAAGAAGTCCTGGCATTTCCGGTCCCTTCCTTGCTGTGGTTGGCGACTCAGGTCTCGGACGGCGAGGCGGCCTGGGCCTCGGCCCTGGCCTCGGCGGCATCGATTGCGGCCAGCAGAGCTTGCACCGGAATCCGTCCGCCCGCGACCAATTGAGCACCGCCACGCCGAAGCGCGATGGCAAACGGCGCCGCCCACACGTTCTCGTAGACCAGGATGCCCGCCGAGCTACCCGGTTCGAGCACGCCCCCGGCATCGGCGATGTCGTCCTGGTCGAGCAGCCCGGAGGAGGCCCCCTCGAACACGGCCAGGTCGAGCTTGCCGTCGTGATCCAGGTCGGTGATGGCCATCCCTGTCATGGACCCGTCGAGCTCCTTCTTGACGAACACAAAGTCCAGGATCCGGATGATGCCCCGGTCGACCAGGTCGACGAGAAGCGGCAGGCCCTCCCCGGTCATCCGACTGCCGGGGAACTCGACCACCAAATAGTCGATCGGACCCATCTGTTCAAGATCGTCTGTCACGTACGCCCCTCCCCTTTCACGTCGTTACCGACCCGTGGCCGGTACCCTACGCATCAAACACCTGCGCCGCCCACGTCACGTGCCATTCGAGGCTACGTCGGGCGAGCACGCGGCACCACACCCAACGCCACCCCCACGAATCCCACTCTGAAGCTGCACGACCCCGGAGGGTCACCTCCGAGTGACCTGCCCTGGGCAGGCCCCCTCGGTCATCCGAGATCTCGGAGCGATCCAACGACTCCAGTTCGTGATGCCGGCCCTTGACCGTCCAAGGCCACAACGTCACCGGCGGCGTAGCTTGGGCTGGCGATGATCTCCTGGCGGAGGAGGGGCCGATGCGGTTGGTGCCCAGGCAGTTGCGGCGTGCCGGAATGACCGGGAATGTGCCCTACTACGGTGGCCGGTTCTCCCCGGCGCAGGCCTACGCGGCGGCCCACCCGTCCAGATGGCCGCCCGGGTCTGGTCCGGTGGCTAGCTCGACAGGGGCGGCATCCGGTCGCCCTCCCGGACCATCGCCCGAAGGGTTGGTGCCACCGGCGTCCAGCTCTGGAAGCGAGGAGGACATGCTCGCGGCGCTGCAGCACCTGCTCGACACCGGTGTGATCACCACCGGGGAGTATGAGGACATGCGGGCACGGGTGGTCGCGTGATGGGACCGGTGCAGGTGCTGGTCGTCGGCTTCGACCGGCCGACGTTCTCCGGTGAGGTGCTCGCCGAGCTGACGCGGCTGCGGGCGGCCGGCATCGTCCGGCTCGTTGACGTGCTCCTCGTCTCGCGCGCCGAGGACGGCACCTTCGAGACCCTGGTCCCCCCGGACGGCATGACGGCGGATCTCGGCGGGCTAGCAGCCGCAGTTCTCGGCTGGCCCGAGGGTGGTGAGGCGAACGCCGAGTCAGTGACTGGCGACTCCGACGACGCCTCGGCGTGGTCCCTGTCCGACGCGGTACCACCTGGCTCCGCCGCGGCCGTCGCCCTCATCGAGCACATCTGGGCAGGGCCCTTGACCGCAGCAATCCAGCGGGCCGGTGGCAACCCGCTCGAGGAGACTTGGCTAGCACCCGGCGACCTCGACGTGCTCGAGGCTTTGATCGCCCAGCGCGACCGCTGAGAGCAGGATTGGCCTCGGCCAGCAGCCCGGCGCCGATCATGCCGCTGTTGGAGACTGACGTGCCCGGAAATCGGCCAGCGTCGGGCGTTCGACCAGCACGATCACCGGACGCAGACAACGAGCGCGCCCGGCGGGATGCGACCACAGCACTCAACCGTCGTCGGGAAGGACGGGCGAGAAGCGGCAGGAGGTCACGAGGGTGCCTGACGGATCGCGTCACTCGTTCGGGTTCGCTGGATCCGACCAGTTCCTGCATGTGGGCCCGAGACGCTCGCACGGCGTCTCGCAGGGTCCGCGCGCGAGTTCGACCGGCGTCATCCGGAGCGGAAGCCTCGAGCGCGGTCAGCCGATCCTCGACGGCGGAGACCCGGCTCGACCCGACAGCCCAACCGCCCGCGACCTGGTCAGAGGAGCCCGCCTGCCGCAGCTCGGGGATGAGCACGCGGGCGAACCAGGCCACCTCTTCCTCGGTAGCCGCGAGGTCGGCCAGCCATGCCCGGCGCCGACGTGCCGGGTGTTCGGGACGCTGACCGTGGAAGAGGTGATCGCGTTCGGCGACACGGCGCTCGCCGAAGCGGCCCATCCGGTCCTTGGCGAGGCGGGATTCGCGATGATGGCCGCCGCCGCATTGCTCGCAACGTCGTCGTCGGTCAACGCCAACATCTACGGTGCTGTCGGATCGACGGCCCAGCTCGCTGAGGCCGGCCAGTTCCCTCCGGCCTTCGGCCGCGCCGGCCTGGTCGGGAGCACGCGTGGACTGACCATTTCGGTCGTCGCAGTTCTGCTGCTCGCGAACCTGGTGGATCTGAGCGCGATCGCTTCGCTCGGCAGCGTGGTCGCCCTGGCGATCTTCCTCTTGGTGGCCGTCGTCGGGCTGCGTCTGCGCGCCGAGACCAGATCGCGCACCTGGGTGATCGTCATCGCCATCGCCGCGACCGCGGCCGTGCTCGTGACCTTCGCTGTGCAGATGTTCCGGACCGAGCCGGAGACGTTCGTGGCGATGATCGTCGTGCTGGTCCTCGCGATCATCCTCGAATACACATGGAGCTTGATCCGAGCCCGACGCGCGGCCGGCAACGTCTCCACTGGCGATCCCCCGGCGCCTTCAGGCGGCCGCTAGGCGCGTCGGGGTGCTCGGGCCGATGTATCAGGCGTACCATTTACCGGTCCGGTTGGGATCAGGCGCGAGAAGTAAGCGCAACAAGGGCCACGACGGTCAGCACGGACACGCTTACCCGCAGCCCCTGAATTCGGGCGGTCTCGTTCTCGTCGAGGATGCCGCGGCCTGGGGGTCAGGAACGTCGGCAGCACGGAGCGCAGACTCGCGATCGGCGTCGGAACGAACGGGATCCCGCCCGCGGTTTCGGCCCCACCGCCGACCCGACCTCAGCCGGAACGTCGGGTGCTCCTGGATCCGCTGAAGAAAGCCGTCACCGCACCTGACGCGCGACAGTCGCCCCGTTCCTGCCTCGCTGCGCTCACCGAGTCAGAACCGTTGACCGCACATGGTCAAGAGGCTGACGCGACCTTCCAGAGGTAGCCGTCCGGGTCGCTGAAGTACCCGAAGTAGCCCCACTGAGCGGCTGCTGTTTCCTTCACGACGCCACCACCGGCCTCCACGGCGTTGCCCATGACCTCGTCCACGGCTTCGCTCGACGGGACGATGAAGTGGAACGAGACACCGCGGAATCCGGATCCTTCGGAAGAGACGCCGGCATCCTGGGCCGCTGCCTCCCGTTCGTAGAGGGCAAGCGACGACGATCCGTCACCCAGGTTGAACGACACGAAATTGGGATAGTCCTGGTCGATCGTGCAGCCCAAGCCTTCCGCGTAGAACTTCTTGGAGCGGGCCAGGTCCTCGACACCGATCATGATGGCGGTCACCTGCAGAGGCACGGTTGTCTCCCTTCTACGTTGCGTTTAACAGTCCACCTGTATGACGAAACGGGGCGCCATGGTGTGACTGTGCACGTCGGAGAAACGTGCATCCACGCCCGATGAGTTCGCGGGGAACGTGGTCTCTCAGTTGGTGTGAGGTGTGCCAAGGGAGCACACACGGCAGGGATTCAGCGATGCGCAAGCTGATCGTCTGCAACATCGTCTCGCTCGACGGCTACTATGAAGGACCGGGCGGTGACGTCATGGCCCTGCCGTTCGACGAGGGCTTCGACGACTACAACGCCGAACGGCTGCGGGCCGCCGACACACTGCTCCTCGGCCGTAAGTCGTACGAAGGGTTCAAGAGCTACTGGCCGCCGATCGCCGACGACCCCAAAGCCCGGCCGGTAGAGCGGGAGATCTCGCGCCTCGACACCGCCATCGACAAGGTGGTCGTCTCGGACAGCCTGACAGCTGACCAGACCGCGCCGTGGCACAACACCCGCATCGTCAGCCGTGCCGACGCGCACGAGCAGATCACCGAGCTCAAGAGCGGGCCGGGCCGCGACATCCTGGTCTTCGGCAGCCACACGCTGTGGAACGACCTGTTGGCCCACGCCATGGTCGACGAGCTGCACCTGATGATCGGCGCCGGCGTACTGGGCGCAGGTACACCTGCGTTCAACGGCCGGCCACCGGTGTCGCTGCAGCTCATCGACACCCGCACCTGGGACGGCTCCAGCCTCGTGCTCGCCCGGTACGCCGTCCAGCCGACCGCGGCATAGAGCGTTTCGGACGTCGGGGCCCATAGCGCCTTCGGCCATGCCACTCCCGTCTGCGTGGTGTGGCGGCGTGTAGCCCGCGGCAGCGCGGTGTCCGCGGGCTGAGGGCTAGTCCGACTCCGACTCGAACAGGGCGGCCCGGGCACGAGCCTCTGCCATCGCTTCGAGGAACTTGGTGTCGAAGTCTGAGTCGCTGTCCGGGATCTCCACGACCACGTGCTCGTCGAGAACGTCGTCGCTGCCGAGCCTCATTTTGCGGACCACGACACGCGTCGCGTCACGCACCGCATAGTGCGTCGCCACCCAACGCGCGCTGGCGGCTGCCACACTGACGCGCCGATACGTGGTGCCGCTGATCACGGCGTAGGTCGCGCAGGCGATCACCGCTAGCACGCCAAGGACGACGAGGGCTCTGACTAGCACCATCACCACACCCGATCCTCGGCAGACCTGCGGATTCCATGATGCACGAGCGCGGCGCGGCAGCTTGGATCGATACCCCGTGGTCGGGCCAAGCCAGGCGTCAGCGGTCGCCGGCGGCGAATGTCGATCTTCTGCGAACCGGAACCGCTCCAGGGAGCTAGGTCTAGTGTCGAGACGAACTCCGTCTGGAGCAGCCGCATGGAGTTCACTCTTGCGGCAGTCGATTGACGAGGAGACGCCATATGGTCACCGTAGGTCTGCTTGCCACACTCAACGCGAAGTCGGGCAAAGAGGCCGATCTTGCGTCGTTCCTGGAAGGCGCGTTGCCGCTCGCCCAGGCCGAGGACGACACGATCGCGTGGTTTGCCATCAAGATCGACAGCACTACGTACGGCATCTTCGATGTCTTTCCCGGACCCGAGGGCCGCCAGGCCCACCTCGAAGGCCCGATCGCTGCCGCACTGATGGCAAAGGCCGATGACCTGCTGAGTTCGCCGCCGGACATCAAGCCGATCGACGTGCTAGCGGCCAAGTTGCCGAGCTAACTGTGGAGGCGATCCAGGCGGCATCGTCCCGGTTCGGATGGGTAGGGGCTGGAAGACAGCCTCCGAGGAGGACGCCATGGGCGACCACGTGGCCACAGCAGAAACGGAGATCAGCGCAACGCCCGCGCAGGTGTGGACGGCGCTGACCGATCCCGAGCAGATCAAGAAGTACATGTTTGGTACACACGTGGAGACCGACTGGCAGCGGGGCAGCCCGATCAGGTGGAAAGGCGAGTACGAGGGCAAGGTGTACGAGGACAAGGGTGAGATCGTCGAGATCGAGCCCGAGCGGCGCCTGAGAGTCACCCACTTCAGTCCCTTGAGCGGCCAGGACGACGTGCCGGAGAACTACCACACGCTCACCTACGAGATCGAGGAACGTCGGGGCAGGACGCACCTCTCGCTGAGTCAGGACAACAATGCGAGCGCGGAAGACGCGGAGCACTCGAAGGGCAACTGGGAGATCATGCTCGCCGGCCTCAAGGAAGTCGTCGAACGCGGCTGAAGCTGCGACTAACTCGCGTGCTGTGTAGCGTGTTGAGCCGGATCTTCGGCTAGGTCGCGTCGCGGTTTTCCAACAGCACCGCGTACAGCTTCGACCTCGTCGCCGCCGACGCCAGCGGAGACCTGGCCTACACAGTCGGCTACGAACGCTCCACAGGGTCCGTCGACGGCGGCCCGGTCGAGCCGAACACCCTGCGCGTCACCCACATCTGCCGCCGCGAGAACGGCGAATCGGGGCGCGGAAGGACGTAGCGGCGACTGATGCCGCGCCACGCCCGCCGTGGCCAGTGGTCCCCCGACAAGCGGGACACCAGCGGGTGCGGATTCATGGCCGGTGGTACACACGGGCTCGGCGGCGGCGTAGGTCGCGTTGTGCCTGGGCACAACTGATCGTCGCCAACACGATGCCGCGACACATCGACGGCCAAGGTGCGCTTCCCCTCCCCGCGCCGGTCGGCTCCCGAGTACGCCTCACCGCTTCGGTCGAGCAAGTCGAGCCCGTGACCGCGGGATTCCAGACCGCCATCACCGCCACCATCGAATGCGACGCCGCACGTGAGCCCGCATGCGTCGCCCGCGCGCTCTATCGCTTCCTCAGTCTCTGAATCAAGACGGTCCGCGGCGGGTGGCGATGATTCGCGACTCGGTGGAGGGTGGGATGTCCTGGATGGGCCGGTGGCCCCGACGTCTCTGGTGAGAGGCACCCAAATGGGTGCCAGCAGAGAGGAGAGATCGTGAAGTACATGATCTTGCTGTACGCCTCGCAACAGGAGTACGACCTCATGGCCGGCAAACCCACCGACGAACCGGCCTGGTCCGCGGAGGACGTCGCGGCGATGCACGCGTTCATGGCGTCGTGGAACCAAGATCTGGTCGACTCCGGGGAGTTCGTCGACGCCCGTGGCCTGGCCGCCCCCGTACACACCAGGAGAATCCGTGGTCTCCAGGACGGGGTTCCGGTGGTGACCGACGGGCCGTACCCCGAGACCCAGGAGGTCCTCGCCGGCTACACGATCGTCGAGTGCGACAGTTTCGACCGGGCGACCGAGATCGCCGCGCGTATCACGAAGTCCCCCAGCCCAGGGGATGCGAGCGGGGCGTTCATTGACGTGCGGCCGATCATCGAGGGCATCGAAGAGCTGGAGGCGTGACCACCGCCGTGACCGATGACACCACCGAGGGTCTGTTGCGTCGGTTGGCGCCGCAGGTTCTCGGCGCGGTGGTACGGCGCTACGGGCACTTCGACACCGCGGAAGATGCCGTGCAGGAGGCCCTGATCGCGGCCACCATGCAGTGGCCGCACGACGGCGTCCCGGACAATCCCCGCGCTTGGCTGATCACGGTGACGTCGCGCAGACTGACCGACCTGCTGCGCAGCGAGCACGCTCGGCAACGTCGTGAAGACACCGTCGCTCAGTGGACACTGCCCGACCAATGGTTGGCGCCCGCCGCCGACCGGCCGGCATCCGCGTACGACGACACGCTCATCCTGCTGTTCATGTGTTGCCACCCCTCGCTGTCACCGGCATCGCAGATTGCGCTGACCTTGCGGGCGGTCGGCGGCTTGTCCACCGCGGAGATCGCCCGTGCGTTTCTCGTGCCGGAGGCGACCATGACCCGGCGCATCAGCCGGGCCAAGCAGCGCATCAAGGACAGCGGCATTCCCTTCGGCATGCCCCCGGGCGCGGAGCGCACCGAACGGCTCGGCGCGGTTCTCCACGTGCTCTACCTGATCTTCAACGAGGGCTACGCCGCCACGTCAGGGCCGAGCCTGCAGCGCAGTGAACTGTCCGCCGAGGCGATCCGGCTGGCCCGCATGGTCCAACGACTGCTGCCCGATGACGGCGAGGTGACCGGGCTGCTTGCGCTCATGTTGCTCACCGACGCGCGCCGGCCGGCGCGTACAGGGCCGGACGGCGGGTTGATCCCGATGGCCGAGCAGGATCGAAGCCTCTGGAACGCCGGCTACATCGCTGAGGGCGTGGCGCTCATCACCGCTGCGCTCCCGCGGGGGACGACCGGCCCGTACCAGCTGCAGGCGGCGATCGCCGCGATCCACGACGAAGCGCCGAGTGCCGAGGCAACCGACTGGCCACAGATCATGGCACTGTACGAGCTGCTGATGCAGACCGCCGACAACCCCGTTGTGGCGCTCAACCACGCCGTCGCGGTGGCCATGGTCCGAGGCGCGGACGCGGGCCTCGACCTGCTCGGAAAGCTCGATGCCGACGAGCGGATCGCCGGGGACCACCGGCTCCACGCCGTCCGCGGGCACCTGCTGGAGATGGCCGGTGATCGCGTCGCAGCACGCGAGTCCTACCAGGCGGCGGCCCAGCGAGCAACCAGCTTCCCGCAACAGCGCTACCTCAACGCCCGGGCCGCCCGCCTCGTAGACGATCAGTGACGATGGCGAGTCCGATCGCCACGGTCACCGCCAACCGCACCCAGGCATGGGACGGCTCGACCGGGTCGGCAGCGCCATTGAAGGAGGCTGCAGGAGGCCGATCGTCGTCCGCTTCTGGCCCTGGCGTGGCCGCGGTGTCACGATGCGCCTGAAAGAGCTGCGGAGTTGGGATCGGCGCGGAGAGAATCTGAGGCCTCACATGCCGGATCTACGCTTCTGCGCCTACCAGTACCAGCACCTGCCGCTCGACATGCTCCGCAAGCGCTGGCGGGACGCCGAACGGTTCGGGTTCGACGTGCTGTGGAATTGCGACACGGTCGTGGAGCCGGACCGCGTGAAGCACACGATGTTCGACGGTCCGGTGACACTCACCCTGATGGCGGCGGGAACCACAAGTATCCGGATCGGGACGCTGGTCACGAGCCTCTACTTCAGGCATCCGGTCACGTTGACCAAGGCCGCCATGACCGTCGATCACCTCAGCGGCGGGCGGGTGGAGATCGCGCTCGGGGTGGGTGATCCGTCGGCGGGCGCGGGTGCTGCCGGCGTGGACTGGCCGACAGGGGAACGGGTCGCCCGGTTCCGCGAGTTCGTCGAATTGGTCGACCTCCTTCTGCGGCAGGAGGTCACGAGCTACACGGGCCGGTTCTACCGGTGCGAGCGCGCTGAGACAATTCCGCTGCCGGTCCAGCGGCCTCGCCCGCCGATCACGATCGCGGCGCATGGCCCCAAGATGCTGCGCATCGCCGCTGAGCACGGTGACGGGTGGAGTTCATGGGGCGGTACGGCGTGTCGACCGAGGAGGACTTCTACGCCGTCACCTCCGAACGCAGTCACCGCTTTGACGACCTGTGCGTCGACGCCGGGCGCGACCCGACCACCGTTCGGCACTCGCTGGTCTGCTTCCCCCCGCTCACGCCCTGGCAGTCGGTCGGATACTTCAGCGACCTGGTCGGTCGATTCAGCGAGATCGGCATCGACGAGTTCGTACTGTATTGGCCGCAGACCTGGCGCCCGGCTCCTGGCGAGGACGCGGTGTTCGAGGAGGTCATGAACACGGTTATCCCTCAGATGCGGGCATCCCGCTGAACGGAAGCCCGACCCGCAGCCGTCACACGGCAGGGTGAATTCACCGAAACGCTTCCAAACGGGCTCGTTCGCTTTACGGTAGGCCGACTCAGACAGAAGCGCTGCTGGTGATACCGGGGACGGCCGCCAGCGCCCAACCCGGCAACGCGTGCGACAACCGCAGCAACAGCACATATCAGAAGCTTCTCGAGTGCGTGACGCTCGAGGGCGTGCGGGAGCACCAGGAAGAGCTCCAGAAGATCGCCGACAGCAACGACGACCCGTTCTACCCCGGGACCCGAGCCGCAGGCACGCAGGGCTATGCGGACAGCGTCGACTACGTCGCCGGCCCGCTGGAGGCCGCGGGCTACGAGGTGACCCTCGACGAGTTCGAGTTCCAGTTCGTGTTCCCGGCGCTGCTGCACCAGCTCACGCCCGTTGATGCGGAGTACGAGACGGGTGCGTTCACCGGCACGGGCGACGGCGATGTCACCGGCAACGTGATCCCGGTCGACATCAACCTCACACCACCTCGGGACACGACCAGCGGCTGCGAGGCTACCGACTTCGTCGGCCTGGACTTCAGCGGCCCGAACGACATCGCGCTCAACCAGCGCGGTGGGCCACCCGCGCCGGCGCCGGTCTGCACGTTCGCGGTGAAGGCGTTGAACGCCGAGGCCGCTGGCGCTGAGGCTGTGATCATCTTCAACCAGGGGAACACCCCGGACCGTGAGGCGCTGATCGTCGGGACGCTAGGCGGTACCAACGTCGTCGGAATCCCGGTCGTCGGCGCCAGCTTCGCCGACGGCGAGGCGCTCGCCCAGCCGGGCTCCACCGCGCAGGTGAGGGTGATCCCGTCGGAGTTCCGGACCGACGTCAACGTCATCGCGGAGCTTCCCGGTACGAACGACGACAACGTTGTGATGGCCGGCGCCCACCTGGACAGCGTGGGTGCAGGACCGGGAATCAACGACAACGGCTCGGGTTCGGCGGCGATCCTCGAAACCGCGCTCATGATGGCCAAGCTGAACCCGGAGAACACACTCCGGTTCGCCTGGTGGGGCGCCGAGGAGTCGGGCCTGATCGGCTCGACGGCGTACGTGGATGGGCTGTCGCCGGAGGAACGCGACCGGATCGCGCTCTACCTGAACTACGACATGGTCGGCTCGCCCAACTACATCTTCATGGCGCACGACACCGACGAGTCGACGTTCGAGGCACCCGTACCCGTGCCGCCAGGCTCGGAGGCCATCGAGGACCTGTACGAGTCGTACTACACCCTGGTGGGTGAGCCGTACGACGACACCGAGTTCTCCGGCCGCAGCGACTACCAGGCGTTCATCGAGGCCGCGATACCCTCCGGCGGCCTGTTCACCGGTGCGGAAGTCGTCAAGACCCCGGCGCAGGTGGCCATCTGGGGCGGCATGGCCGGCGAGCAGTTCGACCCCTGCTACCACGAGGTGTGCGACACGTTCGGCAACGTCGCTATGCACGCGCTGGACGTCAACAGCGACCTGATCGCGTTCGCGCAGCTGACGTTCGCGTACTCGACCGAGTCGGTCAACGTGGTGCCCGGTAGGAGGGTTCCGGGACCGGTCAACCTGCCCGCACCGGCAGGCCCGGAAGGGACGTTCGGTTCGGCAGGTGGCGGGAGCGGCCCGGGTTCCATCGGGTCCTAGCTCCGTTCGTTGGGTGGTGTGGGGTGGTCCACGTGACCGCCCCACACCACGTCCTCACCGGTGAAGCCAGGTCAGAAGGTCCGACGGTGCGAGCTGCGCCGTGCGTGTCCGGTAGTGGACCAGTTCGTCTGCGGTGAGCAGTTCACGGCCAGCGCCCGACGTGCCTCGCCGGAAGAAGGCTGCATTGTCCTTGAGGACGCCAGACGCGTCGGGAACGAACTGGTCGGCACGGGCACGCATGTGCTCGAACGTGGCCGCCTGCACGAGCGACGGCCAGAGCTGGGCAGGGACGGTGATACCCAACAACACGGCGAGCCGGCGCATCTCGCACTCGAGATCGGCGGACAGGTCGTCGTAGTGCACGAGCACCACGTTCGGCTCGCCGCGGCGGGCCCAGGCGTCGGACAGGTGCCACATCACACCGGGCAGGGAGTCCATCTCCTCCCGAGCTCCGACGTCCCGGTCGATCCAGGACAGCAACCACTCACGCAGCGGCGGCCGCGG
>DATHII010000142.1:0-3866 GCA_035316885.1 Jiangellaceae bacterium | reverse complement strand
TGTCCGGGTGCAGCTGCAACCCGAGGTCGGCCAGCACCGCTCCGGCCAGTTCCCGGGCCTGGTGGGCGCGTTCTCTGGTCGGACACAGGATCACGAAGTCGTCGCAGTACCTCACCAACACCCCGAGCCGGTGCCCGTCGCGCTGCCATGCCTCGTCCAAGACGTGCAAGGCGATGTTGGCGAGCAACGGTGAGATCGGTGAGCCCTGTGGGGTCCCGGCCGTCGCCGGCCCGGATGCCCCCTCCTCCAATACCCCCACCCGAAGCCAGGACCGGATCAGCCTCAGCATCGAACGGTCACAGACCCGCCGGGCCACCTGGGCTACCAGCGCGTCATGCCCGCTCGGCATTCTTCGCGGCCGAACTCGACCGGCCACTACCGCGCTCGTGAGGTTCATCGACGAGCACAAGAACCATCGGGTGGGCCCGGCTGGGCTGCGCTGGGGGGTCGAGTCGATCTGCGCGGTGCTGTCCGAGCACGGCTGTGTGATCGCCCCGAGCACGTACTACGACGTTCGGCGTCGGAGGCCGAGCCGCCGGGCTGTCCGTGATGAGGGCCTCAAGGCCGAGATCAGCAGGATCTACGACGCCAACCACCGGCTGTTCGGTGCCCGCAAGGTGTGGCTCACCCTGCGGGGTGAGGGGTTCGACGTGGCCCGCTGCACGGTGGAGCGGCTGATGCGCCAGCTGGGCATCGAAGGCGCCCGTCGAGGCAAGCAGCGGCGCACCACCATCAGCGACGAGCAGCACACTCGGCCCGCCGACCTGGTCGAGCGGAACTTCAACCCGCTCGCCCCGAACCGGCTCTGGGTGGCCGACTTCACCTACGTGCCCACCTGGGCCGGCGTGGTCTACGTGGCGTTCGTCCTGGATGCGTTCTCCCGGCGCATCCTGGGCTGGCGGGCCGCGATGAACATGCACACCGCGCTGGTCCTCGACGCGCTGGAGATGGCGATCTGGACCCGCGCCCGCGGCGGTGTCACCGACCTGACCGGCCTGATCCACCACAACGACGCCGGCTCCTCAATACACCTCGATCGCGTTCACCACCCGACTCATCGACGCCGGCGCCGACCCCTCGGTCGGCAGCGTCGGCGACGCCTACGACAACGCCCTGGCCGAGACCACCATCGGGCTGTACAAGACCGAATGGATCAACAGAGGTGGGCCGTGGCGCAACCTCGACCACGTCGAGATCGCCACCCTGGAATGGGTCGACTGGTACAACCACCGCAGACCCCACGAGGCCATCGACGACTTCACACCCGTCGCCGTAGAGGGCCTGCACTACGCTCACCGAACCGCCCTCACCGAGGCCGGAGTCTCAACAACCTGAGTCTCCGGACAACCCGGGGTGATCCAGGGAGCCATGTGAGTGCGGTTGACTACGGGTGCTTGGCCGCCAGTGGGACGTCGGTTTCCGTGCGTCTGCGAGTTGCGGATACCTGGTCAGTCGCTGATCAGTTGCCTGAACGCTCGTTGGTCGCGGATCGGGTCCAGGTCCGAATCGAGCTTTGCGTTCCCGCGAAACTCCTCGGACATATCGATCGCGCGACGGAGGTGCTCGAGCGCGGCGGTCGTTCGGCCGGTGAGGCTCTCACAGCAAGCGAGGTTGTAGAACAACATGGCGTACTGCGGATGAGCCTGGACCAGAACGCGTAGACGGTCGGCGACCTCGGTGTACTCGCCGGACTCGTAGAGCGAAGCGAGCGGAGCCCACAGCTCCCAGCCGCGAGGTTCGTACGCCTTCCCCGGCGTCCCTTCGATCAGCATGATCATCGTCCCTGCCTCCTCGGCGAACGCCGTTCGCTTCAGGCGCGGAGGAGCGAAGACCAGAGTCCCGGCGGGTGCGTCCACCCGGTCGCCTTCGAGCTCGAACACGGCGTGGCCTCGCAGCACGAGGAAAAGCTCCTGGTCTGCGGTCGGGTCGTCCTCGTCGTGCTCGTTGATGATTAGGTCGCCCGCGGCACGGGCCGTCCAGGCGGTGGCACCGAACGACGTGATGCCGAGGTGGTGCCGGACCGGCCGGTAGCGACAGCGCCCGTCCACTAGCTCGTCGATCTCGTCCAGATGCGCAACCGCGTAAGCAGCCATGGGACCCCCACTACTCGTCGCCATTCGCCGCGTCCGTGTCATGCGGCGAAGGCTGCAAACCGCATCGCCCAGAAACGGCCAGGTTGAGCCAAATGATGGCCGACCCGGACATCGAACCACAGAATCCGAGCCGCCCTGGCCGGACACTCCCCACGAATCTCGCACGAGGCACCAACGCTTCGACGGCCCCGATTGAGCTGGAAAAGCACGTCAAGCTGCACCGATTGCGCCGACGCACCGCGAAGCAGCATGCAGTCAGCCGGCGCGGCACGCTCCGCTCGCGGAGCGGCAGTAGCGGATGGCCGCGTAGCTGCCCCACCAACGGGGCTGCCTGTGGCGACGGACGAGCGCGAAGACTGACTGACTCACCGAGCGTGCAGCCTTCAGTCTGCAGGGACTCGATCTGGCGTCGCCGCGATTGCGGACACCTCCACCATCGCACCGGGGACACCGAGTCCCGACACAATCGCCGCGCTGACGAGCGGAGGGGCCTTCGCGGAGCCAAGCGTGGCCGCTGCGGCGGCGTATGCCGCCTGCACGTCAACGCCCTCCACCAGCATCACCAATACGCTCACCAGATGCTCGATCCCCGCGCCGGCCGCCTGCAGAGCAGTCACCAGGTTGGCCATCACCTGCCGGGTCTGCGCGGCCACGTCCGTGCCGCCGACGAGCTCGCCGTTTTGATCGATGGCGTTCTGGCCGCCGACGTACACCGTCGTGGCGCCAGGAGGGACCACAGCGACGTGGCTGAAGGCCGGGCTCGCGACGAGTCCTTCGGGACGCAATAACTGGATCTCGGTCATGTCCAGGAAGCTACTCACGGATCCGGACAGGATCAGTCCGGAGACTGCTTCGCCGACAGGGCGGGATCCTGGTTCTGCCCACCCCCAGTTCGGCGCCGCTGTCCATCCTCCTGATCCGCGGGGGTCATCCATCCTTCTGATCGGCGGCAGCCGCCGGGCTCAACGCCGGGTTGGAATCCCGCGGCGACCCGGCGCGGTTGGACGCCCCGGAACGCGGGCTTCCTCGCCACCAACGCACAGTGCAACGGCACCCGCGCGAACGGCGGCATGTCAGTACGCCGAGACGGGCACACTGTTGCGGTGACCGTTCCGAGTCGCTCGAAGACGGAAGCCGAGGTTACGGCCCAGACTGATCACATGAGCGATTTGAAAGAGCCCAAGGCTGCACTGCGGCACAATCTCCAGTCCAATCGCGACGCGCTGCTGTGGAAGCTGGACGGCCTCGGCGAACGCGACCTCCGCATGCCCCGCACGCCCACCGGCACCAACCTCATCGGCATCGTCAAGCACATGGCCAACGTCGAGATCGGCTACTTCGCCGACACCTTCGGCCGTGAATGGCCGACGCCCGACGAGCGGATCTCGGACGAGGACTTCGAGGCCGACCCGCAGGCCGACTGGTACGCGACCGATAGCGAAACCTGCGACGGCATCATCGACCTCTACCGGCGAGTGTGGACCTTCGCCGACGCGACCATCGAGGAGCTGCCGCTCGACGCGCTCGGCCGAGTGCCGTGGTGGACGGAGGATCGCAACCCGATCACCCTGGAACGCATCATGGTGCACGTCATCGTCGACCTGGCACGACACGTCGGACACGCCGACATCCTCCGCGAGCAGATCGACGGCGCGGCCGGCCTCCGAGCGGACGTCTCCAACCTCCCGGAGCAGCAGGACTGGCCGGCGTACGTCGCCAAACTAACCGCCCTCGCCGAACGCTTCTGAGCCGCCACCCGGCAGGTCAACCCGA
>DATHII010000141.1:0-7524 GCA_035316885.1 Jiangellaceae bacterium | reverse complement strand
CGCCGCTGCCCACGACGCGACCGCGCAGATTCGCGCCGAGCTGGGAGAAAGCGCCGACGTCGTGTTCGACTGCGTCGCGATCCAGCCCACCGTCGACCAAGCAGTCCAACTTGCCCTCAAGGGCGGCGTCGTGATGATCGTCGGCGTCCCCGCCCGACCGGTTACCGTCCCCCTCCCAGAGATCCAAGACCTCCAAGTCCGCATCCAAGGCAGCGCCACCTACTTGCCTGAGGACTATGCAACCGCCACCGAGATCATCCAGGCCGGCAAAGTCCGAGTCGAGGACATCATTACAGCCCGTTTCCCCCTCGACCAGGCTGCGACCGCGTTCTCCTCCGCCGCCGGAGGAGAAGAGGTCAAGGTCGTCCTCCTCGCCGACCCGGCGCCTCAACAACACTGATATCCACGATCTCTTCAAGCATGGAGACGCTGGATCGGCGGGATGCGAGAGCTCGCCCCGGCTGCCTGGTCGCCTTGGTGGGATGGGCGCCGACGCCGTGACGTTGAATCGACAACCACCCACCCCGGCGCGGTCGGCCGCTCGGCCCGAGGGGTAGATACCTGCTGATCTCTCGACGCCGCTTGGACCTCGGTAGGACGCATTGAACTGGCTCCCCGGGGACCCTTGCGCGCAACTACCCATGCCATCTCATGATCATCTCTTTACTCGCTTGGCAGCAATTTGGCAGCAAACGCTGCCAACATGCACGGACGGCCATTGACAAATATGGAACTGCAAACTGGCCTCTGACTGGGTCTTTTATGCGAAGTTAGGCTGGACTGGCAGGTCAAAAGAGGGACCTCAAAATGACGGCAGAATATTGCTCATAACCCACAGGTCACAGGTTCAAATCCTGTCCCGCTACGACGAAGCACCTAGTAAGGGCCCGGTTGCGAATGCAGCGACTGGGCCCTGATCATCTTTGTCAGCGGTTCGCTAGCGAACTTTGCCGTCTTCTGACTGCACGCCGTCGGTGGTCGCGGCCCAGCTGGCCAGCAGGCGCAGGGCGTCGTGCGAGGGCGACCCGGGCTCGGCGGTGTAGACGAGGAGGCTCTGGCTGGGATCGGCAGCCAACGGGAAGGACTCGAACGACAAGTCGAGATCGCCCACGACCGGGTGATGGATGAGCTTGACGCCAGTCGTGTGGATCTGGACGTCATGGGCGGCCCACCGGCCACGGAACTCGTCGCTGCGGGTGGACAGCTCCCCAATCAGGTCAGAAAGTCGCCGGTCATAGGGATGCCGGCCGGCCTCGGCGTGCAACAGGGCGACAGTGTCGTTGACGACCCTGTTCCAGTCGCGGAAGAACTCGGCCGCATGCGCGTCGAGGAACACGAACCTGGCGCTGTTGGCTGGCCTGACCGGGTCGGCGTAGAGCGGCGAGAACAGCGCGAAGCCAAGCTGGTTGGCGGCCAGGATGTCAAGACGTCCATTGAGCATGAACGCGGGCGTGCCGATCATCGAGTCGAGAACGCGCTGCACAGTGGACCGGACCCGCTTCGGGACCGGTCGCCGGGGTGCGCGAGTCGTGCCGGCGGCACGGATCAGATCGAGAAGATGGCTCCGCTCGGCCTCATCGAGCTGCAGGGCGCGAGCAATGCCGTCGATGACGCTGTCAGACACACCGGTGGCGTTGCCGCGCTCAAGCCTGGTGTAGTACTGGCTCGAGATCCCCGCCAGAAGGGCGACCTCGTCGCGGCGCAGCCCCGAGACCCGTCGGCGGTCCCCGCCGTACACCGGGAGCCCGGCCTGTACGGGGGTGATCTTGGCCCGGCGCGTGCTCAGGAACTCCCGGATCTCCCCGCGGACGTCGCCGCGGACGTCGCGGCTTTCTGCCATGCCTTTCACCCTACGGGCGCTCCGCCAGGGCTGAGGGTCCCTGTCAATAACCCCATCATCAGGGACTCCCGCTCAAGCCCCACGCGTGGTTCTGTAGCCAATGCACCACCGCTGAAGCGGTGGATCCAAACAGAGATCGACAAGATCGAGACCAAGGAAGTGCGGCCAGTATGAGTGAGAAGCAGGTCTGGCTCGTCACCGGCGCCGGCCGGGGCATGGGCGTCGACATCGCCAAAGCCGCTCTGACCGCCGGTCACACTGTCATCGCCACCGGCCGTAACACCGAGAAGGTCAGCACCGTGCTAGGAGCACACGACGACCTCATCGTCGTAGCCCTTGACGTCACCGACCCCGCGAGCGCCGGGGCCGCCGTCCAGACGGGCGCCGACCGGTTCGGCCGGATCGATGTGCTGGTCAACAACGCGGGCAACTTCAACGCCGGGTTCTTCGAGGAGCTCACCCCAGAGGAGTTCCGGGCGCAGATTGAGACCACCCTGTTCGGTCCGGTCAACGTCACCCGCGCGGTCCTTCCGATCATGCGGGCCCAGCGCTCCGGCCTGGTCGTCACGATCTCCTCGACCGCCGGCATCCAGGGCGGGGAGTTCTTGACCGCGTACGCTGCCTCGAAGTTCGGGGTGGAGGGCTGGATGGAGTCGCTGACCCCGGAGGTTGCGCCGTTCGGGATCCGCACGATCCTTGTCGAGCCTGGGTTCTTTCGCACCGAGCTGTTGACGCCGGAGTCGACCAACTACGCCGAGTCCTCGATCGCCGATTATGCCGAGCGGACCGAGCAGACCGTCGCTGCATGGACGAGCATGAACGGCCAGCAGACCGGCGACCCCGCCAAGCTCGCCGACGCGCTGGTCCACCTCGCCGCCCAGAACGAGCCACCGCTGCGCTTCCCCGCCGGCGCCGATGCAGTCACCACCTTCGAGAACAAGGCCAAGCTGCTCCTCGAGCAAGCCGACGCGAACCGCGACCTGTCTAGCAACCTCGCCCACGACGACGTCTGAAACAAGCGAGGTACCTGAACGGAGCTGCGGAAATGAATCCGATCTATGAATTCCAGGGCCAAGTCGCCCTTGTCACGGGAGCCAGCTCCGGGATCGGGCTTGCGACCGTCAAGGCTTTCGCTGAGGCGGGCGCCGCGGTCGTGCTCGCCGACATCAACGAGGATGCGCTCCGCACTGCCACCGTTGAGCTCACTTCGGCCGGTCACCAGGCGATCGGCGTCACCTGCGATGTGGCGGACGAGGCGCAGGCCGCCTCCGTGGTCGATCACACCGTTGCTACCTACGGCCGGTTGGACATGGCCTTCAACAACGCCGGCGTCGTCGGCTTCACGGGAGACCTAGCCGATGAGTCGGCGGAGAGCTTCGACAAGGTGACCGCCGTCAATTTGCGCGGTATCTGGACCTGCATGAAGCACGAACTGCGCCAGATGCGCACGCAGGGTAGCGGCGCCATAGTCAATTGTTCGTCGCTTGGCGGCCTTGTCGGGCAGGCAGGCCGGGCCTCGTATCACGCCACCAAGCACGGAGTGATCGGCCTGACCAGAAGCGCCGCGATGGATTATGCGCCGCGTGGCATTCGGATCAATGCCGTGTGCCCGGGCGTGATCGATACGCCCATGTCCGCGGCCATGGGCCAGGACCAGGCCGAGGCGATGAAGGAGATCTTGCGCGATCAACCGATCGGTCGAAAGGGCCGCCCCGACGAGATCGCCGCGGCCGCTCTCTGGCTGTGCAGCTCTGGCTCGAGTTTCGTGCTCGGCGTGGCTCTGCCGGTCGACGGCGGCTTCACGGCACACTGACGGTCCGCCGCCGCCGATCGCTGACAACGGCGAACTACATCCCTGGGCCAGCATCGATGGCACTCGCTACCGGCCTGTGCTGCTTGCGCCCGGAGGTGGCCTAGATCCTCCCTGTTGCAATCGGCCGACATGGTCAGATCCAGACATCCGCCAATGACAATGGCATGTTCTAACCGGATCCATCGATGTGGTGAGCGGGCAGGGCGCAGCCCTGCCCGCTACCGTGTCCACCCCCGCGGGTCCGCACGAGTGGCCGTGCCCGCCGGGCCCCGGAGGGGTCAACCCGGCTCAGTCGGGCCGTAGACCTGCGAAGACGAGTTGGTACAGCTGCTGGGCCCGCGTTTGCCAGTCCCCGGCGGGGTCGAGTTCCCATAGTCCGGCCAGCGCGAGTATCACCTCGTCGGGGTTCAGCCCGGTGCGTACCTTGCCTGCGGCTTCGGCTGCGACCAGCAGCCGGCCAAGTGCTGCAACGACCGGTTCGTAGGTCTCGGCGAACAGTTCGGTCTCGTTCCTGCTCGCCGCGCGAAGCGCACCCGCGAGGCCGTGTTTGGTCATCGCGTACTGTGCGAGCCGGGCGACCCACTGCTCCAACGCAACGTCTGGCCCGGCCCTCGCGATGAGGTCGTCGGCGGCTTGTGTGAGTTGAGCGACCTCGTGCCGGTAGACCTGGAGAATCAGGTCTTCGCGGGTCGGGAAGTGCCGGTACAGGGTGGCGTTCGCGACGCCGGCGCGCTTGGCGACGGCGTTGAGAGAGATGTCGGCAGACTCGGTCAACGCCTCAAGCGCGACTGCGAGGATCGCAGCCCGGTTCTGCTCGGCGTCCGCGCGCCGACGCCGAGGCTTGGCAGGCACCACGACTCCTCAGGGTTCCGTTTGTTAACCGGGGATATCCCCGGTTATGCTGGCGTGGTTCCGGGGAGTTCCCCGAGTACGTCATCTTATGCGACCCCACCCGCACACCAAGGAGCACGATGCACACCCACACCGCGATCTCCCCCGAAGAAGCCGCCGACCGCCTCGCGATCCGCGAACTCTTCGACGCCTACGCACACTGCGCCGACCGACGAGACAGCGAAGCTCAAAAGTCGCTCTTCACCGAGCGCACCCGGTTCGCCGTCTACATGAGCGGCGAAGGAACCGAAC
The DNA here is from genome assembly GCA_035316885.1 of Jiangellaceae bacterium. GTDB lineage: Bacteria > Actinomycetota > Actinomycetes > Jiangellales > Jiangellaceae > DASRTE01. The sequence continues at coordinate 2,728 of DATHII010000141.1, read as the reverse complement.
CCACCTACGTCGTCGAAGGCCGAGAAGCGCTGACCCCAATCTTCGAGGACCTCAAGCAGTACGACGCGACCACGCACTTCAACGGCCAGAGCACGATCACGCTCGACGGTGACCGCGCGACCGGTGAGAGCTACACGATCGCCCATCACCTGTTCTCCACCGACGGCGAGCGCAAGATCATGGTCGCGGCGCTCCGCTACCTCGACACCTTCACCAAAGTCGACGGAACGTGGCTGTTTGCCGAGCGCCAACTCATCCTCGACTGGAGCGAGACACGCCCATCCCAACCATGAACCAAACAAATGCCACGCTCGGCGCGCTCGGGTGAGTATGCGCAATCGCCCAAGCCGCATGGTGTCTTGAACAGCCAATTCGACTGCCTTCGGCAGGTCGACCGGAGCGATTGCGGTAGGCGGCCAGTCCGGGTTCGGGCAGAACCCTGGTGTGATGGTCCGACGGTACGGATCACTGACCCCTTCGTCCGCCGGCTGTGACCAACAAGGACAATTGGTGGCCTGGAAAGCCACCGTCAAAAGAAGGAGCTCTGCCGACGATGAACGCTAATACCCCAACCATCGTGTTCGTCCACGGGGCGTGGGCGGACGCCAGCGGCTTCGGCGAGTCAACTCGCGCCCTGCGCGACCGTGGCTTTGCCGCCATCGGTTTCGCCAACCCGCTCCGCCACCTAACCGGCGATGCCGCCTACTTGGCGACGCTGCTGCAGACCATCTCCGGCCCGATTGTCCTGGTCGGCCACTCCTACGGCGGCGCTGTCATGTCCAACGCCGCCACCGGGAACGAGCAGGTGCAAGCGCTGGTGTTCGTCGCTGGGTGGATGCCCGACGAGGGTGAGAGCATCGAGCAGCTCCTTGGGTCTGAGGTCTTCGGGGACAGTCTGGTGCCGGCGGCGCTGCGACCGGTGCCATTCACGAACCCGGACGGGAGCGAGGGGGTGGACCTGTACTTGGATCGCGAGCTGTTCCCTGAGGCGTTCGCCGCTGACGTCGACTCCGATACGGCCGAGGTGATGGCAGCGACCCAGCGACCCTGGAGCGGCGCCGGGGCGGCCACGCCCTCGGGCCCGGCGGGGTGGCGGTCCATCCCGTCGTGGTACCTGCTGGGCACCGAGGACCGAGCCATTCCGCCTGCGGGGCAGCGATTCATGGCCGAGCGTGGGAACGCCCGGATCGAGGAGGTGGTGGCCTCGCACGCGTCCATGGTGTCGCAGCCGGAGGCCGTCACTCGGCTGATCCTGAGCGCCGTCGACGAGACGAGCCGCAGCCAGCCGTAAGGGGATGATGAGCTGTTGATCGCCCCGCTGATTTCTGGCGGCGAGGGGCACCGGCGATTCTGGGCGGTGGCGGTTTCCAGCAAGTTTTGCATCACCGAGATTCACTTCATCCGCCGAAAACGACCAACAGCGATTGATCACCCCCCAGTCCTTGCTGTGCACCCCCGTGGTCATTGACCTGCTCGCTCACCCGCTGAAAGCATGCCCTCGTTGCGAGGGTCGCTCTGAGGTCGAGTCGGTTAGTGAGAGTCGCTCAGGAATGCCTCGACGTCAGCGGCGAAGTCCGCGTGGTGTTGGAACAGGAACCCGTGCGCCGAGTCGGCGTAGATCTTCACGCGTGCCTGCGGGATCAGGCCAGCAAGCAGGTAGGAGTAGTGCGGCAGGATCATCGGGTCGCTGTCGCCGTTTGCCACGAACACAGGCATCTTCAGGCAGCTGAGCCGCTGGAGCTGTGCGTGATCGGGGATTCCCCACGTGCATACTGCGTCGTACTGCGCTTCACGGGTCGCCCAGCTGGGTTGCCGTGTCCCGGTCCTCGGTGCGGGCGTACATGCGCCGCATGGCCTCTTGGCCTGCCTGCAGGCTTGCGGAGGACCGAGTGAAGAAAACGCCGAGGTATTCCGCGGGGCTGGTTTCGGGCTTGCCAACCGCGCCGATGACTTCAGGGGCCCAGTCGTGCATGCCCGCGGCGCCCTGGGGCGCCGCGGACGCCACGACCAGCCTTCTGACGATGGCGGGCCTGGTCAAGGCAATCTGCTGGGCGACGAAGCCGCCGATGGAGAACCCCAGAAGATCAACCTGGCCGAGGTCCATGGCGGCCAGGAAGGCGATCGCGTCGTCTGCCATCTGCGCCACGGTGTTCGATGTCCTCCCGGTGGAGCCGCCGACTCCGGCGTTGTCGAACGTGATGACACGCCGGGCCGACGCCAGCGCGTCGATCAGCGCCGGGTCCCAGTTGTCGAGGTTCCCGCGGAAGTGCTGCAAAAAGGACCAGCGGCACACCTTCGCCAGTCGTCGGGCCGCTGTCGCGGTAGACGTAATCGACGCCGTTGGCCGCCTTGACCAGCTCGTTCGTCAGACCAGAGTAGGAGCTGCCGATGTACGCCGAATTGCTGCCGTTCTCGGTGGTAGTGGTGGGCATGTCAGTACCTTCGTGTGTGGTTTACAACTGGAGCCAATCAGCTCCGATGCGGCGGCGGAATCCGCATGTTGACTGCACCTTGCCCCGATCCGCAGGTGCAGTCACGCTGCACGCGGTTCACGCGGCCAACGGGTTCGCGGCGACCGTCATAGCGAGCGCAGGAAATCGAGGAGCGCCTGGTTGACCTCGGCCGGGTGCGTCCAGGTGATCGCATGCCCTCCGTTTGGTATTACCGTACGGCGGCCATCTGTCAGCATGACGGCCAGGCGATTCCCGGTGGCGTCGGGCGGCATATC
>DATHII010000140.1:0-20134 GCA_035316885.1 Jiangellaceae bacterium | reverse complement strand
CAACCAGCGGTCTGCGAGGTACTCACCCAACGTGATCTTCTGCGGCGCCACGTAGGTCCCGGTGTCCTGCGCAGCGAGCAGCGCCGTGAGACCCTTCTCCGCCTCACGCTTGGTCCGGAAGCCTGAGTGCCATTTCTGTCGCCGGCGCCCGGTTCCGTCGCGATCGAGATCCAGCACGACGTACCAGCGACCCGTTCCCCTGGGCTTCTGAACCACGGCCCCGCGCATGGCTCACCCCACTTCCTGTTAGAAAAGATGTTAGAAGTGTGCCCATCACGGCGATCCATGTCCAGGCCTGCGGGCTAGTTGACCTGCGCGAATGTAGTGGGGCGGGTGGGACTCGAACCCACGACCTGACGGATTATGAGTCCGCTGCTCTGACCAGCTGAGCTACCGCCCCGGGGGAAGCATCGTTGGACAGCTCCTTCCCAGGCCGCAGGATAGAGCACGTGCCGGTGCGGTCGGCGTCGTGCATCGTCGGTACGAGCGGATCGGCGGCCAGTCACGCTGTCAGCGAACGGCTGCCGGCCCGCGGGAACGCCAACCGCCATGTCCGCGTTGTCGTGGCAATCTTGTGTAACGGCGTAATCACGGGCGGTGCTGGCTGATGAGCGACGAGGAACCGCTGGACGCGTACTCGCGGATCGTGACCGAGGTGGCGGCCGAGTTGCTCCCCCACGTCGCGAGCGTCCGCGTACGCGGTTCGCGGGGCGGCGCCACCTTTGAGGGCGCCGGCTCGGCGGTCGTATTCACCGACGACGGCTACCTGGTCACGAATGCCCATGTCGTCGGTGGCACCCGGCGTGGCACGGCCGCGTTCGGCGACGGATCCGAGACGGAGTTCGACGTCATCGGAGCCGACCCGCTGTCCGATCTGGCCATCGTCCGGGCGCGCGGCACGACGCCGAAGGCAGCCCGGTTCGGCGAGGCCGAGTCGCTGCGGGTCGGGCAGCTCGTTGTCGCGGTCGGCAGCCCGCTCGGGCTGGCCGGCTCGGTCACAGCGGGCGTCGTCAGCGGCCTCGGCCGCTCGCTGCCCACCCGCCATGGCCAGGCCGCGCGCGTCGTCGAGGACGTCATCCAGACCGACGCCGCGCTCAACCCCGGCAACTCCGGTGGTGCGCTCGCGGACGCCCAAGCCCGGGTCGTCGGCATCAACACAGCAGTGGCCGGCATCGGTCTCGGCCTCGCCGTTCCGATCAACGCGACGAGCCACCGCATCATCGGCACGCTCATGCGGGAGGGCCGGGTGCGGCGCGCCTACCTGGGGCTGGTGAGCACGCCGGCTCCGGTGCCCGCGCCGGTCGCCACCCGTACCGGCCAGCAGCGCGGCCTTCGCATCGTGCAGGTCGTCGCCGGCGGCCCGGCGGACCATGCCGGGCTCAAGTCCGGCGACCTCGTCCTGTCCGCCGGGCGGGCGCCGGTAGCCGATGCCGAGAGCCTGCAGCGGCTGCTGTTCTCCGACGCGATCGGGACACCGCTGCCACTCACCGTCCTCCGCAACGGCGCCATGGTCGACGTCATCGCTGTTCCGACCGAACTCGAGCGGGTGTGACCCACCCGGAGAGCATTCACCCGTAACGGGTGAGGCAACGGCGCGCGGGAACCGGTCAACTGGAGGTACGGCTCTCGCAGTCGAGGACGGATGCAGCCCGGTCCTCCACGGCCACCAAAACTCGAGGAGGCTCCATGTCCACGGTCAGCAGCGACGACGGCAACCTTCCCGCCGATGCGGCCCGGCTGTGGTGGCTCGGCCTGGTCGCAGGCATCGTGTCGGTGCTCTACGGCCTGTTCGTCCTGAGTCTGCGCCCCGGCTCCGTGCTGTCACTGGCCATCCTCGCCGGGATCGCCTTCATCTTCGGCGGCCTGACGCAGTTCTTCGTCGCGCGCCGAGTCGACAGCTGGCGGTGGTTGTTCTACGTCGGCGGCCTCCTTGCGATCGCTGCCGGGATCGCCGCCTTCGTCTGGCCGGACGTCACGCTGCGCGTCATGGCCGTCTTCCTCGCCTGGTACCTGGTTCTCGGCGGAATCCTGACGGTGGTCGACGCCTTCCTGGGTCCCACGTATGACTGGTGGTGGCTGCACATCGTCCTCGGTGTGGTCATGTTCCTGCTCGGCGCCTGGGCGGTCGGGTCCCCGCTGCGAGAGGTCCTGTTGTTCGTCAACCTGGTGGGCTTCTACCTGCTGCTCAACGGTTTGACCGAGATCGTGGCCTCCTTCGCGATCCGATCAGCGGGCAAGGCCGCTGCCGAAAGCGGCCGGCACGCGCACTGATATCCTTTTGCGTCGGCCGCCCGCGTCGGCGGACCAATCCCGCGTAGCTCAATTGGCAGAGCGTCCGGCTGTTAACCGGCAGGTTGTTGGTTCGAGTCCAACCGCGGGAGCCCGATCTCCCTACCCGACAAGGGCTCGACCTCGGCCCGCACCTGGGCCACTGCCGCGTCGACGTGTCGCCGTACCTCCGGGTCGTCGATGCGCAACCCGTCGTCCACCGCCACGACCCAGCCCAGGCTGTCGCCCCGACGCCGGCCGGTCACCCTAACGCCGAGCGAACCGCTTACCGCCACGTACCTGGTGATGACCACGCTGGCGGTGACCTGTTCGCGGACGACGTCAAGCAAGCGGCGCGGGTCCTCGACGCTCAGCCGGTGATCGCGATGCGGCGATCCCAGCGGGGCTGTCTCCGCGACGACGAGCACCTCGGCGTCGCCGTCCCACCTGGCCCGGTCGACGCGGTCCCAGCTGATCGAGTGGTAGCCACCGGGAACCGGGATGAGCAGCCGCCGGTCGGTGGCCACGACCGGGCCCGCCGGTGACGACGCCGCGGCGAGGGTGCGCTCACCGTCGTCCAGCGCGACGTCCTCGACCCGCCGCGAACGGCGCAGAAACCTGGCCATCCCCCAAACCTAGAGTGTGATCCCGCACTCCTGTTCGAGGTACCGGTCGACCCGGTCAGCCGCGTCCTCGAGCGCTTCGGCATTCTGCTCGAGATCCTGGCTCAGTTCTTCGAGAGCTGCCGGGTCGGTCACGTCGATGTCGTCGAGCGCGGAGATCATGTCGTCGGTGAACGAGGTGACCGCCTCCCAGTCCTCGGCGATCTCGGCCGGCGGATCGATCGAGCGCATCGTGTCGAGCGCCTCGTCGACCACGTCGAGCGCCGCCGACGGATCGACCAAGGCCTCGTTGTCCATCACACTGTCCAGCTGGTCCCGCGCCGCTTCCACCTCCGCGCAGAAGCTGTCTGCGTCGCCAGTGGGCGCCTCGTCGGACGGCGTGGCCGCGCTCTCGCCTGTTGCGCTAGGCCCGGATCCCGCCGCACCGTCGTCGTCCTCTCCCCCGCAACCGCTGAGAGCCAGAACTCCCAACGCCAGTACGACACCAGCACGCTGAAATCCCCGCACGACACCCTCCTCGATCTTCGGAACAGGACCGGACCGCCCGATCACACTAGCTTCGTGAGCCCGGATTCGGCGGACAGGGGTGACGCGCTCCGTGCGCGGCGGTCAGCGCAAGTACTCGCGCAGCGCGCCAGCGAATCGGCCGCGCCGTAGCTTCGCCAGCGTCTTCGCCTCGATCTGGCGCACCCGCTCGCGGGTGACGCCGAAGTGGCGCCCGACCTCCTCCAGGGTCCGCGCCTCCCCGTCGTCGAGGCCGTACCGCAGCCGCACCACGGCCTGTTCGCGCTCGCCGAGGGAGTCGAGCACCTCGTCGAGGTGTTCCTTGAGCATGAGCTGCGCGACGAACTCCGCCGGTGTCTCGGAGTCGCCGTCCTCGATGAGGTCGCCGAGCTCGTTATCGGTCGTCTCGCCCACCGGTGTGTGGAGGCTGATGGGCTCGTACGCGAACGAGAGCAGGTCGATGACGCGAGCGGTCTCGATGCCGGTCTCGGCGGCCAATTCCTCGGGCGTCGGCTCGTGGCCGAGCTCCTGGAGGAGCCGCCGCTGGACCCGTAGCACCTTGTTCATGCTCTCGACGACGTGCACCGGCATCCGGATCGTGCGGCTCTGGTCGGCGAGGGCACGCGATATCGCCTGCCTGATCCACCACGTTGCGTAGGTGGAGAACTTGTAACCCTTGATGTAGTCGAACTTCTCCACTGCCCGGATCAGCCCGACGTTGCCCTCCTGGACGAGGTCGAGCAACGGCAGCCCACGGCCGACGTAACGCTTCGCCACCGACACCACGAGCCGGAGGTTCGCCTCGATGAGGTTCCGCTTCGACTCGCGGCCGAGGAGCACCAGTTGGCGTAGCTCCGAGCGCAGGGTCTCGTCGAGGCCGACCGCGTTCTCGAGGCGGTCCTCGGCGAACAGCCCGGCCTCGACCGACCGGGCGAGTTCGACCTCCTCAGCCGCTTTGAGCAGCGGGACCCGCCCGATCTCGCGCAGGTACTGGCGGACGAGGTCGGGTGCCCGCTCCGAGGACCCCCAGGAGGGCCGGACGACGACCGTCTCCACCTCGACCGGCTCGTCCTCGACGAGTGCGATGTCGGTGGTCCGGAGGTGCGGAACAGGATCGGGACCGGCATCGACCAGCGCGAGATCGGCCAGTGCCGGCTCGCCGGCGGGGTGGTCGGGCTCGGGTCGACGGGGCGCCGGAATTGACGACGCCCTTGCCAGGTCTCGCATCGTTCCGCGCGACACGGCCACCGCCTCGGATGGGGTATGACATCCAGTGTGCCGTGTCCCGGCCCGATTGGTCCCACCGAATTTCCAGACTGCCAGCCCCAGCGGGGGCACAGTGCCGCCGCCCAGGAGGCGTCGATCCTCGAGGAATGGCTCCCGGGGGTGATCAGTCCGTCGAGCTGAACGCCGCGTCGAAGGCTGCCGAAGGCGGGTCGAAAGCCATGCGGCGTACGAACTCGAGCGCCTCGGGGGCGCCGACCAACCGGTCCATCCCCGCGTCCTCCCACTCGACCGAGATCGGGCCCTGGTAGCCGATCGTGTTCAGCATCCGGAAGCACGCCTCCCACGGCACGTCACCGTGTCCGGTGGACACGAAGTCCCAGCCTCGGCGCGGGTCGGCCCACGGCAGATGCGAGCCCATCCGGCCATTGCGGCCGTTGCCGACCTGCCGCTTCGCGTCCTTGCAGTCGACGTGGTAGACGCGGTCCTTGAAGTCCCACAGGAAGCCGACCGGGTCGAGGTCCTGCCACACGAAGTGGCTGGGATCCCAGTTGAGCCCGAACGCCTTCCGGTGACCGACGGCCTCCAGCGTTCGCACGGTCGTCCAGTAGTCGTAGGCGATCTCGGAGGGGTGCACCTCGTGGGCGAAGCGCACGCCGTTCTCGTCGAAGACGTCGAGGATCGGGTTCCACCGGTCGGCGAAGTCCTGGTAGCCGTCGTCGACCATCGAGGCCGGCACCGGCGGGAACATTGCGACGGTCTTCCATATCTTGCTGCCGGTGAACCCGACGACGGTGTCGACGCCGAGCTTGGCCGCGGCGCGCGCGGTGTCCTTCATCTCCTCGGCAGCACGCTGTCGCACGCCCTCGGGGTCGCCGTCACCCCAGATCCGCCCCGGCAGGATGTCCTTGTGCCGGGCGTCGATCGGGTCGTCGCAGACCGCCTGGCCGACCAGATGGTTGGAGATCGTCCATACCTGGAGGTCGTGTTTGGCCAGGATCTCTCTGCGCCCGGCGACGTAGGAGTCGTCTGCCAACACCTTGTCGATCTCGAAGTGGTCGCCCCAGCAGGCGATCTCGAGGCCGTCGTAGCCCCACTCGGAGGCCAGCACGCACACCTGCTCGAACGGCAGGTCAGCCCACTGGCCGGTGAACAGCGTGATCGGTCGTGCCATCTCGGTAACGCTCCTTGTCTGCGCGGTCGGCTCAGCGGACACCGAGCAGGTGCTCAATCGCCAGCTGGTCGAGCCGCTCGAAATGCATGCCGCGGGCCGCCATGGCGTCGACGTCGAACGACTCGGCGCGAAGCACCTCCAGCGACTCGTGCGGATCGAGGGTGGGCTCGGACAACGCCGGCACCCTCGCCGCCGTGAGGGCCTCGGCCACCTCCGGGTCGGCCCTGAAGGCCCGCACCTTCGCCCGCAGGATCAGGAAGTTGCGCATGCAGGCCCGGGCGGTCTCCCACACGTCGTCGAGGTCCTCGGTCCGCGGCGGCTTGTAGTCGAAATGCACGTATCCGTCGTACCGCGGCCCGGTCCCCGCGCCGTCGAGGACGTCCACCGTCCAGAAGGCCCCACGCAGGTTGCCTGCGCCGAAGCGCAGGTCCTGGTCGTAGCGGGGGCCGTGCTGACCGTTGAGGTCGATGTGGAACAGCTTGCCGTGCCACAGCGCCTGGGCGATGCCGTGGGCGTAGTTCAGGCTTGCCATCTCCTCGTGGCCGACCTCGGGGTTGAGGCCGACGCGGTCGGGCTCGTCCAGCTCGCCGATGAACGCCAGCGCGTGGCCCACCGTCGGTAGCAGGATGTCGCCGCGGGGCTCGTTGGGCTTCGGCTCCAGAGCGAACCGGATGTCGTAACCACGCTCGCGGACGTACGAGCACAGGACGTTCATCGCCTCGCGGTACCGGTCCAGCGCCGCGGCGATGTCCTTGGCCGCACCCGACTCGGCACCCTCGCGGCCGCCCCACAGGACGTACGTCCGGGCGCCGAGCTCGGCCGCCAGATCGATGTTGCGCAGGACCTTGACCAGGGCGTAGCGGCGCACGTCGCGGTCATTGGCGGTGAATCCCCCGTCCTTGAAGACCGGGTGTCCGAACAGGTTCGTGGTGGCCATCTCGACAGCAAGGCCAGTGTCGGCCAGCGCTTTGCTGAACCGGTCGAGTGCGGCTTGGCGAGTGGCGTCGACGGGGACCAGGTCGTCGTCGTGAAAGGTCACGGCCGCCGCTCCGAGCCCGGCCAGCTTCTCGACCGCTTCGACCGGATCGAGCGGCGCCCGGACCGCACCGCCGAACACATCGACGCCCCGCCAGCCGACCGTCCACAATCCGAAGCTGAACCGGTCGTCCCTCGTGGGGTTGAAATCGTTCACCCGCCCACCTCCGTCCAAACACTGTCCTTGGCCGCGCTCAGCTCGACCGCGGCGAGCACACGCTGCACGCCGAGGCCGTCGGCAAACGAGGGCTCCGGGTCGTGCTCCTGCGCGATCGCGGTCAGCAGGTCGACGGCCTGGTGGGTGAAGCTGTGCTCGTAGCCGAGCAGGTGGCCCGCCGGCCACCACGCGGACACGTACGGGTGCACCGGCTCGGTGACGAGCACCCGTGTGAAGCCTGCCGTCACGGGGTCAGCGGTGTGGTCGTGGACCTGGAGGACGTTCATGTCCTCGAGGTCGAAGGCCAGGCTCCCAGCCGAGCCGTTGATCTCGATCCGGATCGCGTTCTTGCGCCCGGCGGCGAACCGGGTCGCCTCGAACGTCGCGAGCGCGCCGCCGCTGAACCGGGCCAGGAACACCGCGGCGTCGTCGACGGTCACAGCGCCGCGCCCACTGCCGGCGACGCCGGACAGGCCGCTGGACGACTCCGGCAGGGGGCGCTCCTTGACGAACGTCTCGAGCAGCGCGCTCACGCCGGTGATGCGTTCCCCGGTGACGAACTGGGTGAGGTCGACGATGTGGGCGCCGATGTCGCCCAGCGCGCCGGAGCCCGCCCGGTCCTTCTGAAGCCGCCACGACAGCGGCGCCTCCGGGTCGGTGACCCAGTCCTGCAGGTACTGGGCGCGCACGTGCCGGATGTCGCCGACCCGGCCGTCGTCGACTAGGCGGCGGGCCAGCGCGATCGCCGGAACCCGCCGATAGGTGAACCCGACCATCGAGCGGACGCCGCGCGCCGTGGCCGCCTCGGCCGCGGCCACCATCGCCTCGGCCTCGGCGACGGTGTTGGCCAGGGGTTTCTCGCAGAGCACATGCTTGCCCGCCTCGAGGGCGGCGATCGCGATCTCGGCATGGGTGTCGCCCGGCGTGCACACGTCGACGAGCCCGACGTCGGCACGCTCGATCAACACGCGCCAGTCGGTCTCGACGTCCCGCCAACCAAACCGCCGGGCCACGGCCGCAGCGGCATCGCGGTTGCGGCCTCCGATGGCGGCCATGCTCGGTACGAGGGGGAGATCGAAGAAACTCGGCGCGTTCCGCCACGCCTGCGAGTGGGCCGCCCCCATGAACGCATAACCCACCATGCCGATCCCGAGGGCCGGCCTGCTCTCAACGGTCATCTGCGTCTACGCCCCTTGCGCGTCGGTGTCGGTCAAGCCTCCGCTCCCCTGTTGATCATGGAGAAGTGGGGGTTCCTGTCCGCAGGATTGCCCCACTTCTCCATGATCAACGGGAGGGTTGGTCAGGACTCGAAGCAGAGGTCGGTGTACTGGTCGACGTTCTCCTGGGTCACGACCGGTGCGTTGAGCACGACGCGGCGCGGCACCTCGACCTGGACAAGGTCGGACATGCTCTTGCCCTGTGCGATCAGGCGGGCCAACTTGATGCCGTCCGCGGCTTGCGTCGGCGGGTAGAGCACCGTGGCCTCCATCTCGCCGTCCTGGATCCATTGCATCGCGTTGCACGAGCCGGCGCCGCCAATGAAGAAGAACTCGTCCCGGCCGGCGTTGTCGAAGGCCTGCTTCACACCGACACCCTGGTCGTCGTCGTGGTTCCACACGACGTCGATCTCGGGCGCGGCCTGGAGAAGGTTGGAGGCCTGCTCCTCACCGGACTCCACGGTGAACTCGGCGGCCACCCGGTTGTCGACGGTCTGGTCGCAGGCGGCGAGCGCGTCAGCGAAGCCGCGTGAGCGGTCCTGGGTCAGTGGCAGGGAGTCGATACCCGCGATCTCGGCGATGACCGGATCGCTGATGTCGTTCTCCTCGATCAGCGTGCAGGCGTACGTGCCGGCTGAGACGCCCATGCCGTAGTTGTCGCCCAGGATCGTCGCCCGAGCCGCGAACGGGCTGGAGAACTCCCGGTCGACGTTGACGACGATGATGCCGGCCTCCATCGCGCGGGTCGCCACCTCGGTGAGCTGTGCACCGTCGGTAGGCAGCAGCACGATCGCGTCGACGCCCTCGTTGATGAACGTCTCGATCTGGCTGATCTGCAGGTTCGCGTCGTTGGTCGCCTCGGCCACCCGCAGGTCGATGTCCTCGTACTTCGCCGCCTCCTCTTCGGCGGAGCTGTTGACGGCCGCGAGCCAGCCGTGGTCGGCCAGCGGCCCGGAGAAGGCCATCGTGACGGTCTCGCCGGGCTCGTCGTTGCCGCTGGTGGCCGCGTCGCCGGTTTCCTCTGCCGCCGACCCGCCGTCGCCCTCGTCGTCGGGCTCATTGCTGGTGCAGCCGACCACGAGCATGCCGGCGACGGCCAGTACGCCCGTCGTCGTGAGCAGCCTGCGGAACGGCCGGTTGGTTCGTACGGACATGGCTTCTCCTAGCGGTGGTTGGGTCCGGATGCGATCCGGCTCGTGTCGATGTCGTCGGGACGGGCAGGACGGGGCGGATCCCGTGTCGGGGTGTCAGGGGGATCCGTTGCGCGCGGCCACGCGCTGCTGTAGCAGCACGGCCAGGACGATGATCACGCCCTTGGCCACGGCCTGGGTCGACGTGTCGAGGTTGTTGAGCGTGAAGACGTTGGTCAGCGACGTGAAGATCAGTACGCCCAGGACGGTGCCCACGATCGTCCCTCGCCCACCGGTCAGCAAGGTGCCGCCGATGACGACCGCGGCAATCGCGTCGAGCTCGTACAGGAACCCGTGGGTCGAGCTTCCGGTCGTGGTCCTGGCCATGAGCATGACAGCGGCTATGCCGCAGGCGAAACCGAGCAGCGTGTAGAGCAGAACCGTGTGCCGCTTGACGGCGATACCGGCCAACCTGGCGGCGACGGAGTTTCCGCCGACCGCGACGGTGCGCCGGCCGAAGGTGGTCCGATTGAGCAGGACCCAGCCCATCGCGGACACCAAGGCAAAGATCCAGACCAGGACCGGGATGCCGAGCAGGCTGCCGTTGAAGAAGTCGACGAACTCGCGGACGCTGATGATCTGGGTCTTCCTGTCGGAGATGATCTCGGCCAGGCCGCGTGCTGCCGCCAGCATGGCCAGCGTCGCGATGAACGGTGCCATCCGCCCGTATGCGATGAGCAGCCCGTTGACGACACCGCAACCGGAGCCGACCACGAGCGCGGCGAACGCCATGATCAGCCAATGCGTGTCCTCCGCCATGGTCTGCGTCGCCAGCGTCGTCGCCCACACCGAGGACAGCGCCACGATCGCACCCACGGAGAGGTCGATCCCGCCGCCGATGATCACGAATGTCATCCCGATGCTGACGACGCCGATCACCGAGGCGAGTCGGAGGATGGTGAGCATGTTGTCGGTGCTCGCGAACCGGTCGCCCGCGGTGATCACACCCACGACGATCAGAATGAGGAGCGCAATGACAAGGCCGAGGTTTCGGCCGACAGAGCTCCCCATCACCCTCGTGAGTGCCGAAGCCGGTCGACCGGCTTCCTCGGCCGCTTTCTCGACCCGGCGGTGTTCGTCGGGGGGCGGGGTGACGGCCGCCGATTGCGGGGTGGTCTGCTCGCTCACGCGGCACTCCCTTCCATGACCAGGTCGAGGACCCGGGACTCGTCGATCTCGTCGGCCGGGCCCTGGTAGACCTGCCGGCCTTCGCGCAGGACCAGCACGCGGTCCGACAGGCCGAGCACTTCCGGCACCTCGCTACTGACGAGAAGCACGGCCACACCGTCGTCGGCCAGCCGCCGGATCAGCGCGTAGATCTCGCTGCGTGCACCGACGTCGACGCCTCGAGTCGGTTCGTCGAGGAGCAGCACTCTGCTGCCCGTCAGCAGCCATCGGCCGAGCACGACCTTCTGCTGGTTACCGCCGGACAGCGTCCGGGCCTCCCGGGTCGGATCGACCGGACGGATGTCGAGAGCCTCGACCTGCTCCCTGGCGGCTTTCAACTCCTCGGCACGCTGGACGAAGGACGCGCGTGCGAACCGGGACAGGGAGGCGACGGTGAGGTTGTTGACGACGCTCTCCTCGAGCAGCAGGGCCTGGCTCTTGCGTTCCTCGGGCGCCATACCGAGGCCCGCGGATACGGCGGCATCGACCGATCCCGCACGCAGCCGCTTGCCGTTGACGCTGACCCATCCAGCGGCCGCCTTGCGGGCCCCGAAGACGGTCTCGAGGATCTCGGAGCGTCCGGAGCCCACCAGGCCGGCCAGGCCGAAAACCTCACCGGGCCGGACCTCGAAGCCGATGTCGTAGAACTCGCCCGGCCGGGTCAGCCCGCTCACCTCGAGGATCGCGTCCGGGACCGCCGGCTCGTTCCCGCGCGGAGGGAACACGTACTCGATGGACCGGCCGGTCATCAGCCGGATGATCTCGGCGGTCGGCGTTTCCTTCGCCGGCAGACCCGTCGCCACCGTCCGACCGTCCTTGAGCACCGTGACCCGGTCGCCGATCTGGCGGATCTCTTCGAGCCGGTGGGAGATGTAGACCACCGCCACGCCCTGGCCGGTGAGGTCGCGGATGACTCGGAACAGCCGGGCGACCTCCTCCTGGTCGAGGACGGCGGAGGGCTCGTCCATGACGATGAGCTTCACGTCGTGGGAGAGCGCCCGGGCCATGCTCACGATCTGCTTGCCTGCGGCGGAGAGGCGTTCGACCTCCCAGCGCGGGGAGATTTCCGGGTGGCCGAGTCGGGCCAACAACTCGGCCGCACCGCGCTGCGCATCGGCGCGCCGGGACAACCCGGCCGTGCTCAGCTCGTGTCCGAGGTAGATGTTCTCGGCGACCGTCAGACCGTCGACCAGGTCGAGCTCCTGGTAGATGGTCGCAATGCCGAGCCGCATCGCCGCGATCGGGTTGGCCAGCCGGACGTCCTCGCCCTGCCAGGTGACGGTCCCGTCGTCCGGCTGATGAGCGCCCGACAGAACCTTGATCAGCGTCGACTTGCCGGCGCCATTCTGGCCGAGCAGGCAATGCACCTCCGCGGGCGCCACTTCCAGGTCGACGCCGTCGAGGGCGCGAACGCCGGGGAACTCCTTGACGATGCCGTGCATCCGCAGCAGTGCCGTTGTCATGGGGTCCCTCCACCGACGTCGGCAGGAATCGCAGCACGGACGGCCGACGTCGGGTCGGCCAAGATGGCCTCGACGGCGACATGAGCTCCGCCGCGAACAGCCGCCGTGAAACCCAGCGTCGACAACTCGACCCGACACCGGCCGCGCCCGGTCGCGACCACTCGCTTGTCGAGTTCTGTCTCCATCGCCTCGAGGAAGAAATCGCCGAGAACGGCAAAGTATCCGCCCAGCACGAGCACCCGCGGGTTGAAGATGTTCACCAGGATCGCCGCCCCGAGTCCGAGGCTGGTCGCGATTGCCTCGAGTCCACGCAGCGTTCGGCCGTCACCGAGTTCGGCGCGTCTCCGGATCTCTGCCAGCCGCACCTCGAGGTCGACCGCCGGGTCGGTCACGGGGTCGCCCTGGTCGGCAACCTCACGCAGAAGAGCAGCCAAACCTACGGCGGTCTCCCAGCAGCCCCGCCGGCCGCACCCGCACAGGTGAAGAGGTTCGGCGATCGGCATGTGCCCGACCTCGCCGCCGTACCCGTCGGCCCCGCGAAGCAGCCGACCCTGGGAAATCACACCGCCACCGACGCCGATCTCACCGGTGAGGTACACCAGATCGGATGCACCGGCCGAAGCCCCCATCACGTACTCGGCGAGAGCACACAGGTTGGCGTCGTTGTCGACCCGGATCGTGACGCCACCCCCGGACGGCCCACCGCCCGCTGCACGAGTGCGTGCGGAGTCCGAGATCTCCGGCTTGGCCAACCGGGCCGCGAGCTCGTCGGCGATCCGAACCTCGCGCCAGCCGATGTTCGGGCCGTAGCGGAGCACCCCGGGAATGGTCTCCACCAGCCCGGGTACGGCAACCGTGATGCCGGCGACGTCGTGACCCTGCCGGCTCGCCACTGCGATCGCCGCCTCGATCGAGTTCGCAAGCTCATCCAGCGTCCGCCGGACCCCGGCGGCGGGCACGTCGAAGGGGATCCGGCTGTACAGAACCTGGTCACCGCGCATGTCGAGGACGAGGACAGCCAGGTAGTCGACATTGACCTCGGCACCCAACCCACATACCCGGCCATGGAGTTCGACCGCCTGTCCCGGACGTCCGATCCCGCCGGCGCGCTCCACCTCCCCGTCGCGAACGAGTCCCAACTGCGCCAGCTCTGCCACGAGGCTGGAAACGGTGGCCTTGCTCAACCCGGTGTCGGTGGCGATCCGCGCCCGCGAACGCGACCCGACGTCACGCAGGCTCCGTAGGACGACGGCCAGATTGTGGCGGCGTAGGGACACCTGGTCAGCCGGAGCAGCAATGCGGTTGGAAGGCTGCGCGTCGCTCAATGGACGACTCCCTTCCGGCCACGCCGCGCTCACGTCGCTCCCAACCCCGCGTGAGCTAGCTCACTCATGTTCGTCGGTTGGACCAACAAACTAAGAAGGCAGCGAGGGACGGTCAAGAGTTACGCCGTGATTTCTCGGCATGACAGCCCGATGACACCGGGCGGTATCGGGCCTTCCGCGGTGGCAAAGCCTCGCAGAGCCGCTCGATTCATGACCACGAGCCAGGCAGTGACCTGCGGTTTTGCCTCGAGCATGGCTTGCGAGCTCACCATGCGGTTGGCGCATCATCCAGCGACGACCAGCGACCGCCGCGCGCACGCCGTGATCAGATCGTAATGTGGATTTCGAATAGATCCTCGACCTCTCAAGGTCGGACTTAACGCAGTTCGTGGACAAAGTCACGCCACCGCGCGTACGCGGCGCGCACCTCGCGCCCTCGTTCGGCATCGGCAGCCGTAGCGCCTGCCGTGGCGGCGTCGACTGCACCCGCCGGCGTCGGCCACGCTGGCGGAGCCGGTCCACCACTGAGTGCCCAGGCCGCCTGTCGCGCAGCCCCGTGAGCCACGTACTCCCCGGGTGTCGGCACGACGATCGGGACGCCGAGCACGATCGGCGCCACCACCCGGACAGCGGCGGACTGTGCAGCGCCACCGATCAACAGCACCCGTCGCACCGGAACTCCCTGTGCCACCAGCGCGTCGATACCGTCAGCAAGTCCACACAGCATGCCCTCGACCGATGCTCGGGCCAGGTTGGATGGGCTCATCGCGGCCCGCGTCATGCCCATCAGCGACCCGGTGGCGTCCGGCAGATCAGGCGTTCGTTCACCATCCATATAAGGGAGCATGACCAACCCACCGGCACCCGGCGCTGCGTGCAGGGCCAGCCGGTCAAGGCCGGCCAGGTCGGTTCCGAGCATCGTCGCCGTCGACGCGAGCACCCGGCCGGCGTTCAGCGTGCATACCAGCGGCAGGAACCGCCCGGTGGCGTCGGCGAACCCGGCGACGAGACCGGCGGCGTCGTTCGAGGCCGCCTCCGCGACCGCGAACACCGTTCCGCTCGTGCCCAGCGAAACCACCACGTCGCCTGGCTCGATCCCCAGTCCCAGGGCCGCGCCCATGTTGTCGCCGGTCCCGGCGGCCACGACCGCACCTGCGGCGCCGACGGTCGAGTCAGCAACGACACCGACCGGCTCCGCCGGTCCGGCCACCCTCGGCACCGTGACAGCGGATCCGAGGGCCAACTCCAGGAGGTCGGTGCGGTACCTGCCCTCCGCCGCCGACCAATAGCCCGTACCGGAAGCGTCGCCACGGTCAGTTGTGGGTTCTCTGCCGGCACCCGACAACCGCCAGGTCAGCCAGTCATGCGGCAGCAACACGCGGGCCACACGCGCCGCGACGTCGGGCTCGTGCGTGGCCAGCCAGCGGAGCTTTGTCACCGTGAAGCTCGCCACCGGCACCAACCCGACGGCATCGGCCCATGCCTTCGGTCCGCCCAGCTCGTCGATCAGCTCGCGCGCCGCACCGGCCGACCTGGTGTCATTCCACAGCAGCGCCGGTCGAACCACGTCGCCCGCCTCGTCCAGGGCAACCATGCCGTGCTGCTGTGCGGCGACCGAGACCGCGGCCACGCCGTCGAGCACACCGTCGGAAGCCCGCTGAAGTGCAGACCACCAGTGCCGAGGG
The DNA here is from genome assembly GCA_035316885.1 of Jiangellaceae bacterium. GTDB lineage: Bacteria > Actinomycetota > Actinomycetes > Jiangellales > Jiangellaceae > DASRTE01. Next base: position 5,102 of record DATHII010000140.1, on the reverse strand, counting down.
TGCACCTCCGTGCCGTCTGGGTGCGACGCTCGGCCTTCCCGGAGCACCTCTCCGGTGTCGGCATCGCAGACGACGACCTTGCACGACTGAGTGGACGAGTCCACTCCGGCAACAGCAGGCATGACCCGATCCTCCCCAGCCCGCCAAGTGCTGGCAAGGCTGACGTATCGGGCCAAATCTTTCCACACGTTCCGTGCAAAGTCTGAGAAACATCGTCGAAATCTCTAGCTCACGTGGCTAAAGCCCTCTACTCTCACCACCAGCATGTTCCGAGTTGCGTGGAGCCTCGGTGCCCACGTGGCAGGCACACCGCCTTGGAGGACACCATGCGTCAGTCGCCACGCCGACTCCTCGTGCTTGCCAGCGCGCTTGCCGTCGCCGTACCCCTGTTCCCAACCGGCGTCGCCTCGGCGGCGCTGCCCGACTACCGGGTTCTGGTCTTCTGGGGCGGTCCGGAGGAGAAGTCCGCCACGACCCAAGCGGGCTTCAAGGCCATCCAACAGCTCGGCAAGGACAACAACTTCGCCGTCGAGGCGACCGATGAGCCAACCCGCTTCGTCGACCATCAGCTCAGCCGCTTCCGTGCCGTCGTGTTCCTCAACACGACGGGCGACCTGCTCAACACCGGGCAGAAGGAGGCGTTCGAGCGCTACTTCCGCAACGGCGGCGGTTTCGTCGGGATCGGCTCGGCGATCGAGACCGCGCCCGAGTGGGACTTCCTCACCGAGATTCTCGGCACTCGGGCCTCGGGCAAGACCGAGGTCCAGCCGGGGACCATCAAGGTCGCCGACCGCGTCCACGACGCGTCGAAGGACCTGCCGGAGTACTGGACCCGAACGGACGCCTGGTACAACTTCGAGACAAACGTCCGCGGCGAGAGTCACGTCCTCGCGACGGTCGTCGAACGCGTCGACGACCTCGGGTCCTTCGAGGTCCAGCCGTGGGGCGGCAGCCTCACCGGCATCACGGGCGGCACGATGGGCTTCGACCACCCGGTGGCCTGGTGCAAGGACTGGCAGGGCGGCCGCTCGTTCTACACCGCCCTGGGCAACACGGCCGCGAGCTACAACGAGACCGACCTCCGCACACACCTCGGTGGGGCGATCGTATGGGCGGCCGGGCAGTCGGACCCTGTCTACAGCGACTGCGGCGCGACGGTGCTCGCGAACTACCAGCAGACGAAGATCTCTGCGCCACCGAACCTGAGTGAGCCGATCGGTTTCGACGTGCTCCCAGACGACCGGGTCATCCAGACCGACCGGCGTGGCGGTGTCCGGCTACACGACCCCGAGTCGAACACGACGACAGTCCTGGCTCAGATCCCGGTCTACATGGCCAGCGAGGACGGGATGTACGGCCCGGCGATCGACAACGACTTCGAGAGCAACAGCTGGGTCTACCTCTACTACTCGCCGCCGACGGTCAAGGACGTCAAGCTGTCCACTGGTGAGATCGTCACACAGACGACGCCGACCGCCAACGCACCGAACACCGGCACGTCCCCGGCAGTGTGGGACCCGTGGGTGGGGTACTTCCAGCTTTCGCGCTTCAAGTTCGTCGAAGCCACCGAGACCACACCTGCGCACCTCGACACGGCCTCCGAGCAGGAGATCCTGCGCGTGCCGGTGAACCGCGGCGCCTGCTGCCACGTCGCCGGTGACATCGACTTCGACAAGAACGACAACCTGTGGCTGGTGACCGGGGACGACACGCCGGCCGGCGGCGGCGGCTCCGGTGGCTTCGGACCGTTCAACGACCAGCTCACCGCGACCGGGCTGTTCAACGCGCCGCACGTCGACGCCCGGCGCTCGTCGCTGAACACGAACGACCTGCGCGGCAAGATCCTGCGAATCACCGTCAAGGACGGCGAGATCGGCCCGGCGGAGGCCAACACGGCGGGCGGCGCCTACACCGTGCCGACCGGGAACCTCTTCTCGGACGGAGCGGAGAAGACGCGGCCGGAGATCTACGCGATGGGCTTCAGGAACCCCTTCCGGATCCAGGTCGACGAGAACGACGTCGCGTACATCACCGACTACTCGCCGGACTCGCAGACCCCGCAGAACTTCCGTGGTCCGGCCGGCACGGGACGGGTCATGGTCGTTCGAGAGCCGTCGAACTACGGCTGGCCGCTCTGCTACAAGACCGACCTGCCCTACTACCGGTGGAACTTCGTCACCTCCCAGCCGCTCGACGACCCACCACAGGTGCATGAATGCGACAACCCTCAACAGGGTCCGCAGAACAACTCGCGGTGGAATCTCGAGGGTGGTCCGACGGTCGAGCCCGGGCTCGAGAACAACCCACCGATCACCAACCCTGAGGTCTGGTACTCGTTCACACCCGAGAACCGGGCGGTCAACCCCCTCGGTACGCCGTGCTTCGAGTACTACAACGGATCGGGCACGACGAACTGCCCGCGGCTGTTCCCTGAGTTCGGGACCGGCGGCGTCGGGCCGCATGGTGCCGCCAGGTACAACTACGATCCCGACAACCCGGACCCGACAAAGCTACCGCCCTACTACGACGAGGCGGTCTTCTTCGGCGAGTTCACCCGCGACATGCTGCGGGAGATCCGGCTCGACTCAGAAGGCCGCGTCTTCAAGATCAACAGTGTGTTCAACTGCGGTCCGCTGACGCCGCAGCAGGTGCCACAGACGAGCAACCCGTTCGAGTGCGACAACCCGATGGACATGCAGTTCGACAAGAACGGCCACTTCTACCTGCTCACCTACGGAGATGGCTTCTTCAACATCAACAACGACGCCGGCATGTACCGGTGGGACTACGTCAAGGGCCAGCGCGCCCCGGTCGCGGTCCTGTCGGCCACGCCGACGAGCGGACAGGCCCCATTGACCGTGCAGTTCTCCAGCGAGGGCTCCCGCGACCCTGACCCGGGCGACTCGATCCGGTTCGAGTGGGACTTCGACGGGAACGGCACGGTCGACTCGGTCGACCCGAACCCGCAGTTCACGTACACGACACCGGGCCAGTACACGGCGAGACTGACCGTCCACGACTCGAGCGGCAAGAGCGCCGCGGCCAACACCACCATCACGGTGGGCAACACGGCGCCGACCGTCACCATCGAAGCACCGGTCGAGGGTGGACTGTTCGCCTTCGGTGAGACCCTCCCGTTCTCTGTGACCGTCACCGACCCGGAGGACGGTGCCATCGACTGTAGCCGGGTCGAGGTCACCTTCGTCCTCGCTCACGACCAGCACGGGCACGCGGAGGACACGGTCAACGGTTGCTCCGGCGTGCTGTCCACGATCGCGGACGACGTCTCGCATGGCGGCAACGTGTGGGGCGTGATCAGTGCCTCGTACACCGACCTCGGTGGGGCAGGCGGAGTCCCAGCGCTGACGACGGTCGAACAGGCCAACGTCCGCCAGAAGCGGCAGGAGGTCGAGTTCGTTCTGGAGGAATCCGGGACGAACACCGCGACCACGAACGACCCCGAAGGTGGCGGCCAGCACCGCGGGAGTCTGAGCAACGGCGACTGGATCGCGCTCAACGGCCCGTTCAACCTGCTCGACATCGACTCGCTAACCTTCCGCGTGGCGAGCACGTCGACACAGGTCCCGGCCGGAAACCCGATGGCCGGCGTCGAGGTCCGCCTGGACGCCGTCGACGGGCCGATCCTCACCACGGCCACGCTCACGTCGACGGGCAACACCACCACCTGGCAGAGCCAGAGCGTCCCGATCACCGATCCGGGCGGCCTGCACAAGGTCTACCTCGTGTTCCGGTCCATCCCGGGTGGCCAGACCGGCAACAACCTGTTCAACCTCAACTGGACCGAGTTCGGCGGCCAGGGAATCGCGAGTCCATAGCCCGCAACACCCAATGTGTGCCGAGAGAGGACAGGCAATGAGCGCACTCAACAGACTGAACCGGCGACGCTTCCTTGGTGTGGTGGCCGGCGCAGCAGCCACAGCGGTGGCCGCACCGCTCGGGCCGACATCGGCGTTCGCGGCGCAGGTGGCGCAGGCGGGCAACGGCCTTCTCATCCCCCGCGGCAAGATGGGCACGATCACGTTCACCCAGCGTGACGTTCCCTCGCGGATCGGCATCGCCGCCAGCGCGGCACTGGGCGTGGCGCCGACGATGGGCTTCCTGGGCGGGCCCAACTTCCCGGAGGATCCGACGGACCTGGGACCGCTCGTGCCGCTTCCGGGCGGTTGGCGGGAACTGCTGGAGTACCTGGCGAATCTCGGCTACAAGCAGATCGAGTTCGCCGGCTACGGCCAGAACGCCAACAACCCCGGTGGTGGCGCACCCAACCCGGCCCCGGGGGGCGTGACGACCCCGGCATCGCGCGCGGCGTACCTCGCCTACGGCCAGACGCTGCGCGGCTTCCTCGACGAGTTCGACCTCGAGGCGATCGGCAACCACGGCTTCATCCCGAACACATGGCCAGGTCCCAGCAGCCCGGGCGGCGCCATGTCGACCAACGACTACGAGCGCTACCAGACCGAGCTCGAGTTCGCCTCCATCCTCGGCATGCCGTTCATGGGTACAGGCAACGACCCGACGAGCGCCAACAACCGGAACATCGAGCCGTGGACCGTGTCCGGGGAGAAGTGGGAGGCCCTGAACGTCCTCAGCCTGCAGTGGGGGATCCATCTCTACCCGCACAACCACTCGCCTGCGTACAACTTCCTCCAGGACGGGCCGATGGTCACCGTCACGGAGGATCGTGTGACCGGTGCACCCATCGCCCCGACCGTCGTTCGCGGGGAGTCGGGCAAGCGCCTCATGCAGCACTACATCGACGTCACCGACCCGGAACTCTGTCTCCTCGAGTTGGACATCTTCTGGGCCCACGTCGCCCAGCACCAGTGGCGCTGGCGCTACGACTGGGACGGCAACCGCGTCGAGGACATCTTCGACCCGCTCGACCAGGTCGCCAGGCAGACGATGCGCTACGCCCTCTTCCACGCCAAGGACGGCGACCGGACGGGCCAGCCGCCCGGCGTCGGGAACGGCTACGACATCATCCCGTTCGGCGACCCGCGGAGCGACATCGACTTCGAGACGTTCTTCAAGAACATGGGCGCCAGGGGCTACCACAACCCGAACTACGAGCAGGACAACGC
>DATHII010000139.1:0-4946 GCA_035316885.1 Jiangellaceae bacterium | reverse complement strand
GACCCACCGACCTGGACAACCTGGTCCTGCTCTGCGCAGCCCACCACCGCGTCATCCACCACCACGGCTGGCACGTGCGAATGGCCGCCGACCGACACCCCGAACTCACACCCCCACCCTGGATCGACCCCGACCAAGTAGCCAGACGCAACACCAGACCCCGATACGAACGAAGTTCACCCGGACCATAGCTGGACGAATGGCAAGTGCTTCTCACACTCGGCCTCGCGAGGCTGGGCTGCCAGGACCGCGATCAGAAGTCGAAGCCGGTCGCCGATCTTTGAGAGCTCGGGCCGGTCTGTGCATCTTGACAGTTCCCTTACATATCGTTAGTGTCCTAACATGATTGCGGGCGGGCGAACGCACACCGGACAAGCCGCCACGACGCTCATCCTGTCGACGTTCCGAGCCAACGGTCTGCTGCTAGGTGCGGGTGATGTCCTCAGCGCGGGCGAAGGACTGTCGTCCGCTCGCTGGCAGGTGCTCGGAGCGATCGCGCTGGCGGAGCGGCCGCTGACCGTCCCGCAGATCGCCCGTCGTATGGGGCTCACCCGACAGAGCGTGCACGCGACGGTCAATCGTCTCGTTCGCGACGGCTGCCTCGAGCGTGCCCAAAATGTGGACCACCGACGCTCTTCGCTGGTCGGTCTGACCGAGACGGGCAGGGCCAAGTACGAGGCTATCGACGCGCGGCAGGCGGCGTGGATCAACCGTCTCGCGCGTGGGATCGGGCGCTCGGACATCGACTCTGCGGAGAGGGTGCTCGATGAGCTCTGCCAACGGCTCGAGGCCGATGGCGAAGACGCATCGAAAACCGGGAGGAGGGACGGATGAACGAGATGTGGGCGGTAGCGATGATGAGCAGTGGCGGGCTGTTCGCTGGGGGAGTGGTGTCGATCGCCTGGGAGCGCGTCCCCGCCTGGCGAAGGATGCATCTTTCGGACTTCCAAGCCGGTTTCGCCCATACGCTCCGGCGGGTGGACCGCCTGCAGCCGGCGCTGCTCTCGATCTGCCTCGTCTCCACGATCGGCTTCGCCGTCACCGCGGCGGGCGCAGCGCGCACACTCGCCGTGTTCGCCGCTGCTGGCTTCCTCTTGATCCTCGTCGGCTCGGTCGCGTGGCTGATCCCGATTCAGCACACCCTCACATCCGGTTCGGAACTACGGGCGGCGGACGTGGAGGGCCTGAGAGCCCGGTGGCTTCGCGGTCACCTGATGCGGACCGTCATCGCGGTGGCCTTCTTCGCCCTGACCGCCGTCGCCACGACAGTGTGACGTGACGGGTGGAGACCGGTCGAAGACGGCTGACGGCAGGCGAATTCCGCGGTCTACCGCCGCCTGGAACCTGTCGGCTGTTCTTCTTGTGAGGCCGGGAAGGTCCAGCGGGCTGAGGATGTCTCCGCCGCGCGGAACTGGGCGATCGCCTCGGACTCCACCTCGTCGTCGTCGACGGGTGAGACGGCGATGAAGACCGAGGTGACGAGGAGGAAGCCAGCCATGCCCAGGGACAGCGGGAAGATGAACTCCATCGCGGTGGCGCCGGACAGCACCGCGTCGCCCTCGTCGATCCCGGCGCGCAGCGCGGCCATCGCCGTGTAGTGCATCGCGCTCACCGCAACCCCCATCACCAACGCGGCGATCATGGCGCCGGAGAAACGCTGGATCCTGATCACGATCCACAGGGCGGCGGTCGCGGCGAAAACGGCGATCATCACCGACAGCGCGACCAGCACGACGTTGTAGCCGAGCGTTCCGTTGACCTGCACGGCAGCCATGCCCGTGTAGTGCATGGTTGCCACACCCAGACCCGCGCCCAGGCCACCGATGACCAGCGACCGGGACGTGGATCGGCCGTAGCCGACCGTGAAGACGCCCAGGCCGACCACAGCGATTGCCACCACCAGGCTGAGCAGGGTGAGCGGGACGTCGTAACGGACAGCCGAACCCGTGACGCCGAAGCCCAGCATGGCGATGAAGTGCATCGTCCAGATGCCTGAGCCGATCGCGGCAGCGCCCAGCAGCAGCCAGTTGCGCCGGGTGCTTCCGGTCGCACCCAGCGCTCTCACGGTGCAGCGCAGGCCGACGGCGGCGCCGGTGCAGGCCATGAGGTAGGAGACGATTGGGGTCAGCAAGCCGTAGCTGAAGTGTTCCATCTGCCCCATGAGACTCCTCTCACACACTGGGTTACTTGCGGCGGCACACAGACTACGTCCTCACCGCGCGCGTCGGCATCCGGCCGGCGTCGCTACGCTTACGAACCGCACTGGGGCAAGGATCGGAACACCCAACGGGGAGGGGCCATGGACATCGTCGAACTGTTCGGGCGGGCCTGCGGCGAGTTCGACCGCAGGGTGGCCGCGGTCCAGCCGGACCAGTGGGGGCACTTCACGCCCTGCACCGAGTGGGACGTGCGCGCGCTGGTCAACCATGTGGCCGTTGAGGATCTGTGGGTGCCGCCGCTGCTCGAAGGCAGCACCATCGAGCAGGTGGGCGACCGGTTTGACGGCGACCAGCTCGGCGACGACCCGCAGGCGACCTGGCGTCAGGCGTTCACTGCCGCCACCGCGGCCGCAACCTCCGTCGAGTCGGTCGACACGGCCGTCCACGTGTCCCGCGGCGACATACCCGCCGGCGACTACCTGATGGAGGTCGCCGCCGACAACCTTGTGCACAGCTGGGATCTCGCGATCGCGGTCGGGACGGACACAACCCTGGACCCCGAGCTCGTCGATGTCGTCGCCGAGTGGTTCGTCGGCGTGGAGGACGCCTTCCGGGCCGGCGGGGCGATCGGCGAGCGGCCGCCGATCGCCGACGGCGCCGATGCACAGACTCGGTTGCTCGCCATGTACGGCCGGACCACCTGAGCAGGGCTCGAGCCCGGCGGCGGGTGAGGAGGGCGCATGAATCCGATGCACCGACTGGCGTCGTTCGTTTGCGGTCGCCGCACCAAGTGGATCGTCGTGGCCTTCTGGGTGGCGGTGCTCGTCGTGACCTTGCCGCTGTCGGCGAAGCTCACCGACGCCCAGGAGAACGACGCTGCGTCCTGGCTACCCGGCAGCGCCGAGTCGACCCGGGTCTTCGAGATCCAGCAGGAGGCGTTCGCCAGCGGCGACGAGCTACCCGCGATCGTCGTCTACGAACGGCCGGGCGGCATCACCGAGGAGGACGCTGCGAAGGCCGCCGCCGACGCGCAGCGCATCGGCGAGCTCGACGCCGTCACAGGCGAGGTGATCGGGCCGCTTCCCTCAGAGGACGGCGAGGCCCTGCAGATCGTCGCCCAGGTCGACGTCGGCGACGGTGGGTGGTTCGCCCTCGGTGAGATCGTCGCCGACCTCAACGGGATCACCGGTGACACGCCGGACGGCCTGTTGGCGCAGATCACCGGACCGGCCGGAGTTGCCGCCGACTTCGCCGAAGCCTTCGAGGGCATCGACAGCACACTTCTCTACGCGGCGATGGCGGTCGTCATCGTCATTTTGCTGCTGTCGTACCGCAGTCCCATACTCTGGCTGTTCCCGGTGCTCTCGGCGTTCACCGCGCTGACCGGCGCCCAGGCGGTCGTATACCTGCTGGCCGAGTACGCAGGGGTCACGGTCAACGCGCAGACGGCGGGGATCCTGCTGGTACTCGTCTTCGGTGCGAGCACCGATTACGCGCTGTTGATCGTCGCGCGTTATCGCGAGGAACTCCGCCGGCACAGCGACCGGCACGAGGCCATGGCCTACGCGCTGCACCGGGCGAGCCCGGCGATCATCGCCAGTGCGTCCACCGTCGCCGTCGGAATGCTGTGCCTGCTCGCCGCCCAGATGAACTCCACCCGCGGGATGGGCCCGGTGCTCGCCGTCGGCATCGGCGTCGGGCTGGTGGCCATGCTCACTCTCCTCCCTGCGCTCCTCGTCGTCGTCGGCCGATGGGTCTTCTGGCCAGTCCGGCCGAGGTTCGGCTCGGCCGAGCCGACCGAGAGCGGGTTCTGGGCTCGGGTCGGGCGCGCCATCGCCCGTCGTCCGCGAACGGTGTGGGTCGGTACCTCGCTGGCACTGGGCGCCATGGCGTTGGGACTGCTCAGCCTGAACACCGGGGTTCTCCAGAACCGCGACGCGTTCGTCGACAGGCCGGCGTCCATCGCCGGCGAGGAGGCGCTGGCCCGCCACTTCCCGGCGGGCACGGGCAGCCCGGTCGTCGTCGTGGCCGACGCGGCGGCGGCTGAGCCGGTCCGCGCCGCGTTTGCGGAAACCGCCGGCATCGCGGAGGTGAGCGAGCCGATCGTGCTAGGCGGCTACGCCTACCTCGAAGGAACGCTGGAGGATGCGCCGGACAGTACGGCGGCCCAGGACACCGTCGACCGGGTGCGCGACAGCGTGCACGCGGTCGACGATGCCGACGCCCTCGTCGGTGGCACCACGGCGATCAACCTCGACGCGCAGCGGGCGGCCGAGCGCGACAGCAGGGTCATCATGCCGCTCATCCTGGTAGCCGTGTTCGTGATCCTCGCGCTGCTCCTGCGCGCGGTCGTGGCGCCCCTGATACTGATCGCCACCGTCGTCCTGTCGTTCGCAGCGGCCCTCGGGGTCAGCGCGCTGGTCTTCGAGCACGTCTTCGGCTTCGCCGGCGCCGACACCGCCTTCCCGCTGTTCGTCTTCGTCTTCCTGGTCGCACTGGGCATCGACTACAACATCTTCCTGATGACCCGGGTCCACGAGGAGGCGCAGCAGCACGGCACCCGGCGGGGTGCGCTGATCGGGCTGGCGGCCACCGGCGGGGTCATCACCTCGGCCGGCCTGGTGCTCGCGGGCACGTTCGCCGTGCTGGCCACGCTGCCGGTGGTGGCCTTCGCCCAGATCGGGTTCGCTGTGGCGTTCGGCGTTCTGCTCGACACGCTCATCGTGCGGTCGGTGCTCGTTACCGCCCTCAACCTCGACGTCGGCCCGCGCATGTGGTGGCCGAGTG
>DATHII010000138.1:0-7767 GCA_035316885.1 Jiangellaceae bacterium | reverse complement strand
CCCACCGACCTGGACAACCTGGTCCTGCTCTGCGCAGCCCACCACCGCGTCATCCACCACCACGGCTGGCACGTGCGAATGGCCGCCGACCGACACCCCGAACTCACACCCCCACCCTGGATCGACCCCGACCAAATCGCCCGACGCAACACCCGACCCCGATACGACCAACTCAACAAGCCGGCGCCATAGAGAGAATCCAACAGGCATATATCATCTTCAGGATTGGCCTTCGTGGTCGCCTCATTGGCTGAACTTCTGTAATGGGTTGGTCTGCTGAATTCGCCCGCACCAACGGGTGTCGATCACCTGTTGAGGGGCACCCTTGTCTCAGTCGGACTCACTCATCTCGGAGAGGAGGCGGATCAGCTCGTGGATCGCCGACGCGATGTTCGCGGGATCGGTCAGCATCGACAGGTGGTGACCACGCCGTTCGAGTACCGGCCAATCTTGACGGCGGGCCTGCGCCGCGTCGCGCTGGTATGCCTCGCTGAGCAGGATGTATCCACTCGGTCCGTCCCACGACGCCGGTGGCATTGCCTCGTCGAAGTAGACGAGCGGTAGGCGGGGAAGCTCGGCGACGAACCGGCGGCGCACGAGTGGATCGGGAAGCAACTCCTCGACGGCACCAGCCTCGAACCACTCGTTCCACGGTGGGAGTAGACCGTCGCGGGCCAGCCCGTGCATGTGGTCGGCCAGATCGTGCGGCGCGCGGTCGAACCAGCTCACACCCGCCTGTGGGAGCAGCGAGTCGACGTAGATCAGCGCGCGCACCGGTGCCACCGTCCGGTCCGCTATGCCCGGCAACAGCGGCCCTGCACCGCTGTGCCCGACCAGCGCCACAGAGCCATCGGGTCTCGACGCGTCGACCGCGTCGGCAGCGGCCTGCTGGACCGCTGGCAACACTGGCGGGCCCGCCGCGACACTACGGGTGAGGTCGGGTACGACCACGAACTCGCCCTCGTCCCGCAGCACCTCCGCCACGGCCTGCCAGGTGGCTGGGCCGACGAGAGGGCTGTGGACGAGGGCGAGCGTCACTGTGCCGCGACGGGCAACGTCAGGCGGGCACCGCCTCGGGCACCGCCCCGTCGGCTGAGAGCACCTCGTGCTTGATGTTCAGCCCGAACAGCACGATCACCGCCGCGGCGAGGATCATCACGGCCGCGACCCAGAAGGCCTGCGTCGCGCCATACGTCTGAGCCGCCGCGCCGATCAGTTGCGGATCGACCCCACCGGTCGCCGCGAGCTGACCGAGCTCCTCGGCCCTGCTCTCTGCAGCCTGGACCGCCACCGTGCCGAGCGTGGCCAGCCCCAGTGCGCCTCCGACCTGCTGCATGGTGTTGAGCACCGCAGAGCCGACGCCGGCGTCCTCGCGAGCGACCCGGCTCACCGCAGTGAGCGTGAGCGGCACGAAGACCAGACCCATCCCGACCGACTGGACGAGGATCCATGGCAACAGGTCGGCGACGTAGGTGGAGTTGACGTCGAGCAGGGTGTAACCCCACATCCCGACCGCGCTGATGAGCGCACCCGCCCCGGCGATCCATCGCGGGTCGACCCGCGAAGCCAGCGCCGACGCCGTCTGCGCGGACACGATGATGCCCGCGGTGAACGGCAGGAACGCGACGCCGGCCTTGAGCGGGCTGTAGCCGAGCACCTGCTGGACGAAGAGGCTGATGAAGAAGAACATCGAGAAGATCGCCGCACCCATGATGAGCATGGACACGAAGCTGACCGCACGGGTGCGGTCGGCAAGGATCCGCATCGGCAACAGCGGGTGCTCGATCCGGGACTCCACGGCGATGAAGAGCAACAGCAACGCCACGCCGACAGCCAGCGTGAAGATCGTCGTCGGCGACGTCCACTCGTGCGAAGCCGCGTGGGTGAGGCCGTAGACCAGGGAAACCAGCCCTGCAGTGCCGAGGACGGCCCCGAGGACGTCGAACTCACCGTGCTGCCGCGGCGATTCGCCGAGGAAGCGCGGGACGAGCACCAGCAGGAGGATGCCGATCGGGATGTTGATGAACAGCGTCCACCGCCAGGACACCTCGGTGAGCGAACCACCCACGATCAGGCCGATCGCGGCGCCCATTCCGGACATGGCCGCGTAGACCGCCATGGCCCGGTTGCGGGGCGGCCCGGCCGGGAACGTCGTGGTGATCAGCGCAAGCGCGGTGGGGGAGGCGATCGCGGCGCCGACGCCTTGCAGAGCCCGGGCGATCAGCAGCGTCGCCTCGCCCTGGGCGATGCCGCCGAGGAAGGACGCGAGGGTGAACAGTGCGATGCCAACCATGAAGATCCGCCGCCGGCCGAGCAGGTCGCCCAGGCGACCGCCGAGCAACAGAAGACCGCCGAAGGCCAGGACGTAGGCGTTGACCACCCAGGACAGGTTGGCGTCGGAGAAGCCAAGGTCGGCCTGGATCGACGGTAATGCGATGTTGACGACCGAGGCGTCGAGCACGATCATCAACTGCGCTGCGGTGATGATGGCCAGGGCTATGCCCAGATGTCGGTGCCCGTGGTCGTTCTCGGTCGGATTCGGCTCCGGCGCAGCGGCGTCGACAGCCGTCGTGTCGTGGGACATCACAGCTCTCTTTCTCAACTCGTCGTGAGTCGGCTGGAGACGGGGTGGGTGCGGTGTGCCGCGGGGAGCAGGACCCCGTCGATGATGCGGGCGATGAAGTCGTCGTCGACCGATCCGCCCATGATGAGCCGCCGGTGCAAAACCATGCCCGGCAGTACGTCGGCAAGCAACTGAATATCGACCTCGGCGTCGATCTCGCCGCGCTTGCTGGCCCGGTCGAGGACCGCCGCGAGAACCTCGAGGCGGGGCGCCAGGAAGCGTTCGCGGAATGCGCGCTGGAGATCGGCGTCGTGGTGCATGGCTGACATCAAACCGGCCAGCACTGACAAGGGGACGTCGTCGGTGAAGCCACCAGCGTTACAGGCGATGGCCATGAGGTCGCGGCGCAGCGATCCGGAGTCGATGTCGACCGGCTCGGGACATCTCTTGGCCCGGGCGATGGCATCGACGACGAGATCGGCCTTCCCGAGCCAGCGTCGGTAGAGGGTCGCCTTGCTGGCGTGTGCCTCGGCAGCGACGGCGTCGAGAGTGAGCCGGTCGTAGCCGAGGTCGACGAGCAGGCGGACGGTCGCATCGAGAATCTGTTCCTCGCGTTCGCCCTCGACCCGGGGGCGGGTACCCGGGGCGGCGGTGACGGGGCGCAACTCGGCCTCCTGATGGTCCACTGGATGAAACGAAACGGTTTCGTTTCGTCGACAAGATAGCGATTCGGACGGCGTCGTCGCTACCCCATTTCTGCGATCGGCCGTACGCCCACGGCGAACGCAACGCCCGGAGGAGGTCGTCATGCGCTGGTCACCGTGACCGGTGTGGGTAGGACATCGTCGGTGCTCGGCCGACGGACCGAGTGTGTGCGCACGGCTCAGGACGGTCTTGAACGAAACGCGTCTGATTGTGTTGGGAGTCAGAGCACGGCACGATCAGCGACGGCGCCGGGGGAGGGGCGGCCGAATGTGTGGGCCGTCTGCTGGCCGGCGTGGACGGTAAGGAGGACGACGATGGCGGATTCGCAGCCTACGTACTTTCCAACGCCGGAGGACTTCCGCGCCTGGCTCGACGCGCACCATGGCGACCGGACCGAGCTGCTGGTCGGATTCCGGAAGGTCGCCTCCGGACTGCCGAGCATCACCTGGCCGCAGGCGGTCGACGAGGCGCTGTGCTACGGCTGGATCGACGGCGTCCGCCGCCGCATCGACGACGTGAGCTACACGATCCGTTTCACGCCGCGGAAGACCGGCAGTACATGGAGCGCGGTCAATGTCAAGCACGTCGCCAAGCTCAGTGCCGAGGGCCGCATGCAGCCGGCGGGGCAGGCGGCCTTCGAGGCCAGGTCCGAGTCGCGGACTGGCATCTACTCCTACGAGAACCGGCCAACCGAACTGCCCGAGGAGTACGCGGCGACGATGCGCGCCGTGCCGGCGGCGTGGACGTTCTTCACCGAGACCGCGCCACCGTCCTACCGCCGAGCCGCCATCTGGTGGGTGGTCAGCGCGAAGAAGGAAGAAACCCGCAGGCGTCGGCTGGCCCAGCTCATCGAGGACTCGGCCCGCGGTAGTCGCATCGACTCTCTCACCCCTCCCGATCTACGCAACCGATGACGTGGGTAGCTCCGCGAGGGACATGGACCATGGATGGGGATCGTCCATACGGGCCTATTGTTCAGGGCATGGCGACCTGGGACGACGTACGCCGCACCGCGTCAGGGCTGCCCGAGACGGTCGAACATCCGGGGCAGGGCATTCCGGCGTGGCGGGTCAAGGACAGGCCGTTCGCTTGGGATCGGCCACTGCGTCGGTCCGACCTCAAGGCGCTCGGCGATAGCGCACCGGACGGCCCGGTGCTCGCGGTGAGGGTGCCGGACCTCGGAGTCAAGGAGGCTCTGCTCGCAGAGGACGCGGACGTGTACTTCACCACGCCACACTTCGACGGTTACCCGTCAATCCTCATGAGGCTCGACCGGATCGGTGTCGACGACCTCGAGGAGCTGATCGTCGAGGCGTGGCTCGACCGCGCACCGAAACGGCTGGCCACGGAGTATCTCGCGGGCGCCCGCCCTCGTGGCCCGGCTGCGTGACGATCGTGCGCCGTCAGCGCTTGACCCGGTAGCGCATGTGCGTCACACCCGTAGACTCGATCACCCGGACCTGCTCCAGGTCGACAGGTCCGACGGTGTCGAGCAGGCGGACACCGGCGCCGAGCAGCACCGGCACGACGCTGAGGTTGATCTCATCGAGCAGACCGGCGCGCAGCGACTGCTGTGTGACGCTGGCCGCGCAGACCGAGACCTTGAGATCGCCGGCAGCCTGCCGGGCGAGGTCGACTGCCCGCTCGACGCCGTCGGTCACGAACTCGACTCGCGGGCTCCATTCGCCGGCGGTCGGAGGGTCATGGGTGACGACGAAGTTCGGCACATCGATCGGATGGCCGTTCTTCCACCCGTCGGCGATGTCGAACGTGCGGCGCCCGCTGACCATCGCGCCGCTCTCCGTGTTCCATTCCTCGATGATCGGCATGCTGGCGTCCGGCGGGCAGAACCACTGATTGATCCGATTGCGTTCCGGGCCGGCGGCCATCCAGGCGAACAGCGCGTCGCCGCCGTCGCCGAGGGGATTCGTGGGACCGTCGTTCGCTCCGGCGATAAAGCCGTCGGCCGAGATCGAGAGGTCGACGATGACGTTGCCCATGCGTTCTCCTGAGGAGCCGTGGCACGTGAGCATGCCATGGTCGTCTGCTCGGATGGTTATCAGAGAGGTGAGTCGTGTCGGACGTGAAGGCTGACCTGCACCGAAGTCTGCAGGCCAGCAGAGCAGGACTGCTGTCCAAGCTCGAGGACCTGAGCGAGTACGACCTCCGCCGACCGATGACCACGACCGGCACCAATCTGCTCGGACTGGTCAAGCATTTGGCTGGACTCGAGTATGGATACCTCGGCGAGTCGTTCGATCGCCCGGCGCCGGAGACGATGTCGTGGGTCGAGGACGGTTCGATCTGGGAGGGCGCCGACATGTGGGCGACGGCCGACGAGACCAGCGAGTATCTCGTCGGCCTCTACCAGCGCGCGTGTACGCACGCCGACCAGACGATCGCTGACCTCGACCTACCGACCCCTGGACGGGTGGCCCACTGGCCTGAGAGCAGGCGTGACACCACCCTGGGTGTCCTGCTCGTCCGGATGGTCGCCGAAACTGCCCGGCACGCCGGTCATGCGGACATCGTCCGAGAGTTGATCGATGGGCGTGCCGGCCCTGACCATGACGAAGTCCTCGACGAAGCGTCTTGGCGTGAATACGTCGCCAAGATCCAGGCCGCCGCGAATTCCTTTGCATCAGGTCCCGGCGCCAGCGAATAGCCGCTCAGACACGGGTCCGCGCCACACGGAGTGGGGTGGGACGCCGGCGGCGCTGGGCAACGGCGCGACGTACGATTTCGCATGTGACCAGCAGACCCGCCTCGACGCAGAACCTGCGCGACCTCGCGCGTCTGCGCCGCGTCCGAGACCGGATCGACCGGGAGTACGCGCAGCCGCTGGACGTCGAGGCGCTCGCCCGCGGCGCGCACATGTCGGCCGGGCACCTCAGCCGCGAGTTTCGGCTCGCCTTCGGCGAGTCGCCGTACAGCTATCTGATGACGCGGCGCATCGAGCGCGCGATGGCGCTGCTGCGTGGTGGCGACCTCAGCGTTACCGAGATCTGCTTCGCGGTTGGCTGCTCGTCGCTGGGCACCTTCAGCACTCGCTTCACCGAACTGGTCGGTGTGCCGCCCAGCATCTATCGGCGTGAGGGGGCGCGCATCACGGCGGGGATGCCGGCGTGCATCGCGAAGCAGGTGACCAGGCCGATCAGGAATCGAGAAGCCCCGGCCCTCGAGCCGCAGCTAGCGTGACCGCCATGGACATCACCATTCACACGACCTTCCTCCCGCACGACGACCCGGACGCCTCCCTGGCCTTCTACCGCGACACCCTCGGCTTCGAGGTCCGCAGCGACGTCGGAAACGGCAAGATGCGCTGGATCACGGTCGGCCCCGCCGGCCAGCCCGACACGTCCATCCTCCTGGCGCCGCCGGCCGCCGACCCCGGCATCACCGACGACGAGCGCCGCACCATCGTCGAGATGATGGCCAAGGGCACCTACGGCTGGATCCTCCTGGCCACCAAAGACCTCGACGACACCTTCGAGCGGCTGCAGGCCGGCGACGCCGAGGTCGTCCAGGAGCCGACCGAGCAGCCGTACGGCGTTCGCGACTGCGCCTTCCGCGACCCCGCGGGCAACCACGTCCGCATCCAGGAGCTGCGCTGAGCCGTCCGGCGATCGCCGGCCTGACTGACGGCTGAGACAGATCGATCTCAGGTACATCGTCACTAGGTGCCCCGTGGTGCTCCGACGCCTCGTCCCCTCCGCCTACCGGCCTGTGCTCGCAAACCGGGTGTTCCGGCGACTGATCCTCGGGTTCGCGGTCTCGTACCTCGGGGACGGGATGAGCTTCGTCGCGGTGGCGTGGCTCGCCATCGAGCTCGCGCCGCAGGCGACCGCGGGGATATGGGTCGGCAGCGCGGTGGCCGCGTACACCTTGCCGGGCGTGGTCGGCGCGCTGGCGTTCGGTCGCCGTCTGCGCCGGGTGCCGGCCAGGCGGCTACTGCTCGCCGACAACATCGTGCGCGGCGTGTTTCTGGGCGCCGTACCGCTCGCCTGGCTCGCCGGGCTGCTTACGCTGCCGCTGTACGTCGCGCTGCTCGCGGTCTCGTCGCTGCTGCACGCGTGGGGCAGCGCGGGCCAGTACACCCTGCTGGCCGGGCTGCTGCCCAACGAGCAGCGGCTCGCCGCGAACACCCTGGTCAGCTCGCTCAACTTCGCTGCCACGATCGCGGGACCCGCGATCGCCGGTGTGCTTGTGATGTACGTCAGCTCCGCGCTCGTGCTCGGCCTGGACGCTCTCACCTATGTGTTCCTCGCCGTGCTCGTCGTGCGCACCCGGCTGCCGGAGTTGGGGCACGTCTCGCCCGTCGACCAGGCGGCCGCCCGCGGCGGGCTCGCGTTGTTTCGGTCCCATCCCGAGCTGCTCGGGCTGCTGACGCTCACGTGGTTCTTCAACCTGCTGTACGGCCCGGTCGAGGTCGCCCTGCCGCTTCACGTGACCGACGACCTGCACGCACCGGGCACGCTGCTCGGCCTCTACTGGATGCT
>DATHII010000137.1:0-9189 GCA_035316885.1 Jiangellaceae bacterium | reverse complement strand
GCGTGCTGCGATGCTCCTTCCAACAAGGTGGAACACCAAGGCACGTGCTACGAGGGACCCGGTCATGATCACTCGCGTTGATCGACGAACGGCCCCGAGGGCAACGGTCGCCGTCCTCGTCCTGTCCGTTCTGACGCTCGGCTGCTCGACCACAGACTCGACCGACCAGCCCACGCTCGGCACACCCTCGGCGGACTGCTCCGACGCACGTACGAGCGAACTCCATGGTCGCGTCTCGGCGCTCCTCTACGGCCTCGTCGACGACCATCCCGATACGAACGGCCTCGAGGCCACGTGGCTGGAGACGCTGGAGCCCACTCCCGCCGGCGTGAAGGATCGCGCACATCAGTTCGTCGGAGAGGTGGACACGTACGCCTGGGACCCGTCGTTCGACCTGTACGGCGGCGGCGGGCTCGCCGCGACCGTTCGCGACATGGCGGTCTTCACGCGCGCGCTGCTGACGGGGGATGTCTTTCGCAAGCCCGAGACGCTGAGCCTCATGACGGAGACCCGGGTGGCTCCCGACCAGGACGACTACGGGCTCGGCATCAGCGCGATCGAGGACGCAGGGGAACGCGGTTGGGGACACAACGGGTTCTGGAACACCTTCTCGTATCACTACCCGGACCTTGACGCCACCATCGCCGGCAGCGTTTCGCAGCGACAGGCGTTCGACGTCAGCGACGCACTCCGGCGCGAGGCGATCGCAACGATACGTGGCTGACCACCGATGGTTCGAGGTCAGGCTTGTCCGTGCGGGAACGACGTCGCGCCCTCACCGAGCAACGTGTCAGCGTACCGGCGCAGAAGCGAGAGGTTGCGCTCGGCAAGGTGGTCGAACTGCTGCCGCACGCTCGACCCTGGGGTGAGCGCACTCATCGCGTGCGCAGGGTCGAGGCGAGCGCTGACCCAGGATTCGTGTGTCGAGCCCCAGGCGACCACTTCGGCGGTCGGAGTCACGATCATCGAGTTGCCGAAGTACAGCACCCCCGCTGGATCGGTCCCGACGGCGTTGGCACCCACGACGTAGACGTGGTTGTCGTACGCCCGGGCGCGGTTCGTCAGCTCCCAGATGTCGGCCGACCGCAGCAGGGCCGACGGCCGGGCGATCACCTCGGCCCCCTGCAGGGCCATGATCCGGGCCAACTCGGGGAAGTCGCCGTCGAAGCACACCATCATCGCGATCCGGCCCAGGTCGGTCTCGACGACGCAGACGTCGTCCCCGGGCGTGACCCATCCGCCGCGTGAGCGAAGCTCGGTGCAGAAGGGATGGGTCTTCCGGTACACGCCGAGCACCGACCCCGACGGGCCCGCGAGCATTGCTGCGTTGTAGACGATCCCCGGCGCCTCCCCCCGCGAATAGGTGCCCCAGATCAGGTGAATGCCCTGTCGGCCGGCAACCTCGGCCAGCGGTGCGACCGTCGGGCCGTCCGGCTCGCCGAGCAGGTTCCAGAGCTCCTCGGCGGTGCAGCCCGGTGTGAATCCGGTCGTGACGGTTTCGGGGAGCACGACCAGCGAGGCACCGGTCGCGTCGACGCATCGCTCGACGTAGTCGACCGCATGGTCGACGTTGGCCTTGACGGTCTCAGCGGTCAACCGCTCGTGCGCAGGCCTGATCTGGACGGCCGCGGCCGTGAACACTCGCATCCGCGATCTCCCCTCGTGGCGCTGCGGACGTTGCTCGTACCTCCACCGTAAGGTCCTGCCCATGCGTGAGCACAGACCGCGCGACATGTCCCCCGTCGAACTCGGCTTCACCCCGCAGAAGGCCGTGCCCTGGCTCAATCCCGGCCTCCTCGTGGCGACCGGCATCCGGACGGTCGTCTCCGACCTGTTCGGTGCCTATCTCGACAAGCGCGAGATGCAGGCCGTCCTCGGCGACCTCCGGTTCGACCACTCCGGCGCGAACGAGCTCTGGATCGACTACACCGCCGACGTCGGAGACGGGTTCGACGCGACCTACACGATCGCCTCCCTGATCGCGCGGCCGACGCTCGACGTCGGACAGACCGACGGACCAACACTCGAACTGCCGCGCGGCGCGATGCTGGTGCTCGGCGGCGACCAGGTGTACCCGACCGCGTCAGGCACGGCGTACGGCAACCGGTGGAAGGGCCCGTACCGAGCGGCCCTGCCGGTTCGGACCCCGCGGACGCCGGACCTCTACGCGCTGCCGGGCAACCACGACTGGTACGACGGGCTGACCGCGTTCCTGCGCCTGTTCGCCCAAGGCGACTGCGTCGGCGGCTGGCGGACCCGCCAGCAGCGCAGCTATTTCGCGGTGGCATTGCCGCATCGATGGTGGCTCTACGCCATCGACACCCAGCTCGACGTCTACATCGACAAGCCTCAACTGCGGTACTTCGAGGCCGCCGCGCGTGACCTCCGGCCGGGCGACCGGGTGATCGTCTGCCTGTCGCGGCCGACCTGGGTGCTCTCGCAGCAGGACCGGGAGGCCTACGACAGCACCGACTACTTCCTCCGCACGGTCGTCGAGCCGACCGGTGCCAAGGTTCCGGTCATGCTCACCGGCGACGCCCACCACTACGCCCGCTTTGCAGACGGCGGTTCCGACGGAGGCCGCCAGCTCATCACGTGCGGCGGGGGCGGTGCCTACCTGGTTGGCACGGCGCACCTGCCCGGGCGCATCGCCGTGCCGCCCCCGACGACGCTTGCGCGGAGGGCGAGCGAGCCTCAGTTCTACAACCTGGCCGGAACGTTCCCGACGCCGACCCAATCGCGGCGGCTGGGCTGGAGTGTCTTCACCCGCTTGCCGTGGCGCAATCCCGGCTTCCTGATCCTGCTCGGTCTCATGCAGACCCTGCTGATGTTCGCCATGCGGACCGCCCACGGCCGCTGGCTCAACGCGCCCATCGCCATCGCCGTCACGGCCGTCGTCGCCGGAACCGTCCTGTTCGCGGTGGTTCAGGCGCTCCAACGGCGAAGGATCCGCCACTGGGTGGCCGCACTCCTGCACGCCGTGCCGCACGTCGCACTCGGCGTCGCCGGGACGGCCGTGTGGACGAGCCTCCCGATCGCTCAGCTGCCGAACCCCTGGTCGATCCTGCTGGCGCTCGTCGTGTACGGACCCGTCGTCGCCGTGCTCGACTGCTGGATCGTCGGCGCCTACCTGTTGGTCGCCAGCCGCTTCCAGGTCAATGTCAATGAGCTGTACGCAGGCCTGGGCATCGAGGACCACAAGAGCTTCCTGCGCCTGCACATCGGCGCCGACGGCTCACTGACCATCTACCCGGTGGCGGTCGACCGGGTCGGGCGGCGGTGGCGGGCGGATCCCGACGCCGACGCCGAGGCGCCGTGGGTCATTCCCGAGGACCCGGTCCGGGCCCGGCTGGCCGAGGCGCCGATCGTCGTCTAGGAGCGGCGGCGGCGCCAGGCCTGCTGCTTGGCCCGGTTGCCGCAGACACCCATCGAGCACCACCTGCCCGACCGGGCCCGGGAGTGGTCGTAGAACGCCCACCGGCAGGTGTCGTTGACGCACACCTTCAGCCGGCGCCACGTGTCCGCCGACATCGCCTGGAGGGCGACCACGAGGATCTCCCCGAAGGCGGCCGCCGTCCCTGACGCGGCCGGGCGGTGTGCCCAGCCCGGTGAAGGGGTGACGGCGACCGAGATCTCGGCGGTCCGGGTGGCGTCGTTCAACGCGCGGACAACCTCGTCGGCCAGCGGTCGCCCGTCGTGGTTGGCCGCCAGCGCCTCCCGCAGCGCCTCCCGCAGACGACCCGCGGCCTCGACGTCTGCCGGCCCGACCGGCTCGTCGGGTGGGAGCAGACCGGCGCCGACGAGCCAGTCGGCGAGCGCTGTTGACGTGGCGATCGCGTCGGTGCCCGCCTCGAGGTCGCGCGTGTTGACGAACCCCCTGACCACTTCCAGTTGCCCAGGGGCTGCGGCGCTCCGCTGTGCCATGCGATCATTGTAACCGCCTTGTGCTCTAGACTAGTTATCAATAACCTGTATTTCTATGACGCCGGTTACCCCGACGGCTGACTCGACCCTCACATCGACCGCCCCGGGTGCATGGCGCAATGGCGACTTCCGCCGGCTGTGGCTGGCGTCGGCGGTGTCGTGGTTCGGCTCCGAGATCGGTGAGCTGGCCCTCCCCCTGCTGGCGATCATCACCCTCTCGGCCAGCGCCGCCGAGGTCGGTCTCCTCCGCACCGCGCAGTTCCTCCCATTCCTGCTCGCGACCCTGCCGCTCGGAGTGCTCGTGGACCGGCGGGCCCGTCGGCCACTGATGATCGGAGCGGACCTTGGGCGTTTCGTCCTCATCGGGACCATCCCGCTGGTCGTGTGGGCCGGAGTGGCCGGAATGGAGTTCCTCTACATCGCGGTCTTCGCCGCCGGCGTGCTCACCGTTCTGTACCAGCTGGCCGACTTCGCGTTCGTGCCGACCGTCGTCCCGGTCCACCAGCTCGTCGACGCGAACGGGAAGCTCGCGGCGGCCCAGTCGGCGAACGAGATCGCTGGGAAGGGCATCGGAGGAGCCATCGTCGGTGTGCTGACCGCACCGGTGGCAGTCCTGGTGAACGCCACGACCTTCCTGGTGTCGGCGCTGAGCCTTTGGCGGATCTCCACCGTCGAACCCGGCCGCGTCCGCGAGCCGGAGCACAAGTCGTCGCGTCGCGACGTGGCCGAGGGTCTCCGCCTTGCCCTGCGCAACCCGTACGTGCGTCCGCTGCTCGGGGAGGCGACGACGTTCAACTTCTTCAACGAGGTCTTCATCCTCGGACTGCTCCTGTTCGCGGTGCGCGATCTCGGGCTCGGCCCCGTGCACATCGGACTCGTATTCACCGCCGGCGGGGTGGGGTCGTTCCTCGGCGCCTGGTTCGGAGCCCGCGCGACCGGCCGGTTCGGCTATGGACGCGTCCTGCTGCTCACGCTGATCCTCGGCAACACGGCACCCGTAGCGGTCCTGCTCATCGGCGACAGCCCGGCGGCCGCACTCGCCACCCTGGGCGGGCTGTTCCTCGTCATGGGCATCGGCATCGGGGTGGCCAACGTCCACGCCGTGAGCCTGCGCCAGACCGCGGTGGGCGACCACGTCCGCGGCCGCGTCAACGCCGCCTACCGCCTGATCTCGTGGGGCGCCATCCCCGTGGGTGCAGCCCTTGGCGGTGCACTCGCCGCCGGTCTCGGGGCTCACCCGGCGATGGTCGTCGGGGCCCTCGGCATGCCACTGGCCACGATCTGGGTCGCGCTGTCACCCGTGCGGCGACTGGCCACGATCCACGACGCGACCGGCCAGGCGTGAGCTACCGGTCCGCCGGATAAGGCGCCGCCTCGACGTCGATCTCGTCCATGCGACGGGAGTACAGGCGGTAACGCCGGCGTGCCTCGCCGTGCCGCCCGTCGTCGGCGAGAAGGGCGACCAGGTCGAGATGGGCCCGCTCGTCGAACGGATCGCGCTCGAGGATGCGCAGCAGGTAGCGGGCCCTCGCCTCATGGTCGTCGCCGGCGAGGTCAGCCAGAGCGCGCGCAACGTCGAGGTAGGTCATCCTGGCCTTCTCCCGCAAGTCGACGGCCCATTCGGCGTAGAGGTCGTCCTCGAACAGGTCGCCGGCGTAGGCGAGTTCCGCTGCCTCGAGGTACCGCCGAGCATCGCCCACCCGGCCGGTACGAGCCGCGGCCAGCCCTGCTCCCGCATTGCGGAGGAACTGCTCGACATCGATCGATGTGTTCGCGAGGGCGACTGCGTCGCCGTCGATCCGAAGGTAATGATCGGGAGCGTGCCGGTGCTCCGGATCGACGATCGTGCGGACGGTGGACAGCGCGACCGAGAGCCGGTTGGCCGTACGGGCCGGATCCACGTCGGGCCAGAGAATCTCGGCGAGCTGTTCGCGGTGGATCGGCCGACCCCGGCGGCACACCAGTAGCTTGACAAGATCGCGCGCCTTGCGCGACTGCCAGGCCGCACCGGGAACGGGCTCCGAGGCGAGGTCCACGCGGAACCCGCCGAGGCAGACCACGGTCACCTCCGGCTGGTCTACCTCGCGGAGCAGCGCCTGGGCCTGGGCCGCCACCTCGCGCGCGCCCAGCGCCTGCGCCTCTTCCGCGGCCTGGGCCGCCAGACCGGCCGAGACGGATCCGCTCTCCAACTCCGCGAGCGCGAGGCTGGCCCGTGCCACCCCCACCGGGTCGCCGAGCTCGCGCCACAGGCCGATTGCGGTCAACACGGGTTCGCGGTCGCGCCCGGTCGCGCCCAGCAACTCGTGCGCTTCGGCGATGCCCGCCCTGTCGCGGACGGCCTCTGCCGCCCTGAGGGCCTGACCGGCGCGATCCATCGTGACCGTGTGCTCGCCGGCTGCAAGGGCAACACGTGCGGCTGCCAGGAGAGCACCTACCCGGCCGAGAGAGGGACCGCAGGCCAGGGCCCGCGCCGAGTGTTCCGCGGCTGCTTGCGGATCCTCCGTGGCGAGCAGCCGGGCCAACCCCGAGAGCGCGGGGACCAGGCCCTGGGTGTCGCCGGTCTGCTCGGCGAGCCCGAGAGCCCGCTCGTATGCGGCCCGCGCCGCGACACGGTCGCCGCGGATCCGATGGATGTCGCCGAGCGAGGCGTACGGGTAGGCCGCCATCGACGACCCGAGCCGCTCGAAGACGACCCGGGCGGACTCGAGCTCCACCTTCGCCTCGTCCATGCGGCCGAGGGCCAGCAGCGCCTGGCCCCGGTTGGACAGTGCGAGTCCGCGGAACGTGGCGAAACCGGCGAGGTCGGCGAGCCGCAGCGCGAGATCGACCTCGACCAGTGCCCCCTCAGCGTCACCCTCCTCCATCTCGCGGCTCCCCCGGTTGCTGTGGATCCGGACGAGCTGGAAGACGTCGCGCGCCGCCGCCGCGTGATCGAGTGCGCGCAGGTAGTGCGCATCGTTGGCCCCCCGGTCACCTTCGAGCGCGGCGACCATGGCCAGCACCGTGTGCGCGTTGGCGAGCGCCCTATGGTCTCCGGTTGCGCGCGCGGCCTCGAACGCCCGGGTGGCGTGTGCCCGGCACCCTTCGAGGTCGCCGCGCAGCCACCGCACGCTCGCCGACCAGCTCAGCAGGAGGGATCGGGCCGCCAGGTCGGGATCCTCGGTGTCGCCGCCCTCATAGGCCTTCGCGGCGTTGTCGAGGTTGCCGCGCAGGTAGTGAAGGAGCCCGGTGCGCCACGCGATGCTCGCCGGCACCGGCCCGGCGTCGCGTGCCGCCCGGCCGTAACAGCCGAGCGCAGCGTCCCAGTCACCGAGCAGCAGGCACGCGTCACCCACCATGACCTGGAACGTCGCGCCCCGCAGGTCGGGAGGGACGAGATCAGCGGCGTCGACCACCTGCTGGGCGTGTCCATCGGCCAGGAGCTGTTCGCCGTGCGCGTCGAGCACCCGCAGGCATGCATCCGCGTCGGCCAGTTCGACCCAGTAGCCCAGCGCCTCGACGTGCTCACCCGCTTCCTCGTGCCAGCGGGCCGCTGCGACGAGTACGGCGTCGCGCTCCGCTGTGCCGAGCCGGCAATGGGTGTGGACGAAGGCGCGGGAGAGCGGCGTCAGCTCGATGCGGCCGGACACGTTCGGACCGGGTTCGACGTACACGCCCCGGCGGGTCACCGCAGCCAGCACCTGCTCGGCATCGCGGACGCCAACCGCTCGGGCCAGCCCGGCGTCGATCCACCGCAACGGTTCTGCCCGCTCGAGGAACTGGAGCACGTCGGGCGATTCCTGACCGATCACCTCGTCGACCATGTAGTCGAGCAACAGCCCCCGTGGTTCTCGCATCGTCTCGAGGATCGCGGCCCGCTCGGTGGCGGGAGCGCCTGCCATCGCCTCGACGGCGAGGCGGGTGGCGACCGGCCAGCCACCGCTGAGAGCGTGCACGGCGCGGGCGAGTCCGGCGTCAGGTACGCCGGCCAGGCCGGCAACGAGATCCTCCGTCTCGCCGACCGTGAAGGCGAGATCGGCGGCACCGATCTCCGCAGCCTCGCCGTGTGCGATCATCCGCGCGGTGCGAAACGGCAACGTGTCGCGGCTGACCAGGACCAGGTTGAGCGACCCGGGCAGCTGCCTGCTCAGCGCGGCGACGAACCGGGACGCCTCGGCGACGGACTCGATCTCGTGGACGTCGTCGAGCACCAGCGCTGTGCTCCGGCGTAACGCCGCTCCCAGCGCCTCGGCGAGCGCCGCCGCGGATGCTTCGGCCTGGCCGATGTCGTCGGCGTCGTGACCGCGCAGCCCGCTCGCGGCCACCACCAGGTCGGCCGACAGGTCGGGCACCCGCAGGCGCAGGGCATCGACGATGTGGCGGGCGATTACACCCGGGACCCGGTCGGCCGGACCGATCGTGTGCCAGGCCACGGGCACCGGTGCCGGCCAGCTGCGAAGCAGCGTCGTCTTTCCGTAGCCCGCTCCGGCGACGACCAGGGTGAGTCTGCCCTCGGCGGCGGCAGTCAGGCGCGCTTCGAGGCGGCGCCTGCCGATGTGGCCGGAGCGCGGAGCCGAGGCGTCGGTCGCCACGTGACCTCTTCGTGCCGCTGGGTGATCTGGGGTGCCACGATTGTGACACCCCGCCAGTCACGAAGCGGGCTCCTCGTCGATCCCCTGCCCCCGGAGGGGATCGACGAGGAAGTCGACCAGCTCGTCGACAGAGTGGAAGCTCACGCTGTTCCCGCTGGCCACCCGGGACACCACCCCCCGCAGCACCGGCCCTTCCACTCCCCCGACGGGGAAGAGCCGCACCACGAATGTGTCCACACGCAGATGATGGCCGGCACCCTTAAGGCGGCCTTAAGCCGCGCGAAGGTAGTGGAGCACGGCGAGCACTCGCCGATGGTCTTCGGTCGACGCGTGGAGGTCGAGCTTCTGCAGGATCTGACCGACGTGTGCCTCGACCGTCTTCTGGCTCAGCGCCAGGCGTTCCGCGATCGCCCCGTTGGACCGCCCCTCCGCCATCAGGCTGAGCACCTCCACCTCTCGCGAGGTGAGTCGGTCCAGCGGCCCCGGATCACGTGGTCGGCGCAACAGCGCCGAGACGATGGTCGGGTCGACCACACACTCACCCTCGACCACGCGTCGAAGGGCGTCGACGACAACCGCGACGTCGGACACCCTCTCCTTGAGCAGGCAGCCCACGCACTCCGGTGCGTCGGTGATCAGCCGCATGGCGCAGTCGGACTCGAGGTACTGCGACAGCACCAGCACGCCGATCCCG